>NZ_JACDDD010000022.1 GCF_013817205.1 Polaromonas sp.
CCCCCCCCCCCGAGGGGCCGCTGCGCCTGCGGACTGGCAACGCCAGATCCGCGGCCCTGGCTTGATTGATACCCCTGATCGTCAGCGTACAGAATCTCGTGAGGCGATAAACCATGTTTGAACTGATTTTGCTGGCGCCGGTGGCGCAGGTCGAGGCGCTCAGCGATGCGCTTGACGCCCTTGACGCGCTCAGTGTGTCGGTGGAAGACGCCGACGCGCAGACGCCGGCCGAGCAGGCGCTGTTTGGCGAGCCGGGCATGCCACCGCCCCAAGCCGGCTGGGAACACTCCCGGGTGGTGGCACTGTTCGAAACCGAGGTGCTGGCGCGTGATGCGGCGAAGCTGCTGTCCGTCCAGGATTTTTTCGAGGGCTGCCAGGTGGTGGCTATCCAGCCGGTACCCGACCAGGACTGGGTACGGCTGACACAGTCACAGTTTTCACCGGTCGAGATCACGCCCGCCTTCTGGATCGTGCCGACCTGGCATGAACCGCCCGCGCAAGCCACACAGGTGATCCGGCTCGACCCGGGCCTGGCCTTTGGAACCGGTACCCATCCGACCACCCGCATGTGCCTGCGGTGGATAGCTGGTGCCCCCACGCTCGGCACCGGCGTGTCCTCGCTGCCCCCCGAGGGGGCCAATCTTCCTGGGGCCGGCCCGTCGGCAAATTCCGTCACACCGGATGTGGCTTCCCGGCGCATGCCTCTGGGCCGGGTGCTCGACTATGGTTGCGGCTCCGGCATTCTTGCGATTGGTGCAGCCAAATTCGGCGCCGTGGACATCGATGCGGTGGACATCGACGAAGCTGCCGTTCAGTCCACGCTTGCCAATGCGGAGACCAACCACGTGACACTGAACGCCGGCCTGCCGGACAAGGTCGACGGCGTGTATCAGACGGTGCTGGCCAACATCCTGGCGACGCCGCTCAAAGTGCTGGCGCCGCTGCTGTGTTCGCGTGTGGCGCCCGGTGGGTCGTTGGTGCTGGCCGGCATCCTGGATCGGCAGGCCGAAGAGCTCAAGGCGGCTTACGCGCCGCATGCGCAGTTGCACGTGACCGACCAGGAAGACGGCTGGATATTGATGACGGCCCGGCTCTGAGCCTGCGGCGGTTCTCGCGCAGGGCGTGAGGTTCGGGCATATCGGCCCCTTACAATACGGCCCACATGAGTCTGATTACGCGCTGTCCCGCTTGCGGCACGATGTTCAAAGTCGTGGCCGACCAACTGAAAATTTCCCAGGGATGGGTACGTTGTGGTCAGTGTTCAGAGGTATTTGACGCTGCAGCGTATCTGCAGCCGCGCGCCGAGCTCGCCCTTGCCCCGGCGGCTGCGTCAACCCCGGAGGCTGGCGACCGCGCTGTGGTGACCGGATGGGATGGTCCCGAAGCGCCGGTCGCACCCCTGGCAACCATGCTGGTGGCGCCCGAAGCTGCCGAAATCTCACCCCCTGTGCAGCCCGAAACACCGGTGGTGCCGCTGCCCAAGCCCGAAGTCCAGGTGTCCCTGCCGCCCGATCTGGCGGCCGAGGTATTTGCGTCTTCGGTCAGCCCCGACAGCTATGAGTTGCCTGATGCGCCTGCGCGTGAAATGCCGGAAGACAGCAGCTTCAACGATTCCGCTGCACTGCCAGAGGCCCCGCAGGATGTTTCTTTTGTGCGTGATGCCAGGCGCCAGGCCTTCTGGCGCCGGCCTGTCGTGCGCTGGTCGCTCGCCGGAGCAGCACTGCTGCTGATGACAGGCTTGATGCTGCAAGTGGCACTGTTCCAGAGAAACGCGTTGGCCCTGCGTCAGCCCGGCCTGCATGTCGGACTTGAGACGCTGTGCGGCTATCTGGGTTGCGAAATTGGGGCGCTGCGACAGATCGAGTCCATCGTGATTGACAGTTCGTCGTTCAGCAAGATCGCACCCGACATCTACCGCCTCAAGGTGGTGATCAAGAATACCGGCAGCCTTGCGCTGGCCATGCCATCGCTGGAACTCACTCTGACCGACAGCCAGGACCAGGCCCTGCTGCGCCGCGTATTGGCGCCGGGCGAGCTGGGCGCCGAGGCCGGCACATTGGCCGCCGGCGCCGAGTTTTCGGGTCTGCTGACGATTTCTGTTTCCACCGCTGCGGCGGCCCCGTTAACCGCCTCCAGCAGGCCAGCGATTTTGCCCAGACCTTCCGCGCCGCTGCGGATTGTCGGCTACCGCGTCCTTGCTTTTTATCCCTGACTGAATCGAGTCCTTCATGCCTGCTGTAATTTGTGGTTCCCTGGCCTTTGACACCATCATGAGCTTCGAGGGCCGGTTTGCCGAGCAGATCCTGCCCGACCAGCTGCACATCCTCAATGTGTCTTTCCTGGTGCCTGCCCTGCGCCGCGAGTTCGGCGGCTGCGCCGGCAACATTGCCTACAGCCTCAAGCAACTCGGCGGCACGCCCCTGCCCATGGCGACGGTCGGCAGCGACGGCGCCGAGTATGTGGCGCGCCTGGACACGCTGGGCATCAGCACCGAGTTTGTGCGCGAAGTGGCCGATGCCTACACGGCGCAGGCCATGATCATGACGGACCGCGACAACAACCAGATCACGGCTTTTCACCCGGGCGCCATGGGCCAGGCGCACACGACAAAAATCGCGGCACGCACCGACATCCGCATCGGCATCATTTCGCCGGACGGGCGGGACGCCATGCTGCAACACGCCGAGCAGTTCAAGGCGGCCGGCATTCCCTTTGTGTTCGATCCGGGCCAGGGCCTGCCAATGTTTGATGGCAAGGAACTGGCGCACTTCGTCGAGCTGGCGACCTGGGTCACGGTCAACGACTACGAAGCCAAGCTGCTCAGTGACCGGACCGGCCTGTCGATCGCGGAGCTGTCACAAGGTGTCGAAGGCCTCATCGTCACCCTTGGGGCGCAGGGCTGTGAGGTCTGGGTGGCGGGCGAAAAAACGTTGGTGCCGCCGGTCAAGGCTGTGGAGGTGGTGGACCCTACCGGTTGCGGCGATGCATTTCGCGGCGCACTGCTGTTTGGCCTTGAACAGGGCTGGCCGCTGGCACGTTGTGCAGAACTGGGCAACCGTGTCGGCGCGCACAAGATCGCCTTCCGGGGCGGCCAGAACTACACGCTGGATCTCAATCAAATCAGCCACTAGCCCATGATTGACGGGCGCCGCCAGCTATCAAATCACTAGCATGCCGCATTTGCTGTCGCATTAATTTCCCAAAGAAAAAGCCCGGCATCTTGCGATGCCGGGCTTCAAGCAAAAGTACCTTGTTGCTTACGGCTTGCTGGCTGTCGGAAACGGCCAGGCAGCCTGCGGGTTCAGAGTAGTCTGAGCCGCAGGGGCAGCCGGAGCAGCGGGTGCTTTGGCAGCGGGTTTTTTCGCGGCTTTCTTCGCAGCGGGCTTTTTCGCTGCTTTCTTGGCGGCAGGCTTTTTGGCAGCGGGTTTCTTGGCAGCAGCTTTCTTCGCTGGTGCTTTCTTCGCTACTTTTTTCGCCGCAGGCTTTTTAGCTGCTGCTTTTTTCGCAGCTGGCTTTTTGGCCGCTACTTTCTTGGCCGGGGCTTTTTTCGCTGGCGCTTTTTTCGCAGGAGCTTTTTTAGCTGCTACTTTTTTCGCTGGCGCTTTTTTGGCCGGGGCTTTTTTCGCTGCTACTTTTTTAGCAGGCGCTTTTTTAGCCGCTACTTTTTTCGCAGGGGCTTTCTTCGGAGCAGCTTTTTTAGCCGCAGATTTTTTCGCAGTTGCCATAGTTTTCTCCTTGATCACATTGCAAAGAGCACTTCACGTTTGGAGTACGCGAAGCGATTCACGGCGTTGGGCCAACGGATAAACCGTGCCCAGCGCCGCGAACACAGGAGCAAAGCCCAACGCGCACTCTTCGGTAGCGTCACTGGTCATTGCAATTCTTGAAATCATTGGGTTTTGCAGCTTCAATCCCAGGAAAGAGCGCCACCGGACTGGTACTCGATCACACGGGTTTCAAAAAAGTTGCGTTCTTTCTTCAGATCGATCATCTCGCTCATCCATGGGAACGGATTTTCCTCGTTCGGAAACAGCGTCTCCAGGCCGATTTGCGTGGCCCGACGGTTGGCGATGTAGCGAAGGTAACCTTTGAACATGGAGGCGTTCAGGCCCAGCACGCCCCGCGGCATGGTGTCTTCGGCGTAGCGGTATTCGAGCTCGACTGCTTTGAGGAACAGGGCTTTGATCTCAGCTTTGAAGTCTGCAGTCCACAGTAGCGGGTTTTCCAGCTTGAGCTGGTTGATCAGGTCGATGCCAAAGTTGCAGTGCATGGACTCGTCGCGCAGGATGTACTGGTACTGCTCGGCCGCGCCGGTCATTTTGTTCTGACGGCCCAACGCGAGGATCTGGGTGAAGCCAACGTAGAAGAACAGGCCTTCCATCAGGCAGGCAAACACGATCAGCGACTTGAGCAGGGTCTGGTCGGACTCTTGGGTGCCGGTCTTGAAGTTGGGATCAGAGATGGCGTCAATGAAAGGAATCAGGAACTGGTCTTTGTCCCTGATCGACTGCACCTCGTTGTAGGCGTTGAAAATTTCGCTTTCATCCAGACCCAGCGACTCGGTGATGTACTGGTAAGCGTGGGTGTGGATGGCTTCTTCAAACGCCTGGCGCAGCAGGAACTGGCGGCACTCCGGTGCCGTGATGTGGCGGTAGGTGCCCAGCACGATGTTGTTGGCAGCCAGCGAATCGGCGGTGACGAAAAAGCCGAGGTTGCGCTTGACCAGACGGCGTTCATCTTCAGTCAGGCCGTTCGGGTCTTTCCACAGCGCAATGTCTCGCGTCATGTTGACTTCCTGCGGCATCCAGTGGTTGGCGCAGCTGGCGAGGTATTTTTCCCAAGCCCATTTGTACTTGAACGGAACCAGCTGGTTCACGTCGGTCTGGCCGTTAATGATGCGTTTGTCAGCGGCCTTGACGCGGTGTCCGGTGGGCGCAGCGGCAGCGGCAGGCGTTGCTGCTGCGCGTGTCTGCGTGGAGATCAGTGCGCTGTCGTCAAGCATGCGGGTCGCGGCTTGAGGCTGCACGGCGGAAAGAGGCGGAAGCTCCATCAAGCGGCCTTCAGGCAAGCCGCTGGTCAAAGATTTTTGCAACGATGGTTTAGCTTCTTCGTCCCAGGTCAACATAGATGTTTCCAATAAGTTGGATTATGAAAGCAGCGATACAAAATGAAAAGTGTTCATTCACATCGCGATAAATTAGTGTTGCTCAATTACATCGAATCGGGCGCCGGATTTTTCGGTGCAGCGATGCGTTTTGTTATTGGCAAGCTTCGCACCCTGGATCATCAATCGCGCAGAATTTGATGTCGGTCGCAGGTGATGCATCCATCTGCGCCTGCGCCGTGGCCGCTGCTGCATCGAGAGCATTCATGCTGCCAGTGTCGTCGGTGTTGCCCGAGGCGACCGCGTTCATCTTGCCGGCTTTCACGGTAGATTTTTCCGCGTGCGTGGCGCTCATGGTGCGCAGGTAATAAGTGGTCTTCAGCCCACGCAGCCAAGCCAGCTTGTAGGTGTCGTCGAGCTTCTTGCCCGATGCGCCGGCCATGTAGATGTTCAGCGACTGCGCTTGGTCGATCCACTTCTGGCGACGCGACGCGGCCTCGACCAGCCAGGTCGCATCAACCTCGAAGGCGGTGGCATACAGCGCCTTGATGTCCTGCGGTACGCGGTCGACGGGGCGCAGCGATCCGTCGAAGTGCTTGAGGTCCACCACCATCACGTCGTCCCACAGGCCCAGGCGCTTGAGGTCGCGCACCAGGTAGTGGTTGATCACCGTGAATTCACCAGACAGATTTGACTTGACCGAGAGGTTGCCGAAACAGGGCTCGATGCAGGCGTCGACGCCGATGATGTTGGAGATGGTGGCGGTCGGGGCGATGGCCACGCAGTTGGAGTTGCGCATGCCGTCCTTGGCGATCTTCTTGCGCAGGGCGTCCCAGTCCAGCGTGGCCGAGCGGTCCACTTCCAGGTAGCCGCCGCGCTGCTCGGCCAGCAGGTCCAGCGTGTCCAGCGGCAGGATGCCCTGGTCCCACAGCGAGCCCTTGTAGCTGGTGTATTTGCCGCGCTCTCTGGCCAGTTCGGTCGAAGCCCAGTAGGCGTGATAACACACCGCTTCCATGGACTTGTCGGCAAACTCGACGGCGGCATCAGACGCGTACGGGATGCGCAACTCGTACAGGCAATCCTGGAAGCCCATTAGCCCCAAGCCCACCGGGCGATGGCGCATGTTGGAGTCACGGGCCTTCTTGACCGCGTAGTAGTTGATGTCGATCACGTTGTCCAGCATGCGCATGGCCGTGGTGATGGTTTTCTTGAGTTTTTCGTGATCGACGGCACCGTCCTTCAGATGCTGGACCAGGTTGACCGAGCCGAGGTTGCAGACCGCAGTTTCGGTGTCGCTGGTGTTGAGCGTGATCTCGGTGCACAGGTTGGACGAGTGCACCACACCGACGTGCTGCTGGGGCGAGCGCACATTGCAGGCGTCCTTGAAGGTGATCCAGGGATGGCCGGTCTCGAACAGCATCGAGAGCATCTTGCGCCACATGTCGACGGCCTGCAGTTTGCGTGCCGGCTTGATCTCGCCGCGCTCGGCCCGGGCTTCGTAGGCGACATAGGCTTTTTCGAACTCGATGCCGAACTTGTCGTGCAGGTCGGGTGTGTCCGATGGCGAGAACAGTGTCCAGCTGCCCTTCTCCATCACGCGGCGCATGAACAGGTCGGGGATCCAGTTGGCGGTGTTCATGTCGTGCGTGCGGCGGCGGTCGTCGCCGGTGTTCTTGCGCAGCTCCAGGAATTCCTCGATGTCCAAGTGCCAGGTTTCCAGGTAGGCGCAGACCGCTCCCTTGCGTTTGCCGCCCTGGTTGACCGCCACGGCAGTGTCGTTGACCACCTTGAGGAAAGGCACGACGCCCTGGGACTCGCCATTGGTGCCCTTAATGTGGGCGCCGAGCGCGCGCACCGGTGTCCAGTCGTTGCCCAGGCCGCCGGCGAACTTCGACAGCAGCGCGTTTTCCTTGATGGCATCGTAAATGCCACCCAGGTCGTCGGCCACCGTCGTGAGGTAGCAGGACGACAGCTGTGAGCGCAGCGTGCCGGCATTGAACAGCGTGGGTGTGCTCGACATGAAGTCGAACGAGGACATGATTTCGTAGAACTCGATGGCGCGCGCTTCACGGTCGATCTCGTCGAGCGACAGGCCCATGGCCACGCGCATGAAGAAAGCCTGCGGCAGCTCGATGCGCTGCTTGCGTACGTGCAGGAAGTAGCGATCAAACAGGGTCTGCAGGCCCAGGTAGTCGAACTTCAGGTCGCGCTCGGGCTTGAGCGCGGCGCCCAGGCGCTCCAGGTCGAACTGCATCAGCTTTTCGTCCAGCAGCTCGTTCTGCACGCCCTTGGCGATGAACTGGGGGAAGTACTCGGCGTAACGTGTGCCCATGTCTTCCTGGGCCACTTCCTCACCCAGCACCTCGCGACGGATGGTGTGCAGCAACAGGCGCGCGGTGGCGTAGGTGTAGTCGGGATCTTTTTCGATCAGGGTGCGGGCCGCCAGGATGGACGCCTTGTAGACCTCGTCGATGGGCACACCGTCGTACAGGTTGCGCATGGTTTCCTGCACGATGGGGTCGGGTTTGACCTCCGCACCCAGGCCGGCGCAGGACGCCTCAATCAGGGCCTGCAGCCTGCCGATGTCCAGCGTGACTTTTTTTCCACCGTCCAGCACATGCAGCTGCGGCGCCTGGGCGACCGGCGCCTGTGGCTGACGCGCGCGTTCCTGCGTGCGCTTTTCGCGGTACAGCACATAGGCGCGGGCAATTTCGTGGTGGCCACCGCGCATCAGGCCGAGTTCGACCTGGTCCTGCACGTCTTCAATATGGAAGGTGCCGCCGCCCGGGCGCGAACGCATCAGTGCGCGCATCACGGCCTGGGTCAGGCCATCCACGGTTTCACGCACGCTGGCCGACGCTGCGCCCTGGGTGCCATGCACCGCCAGAAAGGCCTTCATCATCGCCACCGCGATCTTGTTCGGCTCAAACGGAACCACCGCGCCGTTGCGGCGAATGATCTGGTAGTGGTTCAGGGGATGGGGGCTGTGGCCGCCGGTCTGGGGGGCCATCGGCACGCCGGTGGCGGCAGGTGCATGTTGGGTTGTTTGCATGGTTCCTCGTTGTGTCGTTGTTGTTGGGAAAGCGGGCGGATTCAGGGCAAAGGGAAAGGGCTGACGGTTGCCGGCGGCGGACACGTTTGGCTGCTGTTCCCTGGGTCGCGGTGCCCCGAATGCATCGAATTGAATAGAGGGCTCAGACACTATACCTAGGGTCTGGAGTGATTTCAAGCACTACAGGTAGTGTATCGCGTGCTTTTGGCAGTGTTACGTTATGTAGCGTTTTCCGCGTGTGAAAAATGCACCAATTTTTGTCGTCGCCCGGATGTATTGATGCTTCGTGCGGCATGTCGGCCAAGTGGCCTCACGTGGCTGGAAGCCGTAGCAGCATTGGTGTCTGGGGCGGCGTGCGCACGCTGCATCAACGCGTATGCATGCGCCGCTTTTTTTCACGCACCCTGCTGGTGTTTTTTTTGGAGCCGCCGATTCAATCGCGTTCGGGAAAACACTTAGCCGGCAAGCCCAGCGAGTCCTGCAGTTGCGGCCAGTCAAAGCCCGGGCCGGGGTCCTGCTTGCGACCGCTGGCGATATGTTGATGACCGGCAATGTGCTGCACCGGGTAGTGGCACATCAGCGCAGCGCAGATGCTGGACAGCGTTTCGTACTGAAGATCTTCGAACAACCCGCCTTCCAGGCCTTCGAGTTCGATGCCAATCGAGTCGTCGTTGCAGTTGCTGCGGCCGCGGTAGCTGGAGGGGCCCGCGTGCCACGCGCGATCGTCGCAACTGACGAATTGCCACAGCCTGCCGTCGCGGGTGATAAAGAAGTGAGCCGAGACCTGCATCCCGCGTATGCCCTGGAAGTAGGGGTGCGCGTCCCAGTCGAGCTCGTTCAGGAACAGCTTTTGCACCTCGCCAGTTCCATACTCGCCGGGCGGCAAGCTGATGGAGTGAAGCACGATCAGGTCGATGGCCACGCGCTCCGGGCGGGGTCCGAAGTTCGGCGAAGCCAGTGCACGGGCATAGCGGTACCAACCCTGGTCCCACAGCGACGGCGCACCAGCCCCCACGCTTGCCACTGCGTGTGCTTCGCTGCCCTCCGAGGGGGCTGGTCCGCCTGCGGGCGACCCGCCGGCAGAACACGCATCTGACAAAAGGCTAGGGTTCATCGGGCGAGTCATCACTGTTCGGCGTGACGATGTTCAGCCGGGCGATGCGATAACGCATCTGGCGCAGGCTGATACCCAGTTTGGCGGCGGCGGCGGTCCGGTTGAACCCGGTTTCCTGCAGCACCTTGGTCAGGATGCCGCGCTCCTGGCTGTCCAGAAAGTCCTGCAGGTTCTCTGGGACCGTGACCGCTTCCGCGGCGGGTTGGGTGTCCACCTGCAGGTCATTGTTTTCGCCAAGGGCAACCGCGCGGTGCAGCATGTTCTCCAGTTCACGCACATTGCCGTTGAAGGGGTGGGCTTGCAATCGGGCCACCACCTGCTCCGACAGCACAGGCACTGGAAGGCCGGACTCGCGGCAGATGCGGCCCAGCAGGTCCTGGCACAACATCGGCAGGTCTTCGCGCCGTTCGCGCAGCGCCGGCACATGAATTTCGATGACGTTGAGCCGGTAATACAAATCCTGACGGAAATGCGCGGACGCCACCGCCGCGCCCAAGTCCTTGTGGGTGGCGCTGACGATGCGCACGTCCACCGTGTCCTCCTGCGCGGAGCCGAGTGGCCGCACCACCCGCTCCTGGATGGAGCGCAGCAGCTTGGACTGCATGGCCAGCGGCAGATCGCCGATTTCGTCGAGGAACAGCGTCCCGCCCTTGGCCGCCTGGAAGTAGCCCTGGCGGTCGTGGGTCGAGCCGGTGTAAGCGCCCTTGCGCGCGCCGAAAAACTCCGCTTCCAGCAGGTTCTCGGGAATGGCGCCGCAATTGACCGCGACAAACGGCCCGGCGGCGCGATGGCTGCAGTCATGCACCGCACGCGCGACGAGTTCCTTGCCGGTGCCGGACTCGCCCTGGATCAGCACCGGCGCCATGCTGCCTGCAACCTTGATGATGCGCGCCTTGACGCTGTGCATGACGGCCGACTCGCCGACCAGACGCTGCAGTGTCTGCGCGCCCTCCTGCGATTTGCCGGACCGCGAGACAGCGGGGCCGGGTTCGATGTCGGCCCTGGTTTTCTCCGCGCCCACCGGGCTCTGGATCGCCGAAGCCACCACGTTGCGGAATTGCTTGAGATCGACCGGCTTGGTCAGGTAGTCGAACGCGCCCGCCTTCAGCGCCTCCACCGCATTTTCGGCAGAGCCATGCGCGGTGATGACGACGCAGCGCTCGGGCCGGTGCTGGCTGACCATCTCACGCAGCAGCTCCAGCCCCAGGCCGTCAGGCAGCCGCATGTCGGTGATCACCGCGTCAAAGCGCCGCTCCTGCAGTTGCACACGCGCCTGCGCCAGGTCAGCAGCGGCTTCCACCCGGTAACCTTCGCGCAGCAGTGTCAGCTCGTAAAGGGTGCGCAGGTCCGGTTCATCGTCGATGACCAGGATGTGGGCCTGATTCGGAGTACTCATGGATATCGTGTTGTATCAGGAAAGCGGTGTGTCAGAACATGGTGTCGATGTCGGAGTGCGGCAGCACCATCTCGGCGGACGCTGGTCTGAAGGTGACGAAAAATTCATTGCCTTCGACATTCCGGCGGGCCGCCCGCCGGTAACCCACCAGCGCGCCGTGGCGCTCGCACAGCTCCCGGCAGATATACAGGCCCAGCCCGCTGGAGCGGCTTTCCGACGAAAAAAATGGTTCGAACAGATGCGACTGCACGGTTTTTTCCAGCGGCTGCCCGTCGCTCCAGACTAGCAGGCGCACCTGGTTCGCAGCTACATCGGTGGAGACCTGAATCGCGGCAGCTGCGGAGCTGGCATAACGCAGCGCGTTGTCCAGCAGGTTGATCATCAGCCGGCGCAGGTGGTCGGCCTCAAACAGGACCGCGGTCTGGCCCGTCCCCGTCTGCACGCTGAGCCGGGCACCGGCCGCATTCTGCTGCGCCCAGTCCGCGCAGATGCGCTGCGTCACGTCGTCCAACCGCAGGGCGCGCGTCTGCACCTGGGGCGCCTGCTCCTGGACACGCGACAGGTTGAGGATTTCCTCGACGATGCGCGCCAGGCGCTGGGCGTTCTGCGCCACCATGCCCGTCAGCTGCCGGTGCCCTGGGTCCTGCAGGTCTTCTTCCAGCAGGGCATTGGCTTGTGTGATGGCTGCCAGGGGGTTCCGGATCTCATGGGCCACAGCAGCAGACATGCGGCCCATGGCGGCCATTTTTTCGGTGCGAACCCTGGCCTCCATTTCCCGCAGGTCTTCCAGGAACATCACGCACAGGCTTTCGTCCGAGCCGTCACGTGACGCAGCCAGCCGGGTGTGTGCCTGCAGGCGTCGGGCGTGGCGCAAAGCGTGCTCCAGACCCACATCAGCCTGCTGCGGCTGTTGCCGTTCAAAAGTCAGGTGCGCCAGTTCAGCCAGCGATCGCCAGGCGGGTTCGCTGGCGAGCACAAAGGGGGCGACGCGCTCCCCACCCTGAGCTGCCAACAGGCGACGCGACGCCGGATTGGCCGCGCGCACGATGCCGTGGGTGTCTATCACCAACACCCCATCGACCAGCGTGTCGATCACCAGTTCATTGACCTGGGCCTGCATGCGCGCGGCGGACTGGCTGCTGTAAGCGCGGTGCTCTTCGCGCGACAGGCGCAGCGCGAGCTGGTTGGCCAGCAGGGCCACGGCGAAAAAGCCGGACCCGCTCAGAGCCGCCTGTAAAAACCGTGCGGTGGCGTCGGCTTGTGTCTGCAGCGACAGCCACCAAGCGTCGGTCAACAGCAGCAGGGTCACGCTGGCGGCCGTCCCGAGCGCCAGCAGGATGGGCCCGAGGATGGACGCCAGCAACACCGGCAAGGCAAACAGGGCGGTGTAGTTGAGCGATCCGAGTTGAAGGAAATTCAGCGCCGAAAAAGCCAGCACATCGATGCCCACGGTGTACAGCCACTGGGTGTCGAAGGTGCTGCCCGGCCGCTTTGGCCGGGCCCAGGTCCACACCACCAGCGTGGCGGCGAAGTAGACCACACACAGCAGGATCATCCCCTCGTGCACCGGCTGACCCAGGGCATAGATGAAGGCCTGCAGGGCGAGCAGTACGCTGGCAATCGTGACGCGCGCCGTCATGAAGGCGCGCCACAGGCGGGCGAAAGATTCGCCGCTAGCGCCAGCGCTCCAGGCGCCGGCGTCGGGTGGACCGAACCAGGAGTTGCCCGAGCCGGTGATGCGGGGCATTCAGGCGTCGCCCTGTCGTCGATGGGCGTCGCTGCAGTACAAGCCTTGTTTGCCCGGCACTGCGTCAGGCCGTGGCAGATGCACCGCGCAGACCGCGCAGGCCACCACCTCGGTGGCTTGTTTCGGGCCGCTGACCGGGCGGGGCGGTGTCTGGTTTTTGTCGCGCAATTCGACACGCCGGTTGTTGCGCCAGAGCCAGATGCCCACCAGCACCACGAGGAAAACGATCAGGTATTTCATACACGCTTCAAAACGACTTCGAGCACAAAACGAGACCCTGCATAACCCAGCAGCAGCAGGCCAGAACCGAGGTAGAGCAGGCGTACCGCCTGAAGGCCGCGCCATCCCAGGCGCGCGCGGCCTGCCAGCAGCCCGGCAAAAGTCAGCCAGGCCAGCACCGAAAATACCGTCTTGTGGTTCCACTGCCAGGCCAATCCCGGTCCGTACAGGGTTTCGGCAAACAGCCAGCCCACTGCCAGCGTGGCGGTGAGCAGTACAAAACCGGCCTGCACAAAACGGAAGGTCAGCCGCTCCAGGGTCAACAGGGGGACGCCGGTGTCCGGTTGCGTTGCCGAACGGATGGACCGCTCCGACCGGTTCATCAGCCAGCCGTGCACCACGGCGGCGGCAAACAGGCCATAGGAGGCAATGCCCAGCGCCCAGTGCAGCGGCAGCCAAGGCGAGGCGATCAGGTGGTAGCTGGAACCGGGAAACACCAGCGCCAGCAATACTGCAGCCGTGCCGAGGCCGGCCAGCGCCCAGCGGGCCTTCAGTTGCGGGAAAAGGCGGCTTTCCACCGCATAGACACTGAGCACCAGCCAGACGGTCATGGACAGGGCTGGCGCAAAGCCGAAGCGGGGCGGATTGCCGAGCAGGCCGTCAGCCAGTGCCAGCGCATGCAGCAGCCAGGCCACGAACAGCACCATGCGGGTGCTTGATTCACTCAGGCGCCGGGCGGCCAGCGCCAGCACGGCGTAGGCCAGCGCGGCGCCGATGGCCGTCGCCAGACCCCACGCAGCGCTCAAAGTTAAAATCATGGCTACAGTTTAGCTGTAGCAGCCTGTTTCGCAGGCCGGTTTTCTTCTTCCACTTCCTTTTTGCTCCAGCTGTGGAGCCTGTTCATGGCCTCTGCCCTTACTGACAAACTTTCCCGCCTCGTCAAGGAGATGCGTGGCCAGGCCCGCATCACCGAGTCCAATGTGCAGGACATGCTGCGCGAGGTGCGCATGGCGCTGCTCGAGGCCGACGTGGCACTGCCCGTCGTGCGCGACTTTATCGCCCGCGTCAAGGAAAAAGCGCTCGGCCAGGAGGTCATGAGCTCGCTGTCGCCGGGTCAGGTGCTGGTCAGCATCGTCAATCGCGAGCTGGCTGCGACCATGGGCGAGGGTGTCAGCGACATCAACCTGGCGGCCCAGCCACCGGCGGTGATCCTGATGGCCGGTCTGCAAGGCGCAGGCAAAACCACGACTACGGCAAAACTCGCCAAACACCTGATCGAAAAGCGCAAGAAGAAGGTGCTGACCGTCTCGGGTGACGTGTACCGCCCAGCGGCGATTGAACAACTCAAAACCGTGACCAAGCAGGCCGGCGCCGAATGGTTTCCGAGTACTGCCGAGCAAAAGCCGGTGGACATCGCGCTGGCTGCGCTTGATTACGCGCGCAAGCACTTCTTCGACGTGCTGCTGGTCGACACCGCCGGCCGTCTGGCGATCGACGAGGCCCTGATGGCCGAGATCAAGGCCTTGCATGCGGTGCTCAAGCCGGTCGAAACCCTGTTTGTGGTGGACGCCATGCAGGGCCAGGATGCAATCAACACGGCGAAAGCCTTCAAGGAAGCGCTGCCACTGACCGGCATCATCCTGACAAAGACGGATGGCGACTCACGCGGCGGCGCCGCGCTTAGCGTGCGGCAGATCACCGGTGCGCCCATCAAGTTTTCCGGCACCAGCGAGAAGATTGACGGGCTTGAGGTATTCGACGCCCAGCGCCATGCCGGCCGCATCCTGGGCATGGGCGACATCGTGGCCCTGGTCGAGCAGGTGACGGCTGGCGTCGACATGGCGGCGGCGCAAAAACTCGCCGCAAAGATGAAGTCCGGCAGCGGCTTTGACCTTGAAGATTTTTTAAGCCAGCTACAGCAGATGAAAAGCATGGGCGGCCTGTCCAGCCTGCTTGACAAGCTGCCCGCGCAGATGGCGGCCAAGGCCGGTCAGGTCGATATGGGCAAGGCCGAAAAAGATATCAAACGCAAAGAAGGCATCATCCAGAGCATGACGCCGCTGGAGCGTCGCAAACCCGAACTGATTAAAGCCACACGCAAGCGACGCATCGCAGCGGGCTCTGGCGTACAGGTTCAGGACGTGAACCGCCTGCTCAACGAGTTTGAGCAGATGCAGAGCATGATGAAAAAGATGAAGGGCGGCGGCATGATGAAGATGATGAAACGCATGGGCGGAATGAAGGGCATGCCCAAGTTTTGAACAAGTTCCGAGATTTTTGAATCAAATAGGCCTCCAGCCCTTATGCGGCGGGCGCAATCAGCTATTAATTCAATAGCAACTCAATAACACCCACCTGCCCGGCAAGGGGCGAGTCACTTTTTTTCGACTTGTGCTGCGAGTAGAACGCCCCATGCCCACCACCCACCTCCTCTACCTCCACGGCTTCCGGTCTTCCCCACAATCGACCAAGGCGCGCCAGGTCGCCGCCTGGGTGCAAAACCGGCATCCGGATGTCACCTGGTGGTGCCCGCAGTTGCCTCCCTCGCCGCGTGAAGCGATGGAGATGCTGAGCCAGGGCATCGCTGGCTGGCCGCGTGACACCATGGCGGTGATAGGTTCCTCGCTGGGCGGCTTTTACGCGACCCATGTGGCCGAGACCTGTGGCTGCAAGGCGGTATTACTCAATCCGGCGGTGAATCCGGCGCGCGATCTGGCGAAGTACATCGGTGAGCAGACGTTCTGGAACAACCCGAATGAACGCTTTTTCTTCGAACCGCGTTTTATCGACGAACTGCACGCGCTCGCCCTGGGGTCGGTGGGCCGTCCTGAGAAATATTCCGCAGTGATTGCCAAGGGCGACGAGGTGCTGGAGTGGCGTGAAATGATTGGCCGTTATCCCGGCGTGCGCATCAAGCTGCTCGAAGGCGGCGACCACGCCATCAGCGACTTCGATTCGCACCTGCCTGAAGTGATGGAATTCCTGGGTCTGTCCTGAGGCCGCGCGCGGGGCGGCTGATTACACTAGGCGGAGTAACCAAAGGATGCTGTTTTGTTTGTATTGTTTGAAGAAGCCGGCAAGTTTCTGGCCGGACGTATTCTGTCCGAGGCGGACAGCTCGCTGCAGGTCGAGCTGGACTCGGGCAAACGGGTCAAGCTCAAGGCCGTCAACGCGCTGCTGAAGTTTGAGAAACCCGCGCCGGCCGAGCTGCTTGCGACGGGGCAAAAAATCAGCGAAGAGATCGACCTGGATCTGGCCTGGGAATTCGCCAGCGAGGAAGAATTCAGCTTTGCCGACCTGGCGCGTGACTACTTCAGCGCCGACCCCTCGAAACCCGCATCCACCGGGCAGCAAGCCGCAGCCCTGTTCCGGCTGTTCGAGGCGCCGCATTATTTCCGCCGCGCCGGCAAAGGCCGTTTCCGTAAGGCACCAGCCGAGATCCTCCAGCAGGCGCTGGCCGCCATCGAGAAGAAAAAACAGGTGGTCGCGCAAATCACCGCCTGGGCCGAAGAACTTGCGCAAGGCAGTTGCCCGGCGCCAGTGCGCGAGCAGCTCTACAAAATCCTGTTCAAGCCCGACAAGAACAGCCCCGAATACAAGGCCGTGGTCGAGGCCTCGCGCGCTGCGCACAAGGCGCCACTGGATTTGCTGCAGCAGGCCGGCGCCATCGCCTCGCCCTACCAGTTTCACTGGAAACGTTTCCTGTTCGAGAACTTCCCAAAAGGTACGGCCTTCCCCGCCGTGCAGGCGCCGCCTGTCAAGCACGCATTGCCACTGGCCGCTGTGCAGGCTTTTTCCATCGACGACTCCAACACCACCGAGATTGACGACGCGATCTCGGTCCAGGGCCTGGGCAGCGGGACCGTCACCTTGGGCATCCATATCGCCGCGCCCGGCCTGGCGGTGTTGCCGGGCAGCCCGATTGATCTGCTGGGCCGTGCGCGCCTGTCCACCGTCTACATGCCGGGCTACAAGCTGACGATGCTGCCCGACGAGGTGGTGCAGAGCTATACCCTGCAGGAAGGGCGCAACTGTCCTGCCCTGTCGCTGTATGTCACGCTGGACGAAGCCACATTGGCCATCGGTGAAACGGCGACGAAGCTGGAGCAAGTACCGATTGCGGCCAACCTGCGCCACGACAAGCTGGATGCGGTGTTCACGGAAGCGTTTTTTGAAACGGCAACAGCGACAGGCGCGCCGCCGGCGGATGTGCCTTGGGGCATCGAGCTGTCCTTTTTGCACCGCTTGGCGCGCCACCTGAAAGCCCAGCGCGAAATCGTGCGCGGCAAACCCGAAAACTTCAACCGGCCCGACTACAACTTCAGCCTGGACAACCCGACCAGCCAGGAGCCCGAGGGCAACGAAAAAGTCAGCATCAGCATCCGCAAGCGCGGCGCACCGCTCGACCTCATCGTCGCCGAAGCCATGATCCTGGCCAACAGCAGTTGGGGCGAGTGGCTGGCCGAACATGGCGTGCCCGGCATCTACCGCAGCCAGGCCAGTCTGGCCCCGGGTGTCAAGGTGCGCATGGGAACCAAGGCCTTGCCACACGCCGGCATCGGTGTCAAAAGTTACGCCTGGGCGACGTCACCGCTACGCCGCTACACCGACCTGGTGAATCAGTGGCAGATCATTGCCTGCGTCACACATGGCCGCACCGCCGCACTCGCCGCGCCCTTCAAGCCCAAGGATGCGGAGCTGTTTTCCATCATCTCGGGGTTCGACGGGGCCTACAGCGCTTACAACGGTTTCCAGGCAGGCATCGAGCGTTACTGGACGCTCAAATACCTGCAGCAAAACGGCATCAGCGAGCTGACTGCCACTGCCTTCAAGGAGAACCTGGTGCGGGCCGACGACCTGCCGCTGGTGCTGCCGGCCATGGGTGCACAAGGCCTGCCCCGCGGCGCGAAGCTGCGCATCCGCCTGGGCGAGATCGACGAAATCACGCTGGATGTCAGCGCAACGGTGATCGAGCGGCTCGACCTTGTGGTTGACGAAGCTTCTGCCGAGCAGGTGGACGAGGAAGACAACGAATCGGAAATTGCCGCCGGACCGATCTCGATTGCCGTCGATCTGAACGAAGCACCGGCCGATGCGGCGGGCATGCCGGCCCAGGCGGCCTAACCCCGATAATTCTGTCCTGTGAAGTCACCCAGCACCCTGCACATCGCCCTGGGCTTTTCTGTTGCCCTGCACGCGGTGCTGCTGACAGTGCGTTTTGTCGACCCGGAACGGTTCAACCGCGTGTTCCAGGACACGCCGCTGGAAGTCATCCTGGTCAACGCCAAATCCAACGAGCGCCCGGACGCCGCCAAAGCCATCGCCCAGGCTTCTCTGGCCGGCGGCGGTGATGCCGAGCGGGGCCGCGCCACCAGTCCGCTGCCGCCATCAGCGCTGACCGAGGTTGGTGACGCGAGCGAAGATGCGCAGCGCAAGATCGAGGCCATGCAGGAGCAGCAGACGCTGCTGCTGGCCCAGATCAAGAAAGAGCTCGCATCCATGCCGCCGCCCGATCCCAAGGTGACAGCCCGCGATGCGGCGCAGGCCGAGCGCGAGGAAAAACGCAAACAGCTCATCAAGATCCTGGCCGAAATCGAGCGGCGCATCAATGAAGAAAATGCGCGGCCGAAAAAGCGCTACATCAGCCCGGCGACGCGTGAAGAGGTCTACGCGATCTATTACGACGCGCTGCGCCGCAAGATCGAGGAGCGTGGCACGGTCAACTTCCCCGAGCTGGCCGGCAAGAAGCTGTACGGTGAACTGACCATGGTGCTGACCATCAATTTTGACGGCCGCGTGTTGTCCACCGAGGTGGCCGAGACTTCGGGCAACCTCACGCTGGACCGGCGCGCGCAAAGCATTGCGCGCAGTACCGGACCCTTCGGTACTTTCAGCGAAGCGATGCGCCGCAAGGCCGACCAGATCGTGGTGGTCTCGCGTTTCAAGTTCACGCGCGACGAAACGCTTGAAACCAAACAACTCGAGCGTTAAGGCATCACCCTCACCATGGATCACTACTGCGTCCTCGGCAACCCGGTTGCCCACAGCAAGTCGCCGACCATCCACGCGCGCTTCGCCGAGCTGACCGGTCAGGCCTTGAACTACGGCAGGCAGCTCGCGCCACTCGACGGCTTTACCGCCACCTTGCTGGCGTGGATCGCGGGCGGTGGCCGCGGCTGCAATGTGACGGTGCCCTTCAAGTTCGAGGCCTTCCGCCTGGCAGGCACCGCCAGTGAACGCGCCACGCTGGCGCAGGCTGCCAACACGCTGAAGTTCAGCGGCGCCGGAATGATCGAAGCAGACAACACGGACGGTGTTGGCCTGGTCAATGACATCCAGCTCAACGCAGGCATCAGCCTGGCCGGGCGCGACATCCTGCTGTTGGGCGCCGGCGGCGCAGCCGCCGGTGTGCTGGGCCCGCTGCTGGCGGCCGGGCCGCGCCGGCTGGTGGTCACCAATCGCACCCACGCCAAAGCGCTGGACCTGGTGGCACGCCATGACAGCCACCCGTCGCTGCGCACCTTGCTACAAAAAACAGAGCTGCTTGCGCAGGAACAGCAAGGGCTGGAGGTCGATTTTGATGTGATTGTCAATGCCACGGCGAGCAGCCTGGGCGGCGGTGAGGCGGTTCCGGTGAGTGCGCGCGTGCTCAAGCCCGGAGCGCTGGCCTACGACATGATGTACGGCGCGGCGGCGCAAAGGTTTGGCGACTGGGCGTTGGCGCATGGCGCGGTGCCGCGCGATGGCCTGGGCATGCTGGTCGAACAGGCGGCCGAATCCTTTGCCTTCTGGCGCGGCGTGCGGCCGCCCTCGGCCCAGGTGCTGCAGGAAATGCGCGAGGCAAACGCATGAAGGCGCTGCTGCGCTGGATGCTTCTGGTGCTGATCGCCGGCCTGGGGGTACAACTTTATTTTGTCAGTCGCATCGCGCTGATGGCGGTTGTCGACCCGCAGTCGACGGCCTTCCAGCGCTCTGAGATTTATCGGCTGGCGACTGAACAAGGCAGTCTGAAGTGGCGCCAGCAATGGGTCCCTTATTCAGAACTGTCCGACAAGCTCAAACGCGCGGTGATCGCGTCCGAGGATGCGACCTTTATCGAACACGAAGGCGTGGACGTGGAAGCGCTGGAAAAAGCCTGGGAGAAAAATACCCAAGCCGAGCAGCGCGCTGAAAAATCAGCCAGCCGGCTCGGCAGCAAAGCAGCGCCGACCGGCAGCAGCAAAGCGTCCAGACCACCCAAAGTTGTGGGCGGCTCCACCATCACCCAGCAACTTGCCAAAAACCTGTTCCTGTCGGGTGAGCGCACGTTGATGCGCAAGGGCGAAGAGCTGGTGCTGACGTTGTTGCTCGAGGCACTGCTGGACAAGCAGCGCATCCTGGAGATCTACCTCAACAATGTCGAATGGGGCGAAGGCGTGTTTGGCGCCGAAGCTGCGGCGCAGCATTATTTCCGCAAACCCGCTGCCAAACTCAGCGCCTACGAAGCAGCCCGCCTGGCGGTGATGCTGCCGCGCCCCAAGTATTTTGAAACCCGGCCTGGTTCGGGTTATCTTGCCTCGCGCGCGTCCACCATCGCTGCGCGCATGGGCGGGGTGGAGGTGCCATGAATCTACGGGCAAAAGCCATGAGCCTGTTTTTGCTGGGTCTGATCCGCGCGCTGACCGGCGCGCAGGCGCGGTGGCAGGGCTGCCCACCCAAGGCCGAGCAGCGGATCTATTTTGCGAACCATCAAAGCCATGCCGACCTGGTGCTGATGTGGGCCGCGCTGCCCAGCGAACTGCGCAGCATCACGCGGCCGATCGCGGCAAAGGATTATTGGACCAAAACGCCGTTCAAGCGGTGGATCACCACGGCGGTGTTCAACGCCATTTATGTGGACCGTGCCAAAACCACCGACCAGGACCCGCTGGAGCCGCTGATCGATGCGCTGGAAAGCGGCGACTCCATCATCCTGTTCCCGGAAGGGACACGCGGCAACCAGGAAGAGCCGCAGGCCTTCAAGTCAGGCCTGTACAACCTCGCGCAGAAGTTTCCCCAGGTGGTGCTGGTGCCAGCCTGGATCAACAACGTGCAGCGGGTGATGCCCAAGGGTGAAGTGGTGCCAGTTCCCATCCTGTGCTCGGTAACCTTCGGCGCGCCGCTGGCACTTGAGGCCGGCGAAGACCGCAGCAGCTTCCTGACACGTGCGCGGCAGGCCGTCATGGCGCTGAAAGATACCTGATGAGCAGCTTCCTGCGCAACCTCACGCCCTCGCAGCAGGTCGGCCTGCTGTTCGTGATGGTGTTTGGCCTGCTGATTGCCGCCAGCATCTGGGCGCTGGTGATCTCTTTGCGCGATGACGGCGAGAATGAAATTCGGACCCAGGACATCCGGGAGATGACCAGCCTGCTCAACACCTCTTGGGTGATGTGTACCGTGTTCTGGCTGGCGTGGGCCTCGGGCGAAACGATGGCGACGCTGCTATTTGCCATCATCGCTTTTTTTGCATTGCGCGAATTCATCACGCTTTCCCCGACGCGCCGCGGCGACCACCGCAGCCTGGTGCTGGCCTTTTTTGTGGTGCTCCCGGTGCAGTTCTGGCTGGTGATCACCAAACGCTTCGACCTGGTGACAGTGTTCATCCCGGTCTATGTCTTCCTGCTGATCCCCGTCGTCAGCGCGCTGGCCAACGACCCGCAGCGTTTCCTGGAACGCAACGCCAAGCTGCAATGGGGCATCATGGTCTGCGTCTACGGCATCAGCCATGTGCCGGCGCTGTTGCAGTTGGGCTTTCCCAGCTACAGCGGTAAAAACGCCTTCCTCGTCTTCTTCCTGGTATTTGTGGTGCAGACCGGCATGCTGGTGCAACACCTGGCCAGCCGCAGGTGGCCGCGCAAGGCGACGGCGCCGCAGGTCAGTCAGAGCTTCAACTGGACCAGCTGGCTGATCGGGCTCGCAGTCGGCGGTTTTATCGGCGGCCTGATGTCCGGCCTGACGCCCTTCAAGCCAGCACAGGCGGTGGCCATGGCGCTGATTGCGTGTATCGCCGGCTCGCTGGGCCATCTGGTGATGAAGGCGCTCAAGCGCGATCGCGGCATCACCAACTGGGGCAGCGAAGGCAAGTCGGTCACCGGCGCCAGCGGCCTGCTGGATCGGGTCGATGCCCTGTGTTTTGCAGCGCCCGTGTTTTTTCACTCGGTTCGATGGTATTTTGGCCTCTAGCCCCCGTCCAGCAAGCGCGAGCAGCTATCAAAAGAAGAGCATATGAGGATTCTGGGAATCGACCCCGGCCTGCAGATTACCGGCTTCGGCGTGATCGACGTGGACGGGCCGTCGCTGACCTATGTGGCCAGCGGCACCATCAAGACCACCCACCTGGACCGGGGTAACCTGCCGGCACGGCTCAAGGTGCTATTCGACGGCATCTGCGAAATCACCGCCCGCTACAGCCCGGACAGCTCGGCCTGCGAGATCGTGTTTGTCAACGTGAACCCGCAGGCCACGCTGATGCTGGGCCAGGCACGCGGCGCCTGCGTCACGGCACTGGTCAGCTGCAACATCGAGGTTGCCGAATACACGCCGCTGCAGATGAAAAAGGCTGTGGCCGGTTATGGCAAGGCCGGCAAGCCCGAGGTGCAGGAGATGGTCAAACGTCTGCTCAAACTGCCGGGGCTGCCCGGCAAGGACGCCGCCGATGCGCTGGCGCTGGCGATCACCCATGCCCATGTGGGCGCTTCCGCGGCGATCCTGGCACGCGCCACAACGCTGGGCCGCACATCCACCGCCTCATTCAAGGACGGGCGGCATCACTGAACCAGCGCTGCCTGACTTCTGTTAATCCCAAGCCAACTGGTCGGCGATCAGGATGGCGAAAAAGATGAAGGCGGCGACCAGGGTGCCGCCGAGTATCCGGAGGCCGGTGCGTTTGTAGCGGACGTTGGATGTGATCGCGAACAGCGCGAACGAGATGCCGGCAGCCACCAGCAGCAAAACAATGATGACGCGAAAAACAGCCATGCAGCTACCACGCCCGCGCCAGCTGCGCAAAACCCTGAGGGGCTTTCTTCTCGTCCTCGAACGTCACCAGCTCGTAGGCATCAGCATGTGACAGCAACTCACGCAGCAGCTTGTTGTTCAGCGCGTGGCCGGAGCGGAAGGCGCTGTAAGCCGCCAGCAAGGGCTTGCCGAGCAGGTAGAGGTCGCCCATGGCGTCCAGAATCTTGTGTTTGACGAACTCGTCGTTGTAACGCAGGCCATCGGTGTTGAGCACTTTGTAGTCGTCCATGACGACGGCATTGTCGAGGCCGCCGCCGAGCGCCAGCCCGTTGGCCCGCAGCATCTCCACTTCCTTGGTGAATCCGAAGGTCCGAGCCCGGGCGATGTCGCGAGTGTAGGAGCCCGAGCCAATGTCAAACTCGACGCGCTGGCCGGTGGAGTCCACGGCAGGATGGTCAAATTCAATTTCAAAACTGAGCTTGTAGCCTTCGTAGGGACTCAGGCGCGCCCACTTGACATTAGCGCCGTCGCCCTCGCGCACTTCCACCGGCTTGAGCACCCTGATGAAACGCTTAGGTGCTGCCTGCAGCGCAATGCCGGCGGATTGCAGCAAGAACACAAAGGAAGAGGCCGAGCCATCCAGAATCGGCACCTCTTCGGCGGTGATGTCGATATACAGGTTGTCGATGCCCAGACCGGCGCAGGCCGACATCACGTGTTCAACAGTGCGCACCTTAGCGCTACCGCCGGAAATGGTGGACGCCAGGCGTGTGTCCGACACCGCCTGCGCGGAGATGGGAATATCTACCGGCTGCGGCAGATCCACGCGCCTGAACACAATGCCGGTGTCCGGCGCTGCCGGCCGCAAGGTCAGCTCGACCCGCTGCCCGCTGTGCAGGCCCACACCGACGGCCTTGGTCAGGGATTTGAGGGTTCTTTGGGCGAGCATGGGTTTATTTTAATTGGGGTGGGTTAAGCGGGGGTAAAGCATGGATATGTCGATTCTCGCCATCCCCGTGGTCTTCGGACTCTATGGCGCGCCAGCTAGCCGGGTCTCGCCCCGGCAGGCGAGTTACCTTTCTTTGTCTCGCCAAAAAAACCGAACGGAAAGCAAGGCGACCCGATGGTCTGGGTCCCCTGCGCTGCGCTCCTCGGCCCAGCCCGACGGGTGGGGGATGGGAAGCGGACACTGGGGACAAAATCCGGAGCAGAAGAAGCGCGCAGCGCTTCTTCTGCGGGAATCCCAACAGGCTGCCATGCTTGCAAGCGAGCGCAGCTCACGCGGCCAAATGAGGCTCTCTTCCATCGCCCAGCGGGGGCGAGGGAAGGGCGGGGGGTTGGGAGTGGGGAGTTACGCCTACTGTCCCCAACGAACCGGGAACAGGGTGTGATGCCTCACACCAAACTAGTCGGCCTGCTTACGCAAAAACGCAGGAATTTCGAAATCGTCCATGCCGCCGGACGCCAACGCATCGACCTTGGCTGCCGCTTGCGTGCGGTTGGTACGCCACACGCTGGGAACCGCCATGTTGCCGTAGTCGGGTTGGGCCGAACCCATGCTGCCGCCGGGATGCGCGCTGTTGACCGACCCGCTGCCTACCGACATATTGAGCACAGGCATGTTGTCAGTCCCGGTGCGCAGCACCTGCAGCGGCGGCGCCGTGCGGCGCGCGCCCTGGCGGCTCAGGCCGGTGGCCACCACCGTGACGCGGATGTCATCGCCAAGCTCGTCGTCGTAGGCCGTGCCATAGATCACATGCGCGTCGGGCGAGGCATAGGCGCGGATAGTGTTCATCGCCAGCTTGGACTCGTTGAGCTTGAGCGAACCCTTTGCGGCGCTGATCAGCACCAGCACGCCCTTGGCGCCCGAGAGGTCGATGCCTTCGAGCAGCGGGCAGGCCACCGCCTGTTCGGCAGCGATGCGCGCGCGGTCCGGGCCGTTGGCGCGGGCCGTGCCCATCATGGCTTTGCCGGGCTCGCCCATCACGGTGCGCACGTCTTCGAAGTCGACGTTCACGTGGCCGGGAACGTTGATGATCTCGGCAATGCCGCCGACGGCGTTTTTCAGCACGTCGTTGGCGTGCGCAAAGGCCTCGTCCTGCGTCACCTCATCACCCAGCACTTCGAGCAGCTTCTCGTTGAGGACCACGATCAGCGAATCGACGTTGGCTTCCAGCTCGGCCAGGCCGAGGTCGGCGTTGGTCATCCGGCGA
Organism: Polaromonas sp.; assembly: GCF_013817205.1. Lineage (GTDB taxonomy): Bacteria > Pseudomonadota > Gammaproteobacteria > Burkholderiales > Burkholderiaceae_C > Polaromonas. The sequence goes on from NZ_JACDDD010000022.1 coordinate 24,821, forward strand.
CCACCTTCGAACTCGAATGGCTTGGTCACCACCCCGACGGTCAAAATCCCCATCTCCTTGGCGATGCGCGCGATGACGGGCGCGGCGCCGGTCCCGGTGCCGCCGCCCATGCCGGCGGTGATGAACAACATGTGTGCGCCGGCAATCGCCTCGCGGATGTCTTCCACCGCCATCTCTGCCGAGTCGCGGCCCTTCTCGGGCTTGCTGCCCGCGCCCAGGCCGCTGCCGCCCAGCTGGATCTGCTTGTGCGCGCTGCCGCGGCCCAGGGCCTGGGCATCGGTGTTGGCGCAGATGAACTCCACGCCCTGCACGTTGCGTTCAATCATGTGTTCGACCGCGTTGCCGCCGCCGCCGCCCACGCCAATCACCTTGATTTGCGTGCCCTGGTTGAACTCTTCGATTTCAATCATTTCGATGCTCATGTGAGCCTCCTATCGGTATGTTTGCAGTTGCCAAAAATTTTGTTGTGAAAGTAAAAGCGGTGATCAGTCCTCATGCAGGGGGATCGGCGCCTCCCGAATGTTTGCAACGCGGGCTCCGCCAGGCAAAAGCATGGAATTTTTTCATCAGAAGTTCCCCACCAGCCAGTCCTTGACCTTGCCAAAAGCGTTGTGCACGCTGCCTGCCTTTTGCGCGACGCGGTGGCCGCGCATCCGCGCCAGCCTGGCCTCTTCGAGCAGCCCCATCACGGTGGCGGCGCGCGGCTGGGCCACCATGTCGGCCAGCGCGCTGGAATAACGCGGGATGCCGCGGCGCACCGGCTTGAGGAAGATGTCCTCGCCAAGCTCGACCATGCCGGGCATCACCGCGCTGCCGCCGGTGATCACGATGCCCGAGGACAAGACTTCCTCATAGCCTGACTCGCGAATCACCTGCTGCACCAAAGAGAAAATTTCCTCGATGCGTGGCTCGATCACGCCAGCCAGCGCCTGGCGCGACAACATGCGCGGGCCCCGGTCGCCCAGCCCCGGCACCTCGACCTGGGTGTCCGGGTCAGCCAGCAACTGCTTGGCGAAACCGTTTTCGACCTTGATGTCCTCGGCATCCTTGGTCGGGGTGCGCAGCGCCATCGCGATGTCGCTGGTGATGAGATCGCCGGCAATCGGGATCACTGCCGTGTGCCGGATCGCACCGCCTGTGAAAATTGCCACGTCGGTGGTTCCCGCGCCGATGTCGACCAGAGCCACGCCGAGCTCCTGCTCATCGCGGCTGAGCACCGACAGGCTGGATGCCAGCGGGTTGAGCATCAACTGGTCCACTTCCAGGCCACAACGGCGGACGCACTTGATGATGTTTTCCGCTGCACTTTGCGCCCCAGTCACGATGTGCACCTTGGCCTCCAGCCGTATGCCGCTCATGCCGATGGGCTCGCGCACGTCCTGGCCGTCAATGACAAACTCCTGTGGCTCGACCAGCAGCAAGCGCTGGTCGGTGGAGATGTTGATGGCCTTGGCGGTCTCGATCACGCGGGCCACGTCAGCCTGCGTGACTTCCTTGTCCTTGACTGCCACCATGCCGCTGGAGTTGATGCCGCGGATATGGCTGCCGGTGATGCCGGTGTAAACCCGGGCGATCTTGCAGTCAGCCATCAGCTCCGCTTCTTTCAGCGCCTGCTGGATGCTTTGCACCGTGGCGTCGATGTTGACCACCACGCCACGCTTGAGGCCGTTGCTGTAGGCGATGCCCAGGCCGGCCAGCTTGAGCTCGCCGCCCGGCAGCACCTCGGCCACCACAGCCATGACCTTGCTGGTCCCGATGTCCAGCCCCACAACAAGATCCTTGTATTCCTTGGCCATATCTTTACCTTTTTGCTTTCGCGTTGTCCTTGTCAGCCAGCACGGTGGTGGTGACCCCCCTCAGCTTGATCGCGTAGCCGTTGCTGTACCGCAAATCAGCCGACTCCAGTGGTTTGCCAAATTTGCCAGCCACCTGCGTGAGCGTGGCGGCAAAACGCGCCACGCGGCTTTCAATCTCTTCCATGGCGCCGTGGCCCAGCTCCAGCGTGGCCCCGTCGTCCAGCCGGGTGCGCCAGCTGCCCCGGCTGGTCAGCTCCAGCAGCTCGATCTGCGCATCCAATTTTTCGAACAGGGGCAACAAGCGGCGGTACGCGTCCAGCACCAGCGCGGCCTGACCCTCGGGGCCGCTGAGCAGCGGCAGGTCATCGGCTTCGACATCGCCCGGGTTGGCTTCAAACACCTCGCCGTAGGTATTGACGAGCTGGGCGTCGGCTTCCCGGCCCCAGTAGGCGACCGCCCTGTGTTCCTGCAGCACGACGCTCAGGCGGTTGGGAAACTCGCGCTGCACCTGGGCCCGTCGCACCCAGGGCACCGACTCGAAGGCCGCTTGTGCGCGGTCCAGGTCTGCCGTGAAAAAATTGCCATTCAGCCGGGGCACCACATTGGCCCGCAAGGTGACTGCGTTGTTGTGGCTCAGGTCGCCGCGCACCTTGATGGCCGTGAGCCGGAACAGGTTCTGCTGAACCAGCCACCCGATGCCAAGAGCCGCCAGCATGCCGAAAAACGCCAGCCCCAGCAGCAGGGAGACGATGTTCATCAGCCGGACGTCCATCGGTGCGGGCAGGCTCTGGTTCATGGAGCGCTCCCCTCCGGCGGGTGATCGAGGCTGGCGCTGCGCAGCACTTCCAGGCAGAGGTCCTCGTAACTGATGCCGGCAGCACGCGCCGACATCGGTACCAGCGAGTGGCTGGTCATGCCAGGGGAGGTGTTGATCTCCAGCAGGTAGGGCTTGCGCGTCTTTGCATCAATCATCACGTCGAGCCGGCCCCAGCCGCGGCAACCCAGCACACGGTAAGCCTGCAGCACCATGGCCTGGATGGCCGCTTCCTCGCCCGCAGGCAGGCCACAGGGCACCAGATACTGGGTGGTGTCGGTGAAATACTTGTTCTGGTAGTCGTAGTTGCCTTCGGGCGCCACGATGCGGATCACTGGCAGCGCCCGGGCATCGTCACCACTGCCCAGCACCGGGCAGGTCACCTCATCGCCACTGATGAACTGTTCACAGAGCACGTCAGCATCGAGCTGCGCAGCCTGTTCCACCGCTCCCACCATGCCGGAGTAGCCCTCGACCTTGACCACGCCGATCGACGAGCCCTCGCGCGCCGGCTTGACGATCAGCGGCAGGCCCAGTTCATCGGGCACGGCCACCACCTGCTTGCGCTCAAACGCGCCGCGTCGCAGCAGCATGTATTTCGGCGTCGCCAGACCATCGGCCAGCCAGATGCGCTTGGTGGTGACCTTATCGATGGAAATACTGGAAGCCATCACGCCGGAACCGGTGTACGGAATGCCCATCAGCTCGAGCGCCCCTTGCACCGTGCCGTCTTCGCCAAAGCGGCCGTGCAGCGCGATGAAGCAGCGCTGGAAGCCTTCACGCTTGAGCTCGCCGATGTCGCGCCCGGCAGGATCAAAAGCATGGGCATCCACACCGCGTGACCGCAGCGCATCGAGCACACCCCGACCCGACATCAGCGAGACCTCGCGTTCGGCCGAGCGCCCACCCAGCAGCACCGCCACCTTCCCGAAATTTGATGCTTTCAGGCTCACAGCCCTTGTCCTTCCTGCGTAGTACGCTCTGTTTTTTGTAGCAACTCCAGCAATCGTGCGGGAACGCCGCCAATCGTGCCGGCGCCCATGCACACCACCACATCGCCGTCGAGTGCGTTGTCGGCAATCGCCTGCGGCATGGCCTCGATGTCATCGACAAACACCGGCTCGACCTTGCCGGCCACACGCAGCGCACGCGCCAGCGACCGGCCGTCGGCCGCCACAATCGGCGCCTCGCCTGCGGCATACACCTCGGACAGCAGCACGCTGTCGGCCTGGCCGATAACCTTGACGAAGTCGTCGAAGCAGTCGCGCGTGCGGGTGAAGCGGTGCGGCTGGAAAGCCAGCACTAGGCGCCGACCCGGAAAGGCGCCGCGCGCGGCGCCCAGGGTTGCGGCCATTTCCACAGGGTGGTGGCCATAGTCGTCCACCACCGTGAAGCTGCCGCCCGAAGGCGCGGCCACTTCGCCATAACGCTGAAAGCGCCGGCCTACGCCCTTGAACTCGGCCAGGGCTTTCTGCACCGCCACATCGGGGATGTTGAGTTCCGCCGCGACCGCTATCGCCGACAAAGCATTGAGTACGTTGTGGTCGCCGGGCAGGTTCAGCACCACCGGCATATCCGGCAGGGTCACGCCATTGCGCCGCTGCACCGTGAAAAACATCTGACCGTCCACCGCCTTTACATCCACCGCACGCACCTGCGCGTCCTCATTAAAGCCATAGCTGGTGACCGGGCACGACACCTGCGGCACGATGTCGCGTACGGCTGCATCGTCGGTACACAGAATGGCGGTTCCGTAAAACGGCATGCGGTGCAGGAAATCGACAAAAGCCTTCTTCAGATTGCCGAAGTCGTGGCCATAAGTCTCCATGTGGTCGGCGTCGATGTTGGTGACCACCGCCATGACCGGCAACAGGTTCAGGAAGGAGGCATCGGACTCGTCGGCCTCGACCACAATGTAGTCGCCCGAGCCCAGCTTGGCGTTGGCGCCAGCGCTGTTTAACCGGCCGCCGATCACAAAGGTAGGGTCCAGCCCCCCCTCGGCCAGCAGGCTGGCGACCAGGCTGGTGGTTGTCGTCTTGCCATGCGTGCCGGCAATCGCGATGCCCTGCTTCAGGCGCATCAGTTCGGCCAGCATCAGCGCGCGCGGCACCACCGGGATGCGTTTTTCGCGCGCCGCCAACACCTCTGGATTGTCGGCCTGCACCGCTGTGGAGGTGACCACGGCATCAACGTTGGCCAGGTTGTCCGCTGCGTGGCCGACAAAGGTCTTGATGCCCAGACTGGCCAGCCGGCGCAGGGTGGCACTGTTGGAAAGGTCGGAGCCTGATATCACATAGCCAAGGTTATGCAGCACCTCGGCGATGCCGGACATGCCGGAACCGCCCAGGCCGATGAAGTGAATGTGTTTGATCGCGTGTTTCATGACGCCAGTTCCTCGCAAGCGGCCACCACTTCGGCGGTGGCATTTGTTTTTTGCATCTTTTTGGCCTGTAGCCCACGCTCTACAAGCGTAGAGCGCTCTGTTTTTTGTAGCATATCGGCCAGGTATTGCGGGGTCAGCGCCTGCTGCGCCACCAGCCAGCCGCCGCCCTGGTCCACCAGGAAGGCTGCATTGCGGGTCTGGTGATCGTCCACCGCCGCCGGGAAGGGCACGAACAGCGCGGCAGCACCGACGGCAGCAATTTCAGTCACGGTGCTGGCGCCCGCGCGGCACACCACCAGGTCGGCCTCCGCGAAGGCACCCGCGGTGTCCTCGATGAAGGGGGTCAGTTCGGCCTGTACGCCGGCGGCGCGGTAGTTCTCGCGCAACTCGTCGATCTGGCTGGCGCCGCTCTGGTGCAATACATGGGGTCGCCGATCCGGCGGGATCAGCGCGAGGGCCTGCGGCACAATGCGGTTGAGCGCCTGCGCCCCCAGACTGCCGCCGACCACCAGCAGCTTCAGGGGACCACTGCGACCGGCAAAGCGGCTCGCCGGATCCGGCTGCTGCGTGAAGGCAGGCCGCAGTGGGTTGCCCACCCACAGGGCGTTTTTCAGCACCCCCGGAAAAGCCGTGAACACCCGGTCGGCGACACCGCTCAGTACCTTGTTGACCATGCCGGCCACCGAATTTTGCTCATGCAACACCAGCGGTTTGCCCAGCAACACACTCATCATGCCGGCCGGAAAAGCGATGTAACCGCCCAGGCCCACCACCACATCGGGGTGGACCCGCCGCACCACGACGATGCTTTGCCAGAAGGCCTTGAGCAGGCGCAGGGGCAGCAAGGCCAGCGTGACGGGGCCCTTGCCGCGCACGCCGGAAAAATCTATGGTTTCAAAGGCAAAACCGCGCGGCGGCACCAGCTGGCTTTCCATGCTGGGGCGTTCAGCTGTGCCTTTGCTGCCCAGCCAGTGCACGCGCCAGCCGCGCTCGCGCAAAGCCTCGGCCACGGCCAGACCCGGGAATATGTGGCCGCCGGTGCCACCGGCCATGATGAGCGCGCATTTGGTCAACTGCGCCCTCCCCTCATCAACGGCGCTGACGCGCCGCAGCGCTGCGCGCTCAATCGATTGTGGTGAAACAGGCTTTTCAAGCGTGCCCCCCGCGCATCAACCAAGCCGCTTTGCGCCTTGGGGCGCTGCGCGCCAAGCCAGTTTTGGTGAAACAGGCTTTTCATGCGCGCCCCCCGCGCATCAAAAGCCTGTTTTCATAGTCAATACGCAGCACCACCGCCAGCGAGATCAGATTCATCAGGATCGCCGAGCCCCCGTAACTCATGAGTGGCAGGGTCAGGCCCTTGGTTGGCAGTGCGCCCAGGTTCACGCCCATGTTGATGAAGGCCTGGAAGCCGATCCAGATACCCACACCCTGCGCCACCAGGCCGGCAAACAGGCGGTCCAGCGCAATCGACTGGCGGCCGATATGCATGATGCGGCGTGTCATCCACATGAAGGCGCCGATCACACACAGCACACCCAGAAAGCCGAACTCCTCCCCAATCACCGCGAGGAGAAAGTCGGTGTGCGCCTCTGGCAGCCAGTGCAGCTTCTCGACACTGCCGCCCAAGCCCACCCCAAAAATTTCGCCACGACCAAAGGCGATCAGCGAGTGCGAGAGCTGGTAACCCTTGCCCATCGAGTACTTGTCGCTCCAAGGATCAAGGTAGGCAAAAATCCGCTCGCGGCGCCAATCGCTAAGCATCACCATCAACGCGAACGCGATTACCACCACAGTGACGATGACAAAAAACATGCGGGCATTGACGCCGCCAAGAAAGAGAATGCCCATGGCGATCACCGAAATCACCATGAAGGCGCCCATGTCCGGCTCGGCCAGCAGCAGCAGGCCCACGATGCCAATGGCCACAGCCATGGGCATGACCGCACGGAAGAAGCGTTCCTTGACTTCCATCTTGCGCACCATGTAATCGGCGGCATACAGCAACACCGCAAACTTGGCGAGTTCGGAAGGCTGGAAGTTCATGAAACCCAGCGCGATCCAGCGGCGAGCGCCGTTGACTCCTTTTCCTATGAAGGGAACCAGCACCAGCATCAGCAGCACCAGTGAGGCCACAAACAGCCAGGGCGCGAGTTTTTCCCAGGTCGCCACCGGCACCTGAAAGGCAAGCAGGGCCACGGCAAAAGCTACGCCCAGCGACAGCGCGTGGCGCAGCAGAAAGTGGGTGTGCGCGTAACGCGCAAACTTCGGGTTGTCCGGCATGGCGACAGACGCGGAATAGACCATCACCAAGCCCCAGACCAACAAGGCCAACGTGACCCAGATCAGCGACTGGTCCACACCTGACATGCGTACCGGCGCAGAGGCTGTACGCGATCTCCCCTGGCCGCCCAGACGCACCGGCAGCCCGTCCGTGGCCGAGCCTCCCAGCCCCGAGAACCAGCTGGCAATACGTGTGGCGACGGTCAAGACACCACCCCTGCATCGTGCGCCAGCGCCTGGACCGCGTCGCAAAACACCTGAGCGCGGTGCCCATAGTTGTCGAACATGTCAAAACTTGCGCAAGCCGGCGACATCAGCACGGCGTCGCCGGTTTGGGCCTGAGCTGCGGCCAGTTCAACCGCAGCTTGCATGGAATCGGCGCCCAGCAGGCTCACGCCTGTGCCCTCAAGCGCCGCACGGATTTGTGGCGCATCCCGTCCGATCAGCACCACAGCACGCGCGTACCGGCGCACCGGGTCTGCGAGGGGCGAAAAATCCTGACCCTTGCCGTCCCCGCCCGCAATCAGCACCAGCTTGCGTTCAGTGCCCAAGCCGGTCAGCGCTGCCACTGTGGCACCCACATTGGTGCCCTTGCTGTCGTCAAAATATTCGACGTCTTTGACCACCGCCACCGGCGTAACGCGGTGCGGCTCGCCGGCGTAGTCGCGCAGGCCGTGCAGCATGGCGGCCATGGTTCCCCCTGCTGCGCCGGCCAGTGCGAGCGCGGCGAGCGCGTTGGTCGCGTTGTGGCGGCCGCGCAGGCGCATCGCCTCCACAGGCATCAGGCGCTGGATGTGCAGCACCACTTCTTCGTCTTTGCGGCGCTTGACGGTTTCATCGGCCTCTGCGGCACGCACCAGCCAGGCCATGCCATTGACGGTTTCGATACCGAAGTCACCCGGGCGTTGCGGCATGCCTAGGCCGAAGGTCAGATACTCACGCCATCGCGGCTTCTGCAGCTTCACACGCACAGGCTCGGGAAGCATGGCCATCACCGCCGGATCATCGCGGTTGAGCACCAGCAAGGCCTTGCTGCCGAAGACACGCGCCTTGGCCGCCCCGTAAGCTGCCATGTTGCCGTGCCAGTCCAGGTGGTCCTGACTCAGGTTCAGCACGGTGGCGGCGGTGGGTTCGAAGCCCTGTACACCGTCGAGCTGAAAGCTGGACAGCTCCAGCACCCAGACCTCGGGCAAGCTCCCGGCGTCAATGTGCCCGGCCAGCGTATCCAGCAGGCTGGGGCCTATGTTGCCGGCCACCGCCACCGTCTTGCCTGCTTGGGCCACCAGCTGACCGGTCAGCGCCGTGGTGGTGGTCTTGCCATTGGTACCGGTAATCGCCAGCACTTTCGGTGCATAGCCGCGTTCGGCCCGCAATTGTTCCAGCGCGCGCGCGAACAGATCCAGCTCGCCGCCCACCGGCAAGCCCATCCCTTGTGCCGCCTGCCAGACCGGCGCGACCATCTCTGGCGACAGGCCCGGGCTGCGAAAAACGGCGCGGATGTCCTGACCGTCGATCAGGCCAGCGTCGAAGGCCCCCACACGAAGCTCCACCTGCGATAACTCTTGCTGCAGCCGGGTCAGCTGCGGCGGTGCCTCGCGGGTATCGGCCACCGTCACACGGGCGCCCTGCCGCACGCACCAGCGCGTCATGGCAAGGCCCGAAGCCCCAAGGCCCAGCACGAGCACGTGTTGGCCCTGGAGCGAGAGCGTCGCCGCCGCGCCAGCCACTGCAGCCTCGCGCAGCCCGTGCACATCGTCGGCCGGCAAAGCCGCATCAGCCGCTGGTAACAGTTCGAGTGTGGGAAGCAGCGGTGCAGCCTCCGGCGTGCTCACCTCGGCAAACAACTGGGCCACAAAGGCTGCGGCATCACGCGCGGCAGTCAGGCTTTCGGGCAGGGGCCGCACAACGGTTCTGCCGCCCGCTGCGGGGGCTACCCGCGCGGCATCTGCTGCAGTCTGTTCTTCTGCCGGCCCGGACTCGGGAGCAGGCATGGGTGCCTGCTCCACGACCTCAGGGGGGAGTTCTGGCAGGTCGCCGGGCTGGATGGGTTCTTCGGGGTTCATCGCAGTTTCAGCGTAGACAGGCCGACCAGGCACAGCAGCATGGTGATGATCCAGAAACGCACAACAACCTGCGTTTCCTTCCAGCCGTTCTTTTCAAAATGGTGATGCAGCGGCGCCATCTTGAACAGGCGCCGGCCAGCGCCGTAACGCGCGCGGGTGTACTTGTAATACATCACCTGCAGCATGACCGACACCGCCTCCGCGACAAAAATGCCGCCCATGATGGCGAGCACGATTTCCTGGCGAACGATGACTGCAATTGTTCCCAGTGCAGCACCCAGGGCCAGTGCGCCGACGTCGCCCATGAAGACCTGCGCAGGGTGAGTGTTGAACCACAGAAAGGCCAGACCGGCACCGGCCATGGCCGAGCAGAAAATCAGTAATTCGCCAGAGCCGGGGATGTGCGGAAAGAACAGGTATTTCGAATACACCGCGCTGCCTGTGACATAAGCAAACACGCCGAGAGCCGAGCCCACCATGACCACGGGCATGATGGCCAGACCGTCGAGCCCATCGGTCAGGTTGACTGCGTTGCTGGAGCCAACGATGACCAGGTAGGTCAGCAGTACAAAGCCGAACACCCCCAGCGGATAACTTATTTCCTTGAAGAAAGGCAATTGCAAGCCGGCCTTGGGCGGGAGGTTCACGTCAAAGCCGGACTGCACCCAGCTGAAAAACAGCTCGAGTACCCGCAGGTTCGAACTTTCCGAAATGCTGAACACCAGATAAAGCGCCGCCAGCAATCCGATCACTGACTGCCACAGGTATTTTTCCCGCGAGCGCATGCCCTCCGGGTCCTTGTGCACGACCTTGCGCCAGTCATCGGCCCAGCCAATGGCGCCAAAACCCAGAGTGACGATCAACACGATCCAGACAAAGCGGTTGCTCAGGTCAAACCACAGCAGGGTCGAGATGCCGATGGACAGAAGAATCAGCACACCACCCATGGTCGGCGTGCCGCTTTTGCTCAAATGGGTCTGCATCGCGTACTCACGGATGGGCTGCCCGATTTTCAGGTGCGTGAGGCGGCGGATCACAAACGGGCCGGCAATCAGGCCGATCAGCAGAGCCGTCAGCGCGGCCATCACGGCGCGAAAAGTCAGGTACTGGAACACCCGGAAGTAGCCGAATTCCGGTGACATGGCTTGCAGCCATTGGGCAAGGCTAAGCAGCATTCTTGTTTTCCTCTTGTCGTTCTTGTCCGCTGGCGGCAATCGCCTCCACGACGCGCTCCATCTTCATGAAACGCGAACCCTTGACCAGCACGCTGCCCAGATCCGGCAACGCCGCCGCGACTGCCGCCTGCAGCGCCGCCAGGTCGGCACCAAAATGCCGGCCAGCACCAAAGCTTGTGGCGGCCCCACCGGACTGGTCGCCCAGGGTGAACAGCTGTTCAATGCCTCGCTCCCGCGCGTGCAGACCCACTTCGGCATGGAAGGCCGGGCCCTGATCGCCGACCTCTCCCATGTCGCCCAGCACCAGCAGACGTGGGCCAGGCAGTTCGGCCAGCACATCGACTGCTGCACGGACAGAATCCGGGTTCGCGTTGTAACTGTCATCAATCAAGGTAATCATGCGGCCGGCCAGCGTGAGCTGCAGGGCGCGCGAGCGACCTTTGACGGGGGAAAAGGCGGACAAGCCGACGGAGATGGCGGCCAGAGGTACCCCCGCGGCCAGCGCACACGCAATGGCGGCAAGGGCGTTCTTGACGTTGTGACGGCCCGCCACCTGCAGCGAGAAATCCAGCGCACCCTGCGGCGTGGTGGCGTGCACCTGCCAGGCGCTGCCGCTCCAGCGCGCTGCTCCCGTCACATCGGCCTCACCCGTTTCGGCAAAAGTGAGCACTGTGCGCGACGCTGCAGCGGCTTGCCAAAGCGGCGTATAGGGCTCATCGGCCGGAAACACCGCGATCCCCGAGTCGGGCAGCGCTTCGATCACGCTACCATTTTCACGGGCCACGGCGTCAACGGTGGCCATGAATTCAAGATGTTCGCGCTGGGCGTTGTTGACCAGCGCCACCGTGGGCCGGGCCAATGCGGCCAGATATGCGATCTCACCGGGATGGTTCATGCCCAGCTCGACCACTCCGGCTGCATGGCCTGCACGCAAACGCAGCAGGGTCAGCGGCAGGCCGATGTCGTTGTTGAAGTTGCCTTCAGTCGCAAAGGCCGCGTCGCCTTTCCAGGCGCGCAGAATGGACGCGATCATTTGCGTCACCGTGGTTTTCCCATTGCTGCCGGTTACTGCAATCAGCGGCAGCCTGAACTGCGAACGCCAGCCCGCCGCCAGTTGACCCAGCGCCTTGAGGGAATCCTCAACCAGCAGGCCCGGCTGGCTTGCAGACAGGCCGCGCTCAGCCAGCGCCGCCACGGCCCCCTGCGCGCTTGCCTGCGCCAGAAAATCGTGCGCATCAAAACGCTCCCCTTTGAGCGCCACGAACAGGTCGCCCGGGCGCAGGCTGCGCGTATCGCTGTGAACCCGGTCAAAGGGCAACGCGCCATCGCCCACCAGACGCGCCGAAGGCAGCCATTGCATGGCCTGTTGCAGGGTCATCATGCAAGGCCTCCCATGGCACCCTGGGCGCTGGCACCCTGACCCAAGGCCGCTTCGGCTTGCGCCTTGTCAGAAAACGGCAACTTGATGCCGGCACTTTCCTGGTAGTTCTCATGCCCTTTCCCGGCGATCAGGATCACGTCGCCGGCGCTCGCGCGGGCGACCGTCTGCAAAATCGCCAAGGCGCGGTCCGGTTGCACCTCGACCCCCTCGCTGCGGTTGAAGCCTTTCAGGACTTGGTGGATGATGTCCGCCGGGTCTTCGCTGCGCGGGTTGTCACTGGTGACCACCACACGCTCAGCGCCTTTTTCAGCGGCGGCAGCCATCAACGGTCGCTTGCCGGCATCGCGCTCACCGCCACAACCGAAGACACACCACAGCCGACCGGCACGCCCGTCGGCCAGCGGCCGAAGAGCGCCCAGCACCTTCTCGAGTGCATCCGGCGTGTGCGCGTAGTCGACCACCACCAGCGGCCTGCCTGGCACCGATATCGCATCCATGCGCCCGGGCACTGGGGACAGGTTGGTGCAAGCCTGCACAACGTCGACCAAGGGAAGGCCCAAAGCCCGCAGTGCCGCCATCACACCCAGCAGATTGGACACGTTGTACAGCCCGACCAGGCCCGTGGACAGACGATGGCAGGACCCGTCTTCCAGCACGTCGAAGCTCATGCCGCCCTCGCCCTGGTGGACGGCATGAGCCCTCAAACGGGCCGGTGCAGCGCAGGACACCGTCCAGACATCAAGGTCCGAGCCGCCCAGAGTCGAGGCCAATGTTTCACCTTTAATGTCATCAATGTTGACCACCGCAGCCTTCAAGCCAGGCCAGCCAAACAGGCCTGCCTTCGCCGCCCAGTAAGAGCCCATGTCCCCGTGGTAGTCGAGATGATCCTGGGTGAAGTTGGTAAAAATGGCCACGCGTATCGCTGTCGCGTCGAGGCGGTGTTCGGCAATGCCGATGGACGATGCCTCCAGCGCGCATGCTGCAAAGCCTGCATCGACCCAACGCCGCAACTGCTGCTGCAGCAGCACCGGATCGGGCGTTGTCAGCCCGTTGAACACCATCGCGTTCGGCTGGCCCATGCCCAGGGTACCCACCACACCGCAAGGCCGTTTAAGCCGCTCCAGGGCTTGCGCCAACCACCAGGCGGTGGAGGTCTTGCCGTTGGTCCCGGTCACTGCGAGGAGGTCCAGCTGACGGCTGGGGTGGCCGAAAAATTCAGCAGCAATTGGCGCCGTAGCCAGCTTCAGCCCGGGGTAAGCCGCTACGCGGCTATCCGAGAAACCGTAATGTTCAACACCGTCCCGCTCGACCAGACAGGCTTGGGCACCGGCATCCAGCACACCCGCCACATAGCGGCGCGCATCAGTGGCCGTACCCGGCCAGGCGATGAAGCCGTCGCCCGCCCCCACCTTGCGGCTGTCGGACCAGAGGCTGCCGCTGACGCGCTGGCGCAGCCACTGCGCCGCCAGCTCGGGGGTCTGCAATTGTTCCATCAGAAGGATTCCTCGACGGGGCTCAAGACAATTTGTGGCTTCACACTCATGTCCGGCTGCACACCCATCATGCGCAAAGTCTGCTGCACCACTTCGCTGAAAACAGGCGCGGCGGCCACGCCGCCAAAATACTTGCCGTCGCTGGGCTCGTCGATCATCACCGCGACGATGATGCGCGGGTTTTCGATGGGCGCCATGCCGGTGAACCACGCGCGGTATTTGTTGCTGGCGTAACCCTTGCCAACCTGCTTGTGTGCAGTGCCCGACTTGCCGCCGACGGAGTACCCAACGGTCTGCGCGAGGGGGCCGGTACCGCCCGGCGCTGCCGCCATCTGCAGCATTTTGCGGATGGCGCGCGCGTTGTCGGCGGAAAACACCTTGATGCCCACCGCCGGCTCGTTGCTTTTGAGCATGGTGACCGGAATGATCTGCCCGTCATGGGCAAAGGGGGTATAGGACTGCGCCATTTGAAACAATGAGGCGGACATGCCGTAGCCATAGGACATGGTCGCCTGCTCCACCGGCCGCCAGCTTTTCCAGGGCCTGAGTCGCCCGGTGACCGCACCGGGAAACTGGATCTGCGGCTTCTGGCCGTAACCGAGTGCGGTGTAGGTGTCCCACATCTCGTGCGGGCTCATCTTCTGCGCGATCTTGAGAGCGCCGACGTTGCTTGACTTCTGGATCACGCCTTCCACCGTCAGCGTGCCGTAGTTGTGGGTGTCGCTGATGGTGAAGCCGCCTATGCTGTAACGGCCGGGGCCGGTATCCACCAGGGTTCGCGGTTTAATGCGGCCGGCTTCCAGCGCCATGGCAACAGTGATCGGCTTCATGGTTGAACCCGGCTCAAAAGTATCGGTGATCGCGCGGTTGCGCAGCTGTTCGCCGGTCAGGTTCTGCCGCTTGTTCGGCACATAACTCGGGTAATTGGCCAGCGCCAGAACTTCGCCGGTGACAGTGTCGAGCACCACCACGCTGCCCGCCTTGGCCTTGCGTGCAATAACCGCATCGCGCAACTTCTGATAGGCAAAAAACTGGACCTTGCTGTCCAGGCTGAGCTGAATGTCCTTGCCTTCAAGCGGCGGGACCTGCTCGCCGACGTCCTCGACCACGCGGCCCAGCCTGTCCTTGATCACCTTGCGCGACCCGGCCTTGCCCGCGAGCTCCTTGTTGAAAGCCAGCTCGATCCCTTCCTGACCCCGGTCTTCCACGTTGGTGAAGCCGACCACATGCGCAGCGGTTTCGCCTTCAGGGTACTGGCGTTTGTACTCCTTGCGCTGGTAAATTCCCTTGAGGCCCAGGGCATGGATTTTCTGGGCAATGGGTTCGTCTACCTGCCGCTTGATCCAGACAAAAGTCTTGTCCTCATCTGCCAGTTTTTTATTCAGTTCGCCAACCGGCATCTCCAGCAGACGCGCAAGTTCACCGAGTTGCGCACGGTTGGCATCCACATCTTCAGGAATCGCCCAGATGCTGGGGGCGACCACACTGGTGGCCAACAGTAGGCCGTTGCGGTCCAGAATGCGCCCGCGGTTGGCCGGCAACTCCAGGGTGCGCGCGAAGCGCACCTGGCCCTGGCGCTGGAAGAAGTCGTTGCCGATGACCTGCACATAGGCCGCGCGGCCGGCCAGACCGGCAAAGGCCAGCGCGATGCCCGCCACGATCAGCTTGCTGCGCCAGACCGGTGTCTTGCTCGCTAGCAGCGGGCTGGAAGAGTAGAGAACGCTCCTGCTCACGGACGCACCTCGCCCGCAGGTACCTGTTTGTAGCGGACGTACTCGGTGATGGCCGGGGTGGCCGTGCGCATCTGCAGGCGCTCCTTGGAAATCTGCTCCACACGCAGGGGCGTGGCCTGGCCACGCTTTTCAACCTGCAGGCGCTCCCTGTCGGCCTCAAGCTTGCGGCTCAACGCTGCCGTCTTTTCCAATTCCACATACAGACGGCGCGACTCGTACTGCGTATGTACCACGTACAAAGCGCTGAACAACACAGCAATCAACAGCACTAGGTTCAGCCGTGTCATAAGGCCCCCACGCCTGTCGCTTTGGATACCACAGTGCTCATGCAGCCACCTCAGTGCGTTCCGCCACGCGCATGACCGCGCTGCGCGAACGCGGGTTGGCGGCAACTTCATCGTCGCCGGGCTTGATGCGCTCGAGGGCCTTCAGCCGCATTGGCTTGGGCGCTGCAAAAGGGGCACGGCGGTCATAAACCTCGCGCGAATGTCCGGCGATGAATTGCTTGACGATGCGGTCTTCCAGCGAATGAAAACTAATCACCACCAAACGTCCTCCCGGTTGCAGCACTTTCAGAGAAGCCTCTAGCGCCTGTTGCAGCTCTTCAAGCTCGGCGTTGATGAAAATCCGAAAAGCCTGAAATGTGCGCGTTGCAGGGTCCTTGCCCGGCTCGCGGGTTTTGACCGCGCCAGCCACGACTTCGGCCAGCTCAGCGGTGGTTCCAAAAGGGCCCCGTTCCTGTCGGCGACGATCAATCGCCTTTGCAATCTGCCCAGCAAACCGTTCTTCGCCATATTCACGAATCACCTCCGCAATGGTCTCAGTCTCTGCATCGGCCAGCCACTCCGCCACGCTCTGGCCGCGCGTCGTGTCCATGCGCATGTCCAGCGGGCCGTCGCCGCGGAACGAAAATCCGCGCGCCGGGTTGTCGATCTGCGGCGAGCTGATGCCCAGGTCCATCAGGACACCGGCCGCGCAGCCGACAGGCAGCTCGGCCAGGTGCAGGAAACCTTCGTGGCGGATGACGAAGCGCGCATCGTTCAGGGTCTTCGCTTCGGCAACCGCCTCCAGATCCTTGTCGAAGGCGGTCAGCCGGCCCTGCGACGAGAGCTGCGAAAGAATCAGACGGGAATGTCCGCCTCGACCAAAAGTCGCGTCGATGTAATGGCCGTCCGGTTGGATGTGAAGCGCAGTGACTGCTTCGTTCAACAAGACGGTGCGATGTGTCCATGTTTCTTGCACCGCCATCTTTCAGAATGAAAAGTCTCTGAAGACATCGGGCATGGGGCCTTTCATCTGTTCGGTCTCCTGGGCCGCGTAGGTCGCCGCGTCCCAGAGCTCGAAGAAGCTGCCCATGCCGAGCAGCACCGTGTCCTTGCTGATTCCCGCAGCAGAGCGCAATTCGGGCGACACCAGCACGCGGCCGCTGGCATCCATTTCGACGTCCATCGCGTTGCCGAGAAAAATCCGCTTCCACCACTGTGCTTCCATGGGCAGGGCAGCGATGCGTTCGCGAAATTTTTCCCACTCGTTGCGCGGGAATATCATCAGGCAACCGTGGGGGTGTTTGGTAATGGTGAGCTGGCTGGCAGCAGTGGCGCTGAGAACGTCACGGTACCGGGTCGGCACAGAAAGCCGACCCTTGGTATCGAGAGCCACAGAAGACGCGCCTTGAAACACTGTTAAAAACCTTTGAGAAACACTTTTCACCACTAAATTGCACTTTTTCCCACTTTATCAGGAAAGTTTTGAGGTGCAAGGGCTTTGCAACAAATTTTTTCAATGAAATCAAGCACTTAGAATGCAATTTCAAAGCGCGAAAAATCAAAACACGTTCTAAATTAAGCACTTAGATGACGTAATGAAAGTGTTGTCTCAAGCCAGCCCCTGAGGGCAAGGATCATCGAGGGCAGACAGAAAGACGCTGGGAAGTGAGACCCGCAAGGGATTGCAGCAAAAGCGCGCGTAGCGCCGGCAGCATAAAACCGCGAGGGTGTTGGGGGGAGTGTTGGCGGGACAGAGCCCGTGCCCGCTTCAGGTTATCAGCGGCGACAGGCGAGGCCCAAGACGACACAGCGGGTCAGTCGATGCGTGTCAACACCCGGGCATGTTCGGAGATACCGATCACATGGAAAAATGCCGCTACCAGCCGGTGCACTTCGGTGAACTGCACAGCGCGATTTTCCGACTCTCGCGCCGAGACCCAGTTGAGCAGGGTTCCTGCGGCCGAGAAATCAACGCGGATCAGCTTGGCGCATGAGATGACCATGATGTCGGCGCCCATCAGCTTTGCCTCCAGCTTGTCCAGCACATCGATGGCATCGCCTTCGATCTGTCCGGACAACTCCACCGCGAACAGGTTGTGCATCTGCGAATTTCCGTCCATCTGGGTATCGCCATCCATGGCGCTGCTGATGCTGGAGGGCGCGGAATCACGGTAGACATCACCAATGATGGCTTGCCCGCTGACTGCGGCGCCGTGCGGGTCCAGCGGTTTGTACTCGCAGCGCGCACTGTCCCAGGCCGGTGGGGACACCTCGTAAGTCACGCAAAAATCCAGCGCGGTCAACTCAAACTCGTCGGGCTGGTGCGTCACGCGCAAGGCTTCCATCCGCAGTTGCCACCATGACTGGGCGGTTTCACGCACACCCGAGGGTGTTGCGCTCTGCAGTACCTGCTGCAACTGCGCGGCGCCAATGAATCGCAGTTGTACCGGCTGCGCGGCCCAGCCGCTGAAGACCTTGCCAAGCGGCTCCACGGCGCCGGGATCGATGCTCTTGAGGTTGTGCCAGTCCAGACGCCAGGGCATGGGCGCACGGGCCAGGGCGGCGGTCAACGCGGCAACCGTCTGGATACCGAGCCCGGACGGGCAGATCCAATCGGCGGCTGGGCCATTGCCCGGCAACGGGGCAGTCGGGCTGGTCAGCTGCTTGACCATGTCGGGCATGGAATACCACTGCGGCGCGGAACGGTCAAACCGCCCAACGAACTCTATGGCCTGATGTTCGAATTTATCCTGCTGGCCAGTGGCCCGGTACAGATCGAACAGGGCCAACCAGGTGTCAGCGTGTTGTGCACGGCTGCCCTGGGGGCCTAGGGTTTCGAGCAGACCGGACTCTGCGCCTGCGTCATCGCCGTTGGCAAAACGGATCGAGGCTTCTTCCAGCTCCGGATCGTGCGCCACTTCCGCGCCGTCCACTACGGAAAACTTGGAAGCGGAAAAGCCTGAGGGGGTGTCATCTCGCGACAGCGCCGAAATAGGCTGGGAACTGGTCGGCCGGGGCTGTGACGCTGCTGCGGGGGCGGCAGCTGGCGCGGGCGGCAGGCTCACCCTCTCAGTCGTCACAGGCGGCGTCGCCGCACCGGGGCTGGCCCCGCCGCCCTTGACCTTGGCCAGCGCTGCGGTCAGTTCGCTCGGGGCAGTCTGTGCATAGTTGGCCGGAAGCGCGTTGTCCAGCAGGGGCGCATGGACGCTGAGATTGCCCGGCGCCGCAGGCGCGGGCGCTGCCGGCACCGGCGAAGCTGTCATGGCGCTCAGGGTCGAGGCAGTGCCATGTTTGGTCTTCCACCACTGCATCGACATCTGCGCTTCGATTTCGTCGATTTTCTTCAGGGTCACTGCACGGTCGTCAGGCTTGGACGGCATGCTGCTCTGGAAGAAGGACGGCCGGGCGCCTGGATCCTGGCCGGTCATGGCTTCACGCTTGCGCATCTTGCGCAGCATGTCGAATTCGCGCTTGCGCACAAAGTCATTGCGGCGTTTGCGCTCGATCATTTCCTTGAGCAACTGCTTGCTCACCGCATCGTCACGGCCGGATTCCCGGTTGTCCAGATCAGACCAGTTCGTTGCCGGATTACGGACGAACTTCACGACTTTTGACAACAAGCCGGGGGTGGTGTCTTCTTTGGCCATGAATGACGGTCAGATGGGGTGAAAGGAAAAGAACTCAGTCACCGAACATTTTTTGCTTGAGCTCGCGGCGCTGCTGCGCCTCCAGCGACAGGTTGGCCGTAGGACGGGCAATCAGCCGCCCCACGCCAATGGCCTCACCCGTTTCGTCACAGTAGCCGTAGTCGCCGGAATCGATGCGGGCGATGGACTGCTCGATCTTCTTGAGCAGCTTGCGCTCGCGGTCGCGCGTACGCAGCTCCAGTGCATGTTCTTCCTCGATGGTGGCGCGGTCGGCCGGATCCGGCACCACCACCGTGTCTTCGCGCAGGTGCTCGGTGGTTTCACCGGCACTGTTGTGGATGTCCTGCTTGAGCAGGGACAGCTTGTAGCGGAAGAAGGCGAGCTGCTTCTCGTTCATGTACTCGGAGTCGGGCATGGCCTTTACTTCCTCATCCGTCAACTGGTCGGCAGGCTTGATTTTCCAGTTGTTGGCGAGCTTGGGATCTTTCTTGGCCGCCACATGGGGAGGCGGCGCGATCACACGCTCGGCAATGGCCGAATAACTGGCCTTGGCAGCGTCAGGCGAATGAGTGGGGACCATGGGCGCAGGTGGAGGGGCGAACGACGAGCTGCGAACGGAGGCGCGGCGTCCAGGCTTCAGAGCCGGTGTCTGCAGCGGCGCAGGCGCCGCAGCGATGGAGGACGGGCTGGGCGCGGCCTTGCCGGCTGGGGCCGCAGCCGTTTTGGGAATCGTTTTGATGATGACTTTTTCTTCAGGTTTGGCGGTGGCCTTGCCGGCCGCAGCTGGCTTGGATGCCGGCTTGGTGACAGGTTTGGCCGGTTTGACCGCGGGTTTGACAACAGGCGTGGCGGCCTTTTTAGGGGGCGCCGGTTTTTTGGCGGCGACCGGTGCTTTCTTGGCGGGTACGGGCTTGGCGGCAGGCTGGGCCTTCACCGCAATTTTTTTGGCGACCGGTTTGGCTGCTTTTTTGGCTGGCACGGCCTTGGTGGGCGCAGCTTTGGCCTTGCTCGCTGGATTGGCAGCAGCTTTGGGTTTGCCGGCAGATTTTGCAGCAGCCTTGGCAGGCGGTTTGGACTTTTTCGCTAGAGCTTTCACAACGTGTCTCCTCGGGGAAGCAGCTTCGGGATAGCCCGCATGCTGATTCCGGGCGGGACCGGTTGGGCCGGTCCCTGCCTGTCTTTTACCTGATTGTCTGGTTTGTCTGCCGCCGTCCCCGCAGTTTTCAGGCCAGTACTTACCCTGACTGTTTCCCCGGACCGTCCTGATTGCGACGCCCGGGTACTGAAGTCGGCGCGCGATTGTAGCGGCTCGCCGGGATGGCCGGACTTTCCTGAACCTGAACGTTGGAGAATGGAGACAAACATGGGGCCCTCCCGCCTTCAAAGGCAATGTGTGGACAGCCTACCTCAAACCAGGCACTGCTCCAGGCCCTGCAAAAAAATATCCTTGGGCAAATCGATGCCGATGAACACCATCTTGCTGTTCTTCTGCTCGCCCTCCGCCCAGACCGGCCCGAGGTCGCTGCCCATGAGCTGGTGCACCCCCTGGAAAATTACCTTGCGCTCGGTGCCTTCCATGTGCAGCACACCCTTGTAACGAAGCATGCGCGGGCCGTAGATGTTGACGATGGCGCCGAGGAAATCTTCGAGTTTGGCCGGGTCGAACGCACGCTCCGAGCGGAACACAAAACTCTTGACGTCGTCATCGTGGTGGTGGTGATGGCCATGCCCGTGGTCGTGCGCATGTGAAGGGTGGTCGCAGTGGTCGCCCTCGGCGTGGTCATGGTGCGCATGGTCGTGTTCGTCGGTCTTTAGGAAGTCCGGATCGATGTCGAGCTTGGCGTTCAGGTTGAAGCCGCGCAGGTCGAACACGTCGGCAATCGCCACCTCGCCGAAATGCACGGCCTTTTGCGGCGCGCGCGGGTTCATGTGTTTGAGGCGGTGCATCAGCGCCTGCACTTCATCGGCGGCCACCAAGTCGGACTTGCTGATGAAGATCTGGTCGGCAAAACCGACCTGGCGGCGCGCCTCCTGGCGATCGTTGAGCTGGGTCGCCGCGTGTTTGGCATCCACCAGCGTCAGGATGGAGTCCAGCAAGTACTGCTCGGCTATTTCTTCATCCATGAAGAAGGTCTGCGCCACCGGGCCCGGATCGGCCAGCCCGGTAGTTTCGATCACCACACGCTCGAAATCCAGCAGGCCCTTGCGCTTTTTCTCGGCCAGCAGTTGCAGTGTCTCTCGCAGGTCCTCGCGGATCGAGCAGCAGATGCAGCCGTTGTTCATCTGGATGATGTTTTCCTCGGTATCGTTGACCAGGATCTCGTTGTCAATGTTCTCCTCGCCGAATTCGTTTTCAATGACGGCGATCTTCTGGCCGTGGGCCTCGGTCAGGATGCGTTTGAGCAGCGTGGTTTTGCCCGAGCCCAGAAAGCCGGTCAGGATGGTCACAGGAATCAAACTCATGGTGCGCCTAAAAAGCAGATCAGATGGGAAGAGAAGATGGTGGTGTAGCCAAGGTGGGGAGTTTAGCGGTCAAGTCAAGGGCGAAAGTCCTGCGCCCGGCATTCCCGCAGGTCAGTGGGGCTGAATGCTTACTACTATTTCCCCGTCCGCGCAGGTCTATGATGGAATGACTACAGCTGCTGGCGGCAGCGTTTCTGCCGCGATATCGGGGGATATTCATGAAGAAATACATCGCAACGTTTTTGCTGCTTTGGACGGCGGCAGCCATGTCCCAGCCGGCTTGCTTTAGCGCCGAGCAGGCCGCAGAACTGGTGTCCCATTTCTACGCGCGAACGGCGGCACCTGACTTGCCGCTCATGGATGCAGCCACCGGCGAATGCAGCCGGCTGCAATACCAGAAGGCCCTTTCCCAGCGGCATGGCGCGGTCATTGGCTACAAGGTGGGCCTGACCAATGCCGCCATTCGCAGGGCGTTTCGGGCCGATACCCCGCAGTGGGGAACCCTCTACGAGGGCATGCTGCTGCCCAATGGATCCGCGGTCAGTGCGTCGTTTGGTGCCCAGCCCACCGTAGAGGCAGACCTCCTGGTTCGCGTGGGCAGCGCTGAAATCAACACGGCCCAGACAATTGATGATGTCCTAAAGGCACTTGACCAAGTCATTCCCTTCATCGAGTTGCCCGACATGCTCGTGAAGACCCCTCTCAAGCTGAACGCCCATTCTCTTGGCGCGATCAACTTGGCGGCGCGCCTGGGCGTCATGGGTGTTCCGGTTGCTGTACCGCAAGAACCCGAGCAACGTGCAAGTCTGCAAGAGTCACTGGTCAAGATGAAGTTGGTCATGGCCGACGGCGCCGGCGTGACGCTTGGCGAAAGTGTCGGCTCCGACCTGCTGGACCATCCTCTGAACGCCGCGCTCTGGCTGGTGCGAGAGCTCAACCGCCAGGGGATTCGCGTGCAACCGGGGCAGTTTCTTTCGCTTGGCACTTTCCCTCCTGTGAGGCCGCCCAAAGCAGGCACACGATTCGTCGTGGACTACAAGGGCTTGGAAGGCTCCGCGCCGGTCTGGGTGCAATTTCGCCAATAGTCCGCCTTAGCTTGGGGCCATCGGCTTTCGCAAAGCCAGGTTGAATCGCCCCGGGTTTCATGGAGGCTGTTTGGTTTAAGTCATGCCTCCACCGTGGAGGCTTGACTGGCGAGTTGCCGGTAGTAGTTTGCCTCAGCTTCTGCCGGAGGTATATATCCGATAGGGC
>NZ_JACDDD010000023.1 GCF_013817205.1 Polaromonas sp.
CTGCTGCCCCCGGCTCCGACTTGATCGGAGCCTCTCCAATACCCGGCCAGCGCGGGGTCAAACATCTCGCCCAGCCAATGCAACACCACTGGCTGTTTGGCCTGGCTCAGGATGCGGCCGTAAACGCGTTCGTAATCGGCCGGTGATTTGGCCACCCGCGCCAGCGCGCGGCTGGCCATGACGATCAGTTTGCCGCCCAGCTTTTCAATCGCCGCCATCTGCTCTTCGTAGGCGGCAATCACCTCGTCAACCGTTTTGACTTCATCCAGCACCAAATGGTCGGTGCCGCAGCCGGAAGCGACCAGCGCCCCGGGAAAGTCCTTGGCCGCGTCCAATGAACGTCGTATCAGCTCCAGCGAAGTTGGCCAGTCCAGGCCCATGCCGCGCTGCGCGGTGTCCATGGCCTCGGCCACACCCAGGCCCAGCGACCACAGGTGGCGGCGGTAGGCGATGGTGTCGTCCCAGTCGATGGCACAACCGACCCAAGGGTCGCAAACTGCCAGCGGGTCGGCCACCACGTGCGCCGCCGAATAGGCGATACGGTTGAATTTCACACCTGCAGGAGGACGTACGGGGGTGGCGCCTTGCGGCGTGTAGGGCTGCAGGCCGCCCGCGACAGCGGGCAGCGTCAGGGATAAAGCCATGAATTCACCTTTATGCATCAAATCGGGCTGTAGCCCTTGCTGTACCTGCGCAAGCAGCTATCAAACCAGTAGCGCCGGAACATCCACCCAGCGGCGCTCTTTCCAGCTTTCGAGTGCGGCTTCCACCAGTTGCACGCCCTTGGCGCCTTCGGGCAGCGTCCATTTGTAGGGCTCGTTTTCAACCACGTGGCGGATGAAATGCTCCCACTGGATCTTGAAGCCGTTGTCGTAGACCTGGGTGTCCGGCACTTCCTGCCACTGGTCGGAGAAGTTCATCGTCTGCTTTTCATCCGGGTTCCAGACCGGGCGCGGGGTGTTGACGCGCGATTGGGCTTTGCACGAGGACAGACCGGCGACGGCCGAGCCGTGCGTGCCGTCAACATGGAAGGTCACCAAATCTTCGCGGTTCACGCGGGTGGCCCAGGACATGTTCATCTGCGCAATCACCGGCTCGCCGTTGTGGCCGATCAGCTCGGCCGTGGCATAGGCCGCGTCATCTGCGGTCGCCTTGTAGGGCTTGCCGGCTTCGTCCCAGCGCTCGGGGATGTGCGTCGCACCTATGCAGGAGATCGACTTCACTTCGCCGAACAGGTTGTCCAGCACATAGCGCCAGTGGCACATCATGTCCAGGATCATGCCGCCGCCGTCTTCGGTCCGGTAGTTCCAGCTTGGTCGCTGGATGGGTTGCAGGTCGCCTTCAAACACCCAGTATCCGAACTCCAGTCGCACCGACAGCATCTTGCCGAAGAAGCCGGCGCGGCGCAGCATGTCGAGCTTGCGCAGGCCGGGCAGGAAAAGCTTGTCCTGCACCGCGCCGTGTTTCAGGCCGGACTTTTCGGCCAGACGCGCGATCTCGACGGCTTCATTGAGGTTGGTGGCAATTGGCTTTTCGCAATACACGTGCTTGCCAGCGCGTATGGCCTTGGCCAGCAGCGTGGGGCGCATCTGCGTGGTGCCCGCATCAAAGAAGATGGTGTCGGCCGGGTTGGCCAGCGCCTGGTCGAGGTCGGTGCCCCAGCGCTCGATGTTCCAGGCTTTGGCCAGAGCCACCATTTTTTCGGCATTGCGGCCGATCAGGATGGGGTCGGGCATGACCTTGTCGCCGTTGGAGAGCGTGACGCCGCCCTGCTTGCGAATCGCGACGATAGAGCGGATCAGATGCTGGTTCATGCCCATGCGTCCGGTGACGCCGTGCATGATGATGCCTAGTTGCTGGGTTGCCATGGGTGTCCTGAAGCTGATTACTGAGGGGAAAGGCCGGCGTTTTTGACCAGCTTGGCGTTGACGTCGATTTCATCCTTGATGTAGCTGTCGAACTGCTCGGGCTTCAACACCCAGGCCTCGGCGCCCAGACGCGCAAAGCGCTCCCTGACCTCGGGGGAGGCCAGTGCCTTTTCCACTTCGGCTTGCAGGCGCGTGATGATGTCGCGCGGCGTTTTGGCGGGGACCATCATGCCAATCCAGAAGTTGAACTCTGAACCGGGCACGCCCGCTTCAGACGTTGTCGGCACATTGGGCAGCGCGGGAGAACGTTTGGCCGAACCGACAGCCAACGCCAGCAGCTGGCCTTCCTTGATTTGCGGCAGCACAGGCGCAATCGGCGAGAAGTAGTAGTCCACGCTGCCGACCATCACATCGGTCACAGCCTCGGGCGAACCGCGGTAAGGAATGTGCACCGCAAAAAATTTGCCCTGCATCTTGAATTTTTCGGCGTTTAGGTGCGTAGCACTGCCATTGCCAGCAGAGGCGTAGTTGAGCTTGCCGGGGTTTGCGCGGGCATAACGTACCAAGCCTTGCAAGTCCTTGAAGTCCTTTTTGGGCGAGATGACCAGGACATTGGGCAATTGCGCAATAGGCGTCACGCCCGCGAAATCCTTCAGCGTGTCGTACGGCAACTTGGCGTAGGTGGACGGGCTGACGGTGTGTGAGGAGGAGTGAACAAGGATGGTGTACCCATCCGGCGCAGAGCGGGCCACTGCAGCAGCGCCCAACGTGCCACCCGCGCCGGCGCGGTTGTCAACAATGACCGGCTGGCCCAGGCTGGCGCCGAGTTTTTCGGTGATGGCCCGGGCAATGATGTCGGTGGTACTGCCCGCCGAAAAAGGCACGATGACCCGTATGGGTTTGTTCGGGTAGGCCGTCTGCGCGTTGACCACCAGCGGTGATAACGCGGCAAGGCAGGCGAGGTAAGTCAGCGTGGCGCGGCGCATGAGTTTCATGAGATGTCTCCTGGCATGGTGGCAACAAGGGTGCACAACAACTGTTCGACGATGCGGCCAGTTGCTGTGGTGGAGACATCTTACACATAATTCACCAATAGGTGAATTAAAAAATGACAACAAGAAACTTGCCAGGCGGGCGGCACTTGCGCCGCAATCAGTTTCTAAGGACGTAGCCCAGAACGACGTCGCACATGTGCGACAGCCGCTCGTGCCGCGCTTTGGGCGTCATCAAGTCGCGCCCGAAGATGGCCGAGAGGGTGTGATTGTTTGAGAGATAAAAATAGGACATGCCCGCGATGGACACGTAGAGCTGCACCGGATCGATGCCGCCACGAAACAACCCATCGGCCCGCCCGCGTTCGAGTATTTCTGCCAGCGTCTGCACCAGCGGCGAGTTCATTTCCTGGACTCGGCTGGACATTGCCAGATGGCGTCCCAAGTGCAGGTTTTCACTGTTCAGAAGTGTCAAAAACTCGGGGTGGTCGATGTAGTATTCCCAGGTGAACTCGGTGAGCCGACGGATAGCCAGGGTCGGTGCCATGTTGCGCAGCTGCAGCTTGGTTTCCGCAGCGCGGATGTCGGCGTAGGCTTGCTCGAGCACTGCCAGAAAGAGGTCGTCCTTGCTTTTGAAGTAGTAGTAAATCAGGCGCTTGTTGAGATCAGCGCGCTCGGCGATGCGGTCCACCCGCGCACCACCGAGGCCGTGCTGCGCAAACTCGTCGCGGGCGGCCAGCAGGATGGCCTGCTGGGAGCGGTCGGCATCGCGCGAGCGCGGTTCGGCAGGCTTGGCGGTCGCGCTTGGGGGGCTTGGCATGGCGGATAATTTAACTGTTTGGTGAATTAATGCAATGCAGAAGAACGTCGCGCCCCGGCCGCAGCGAAGCGCCGGCCGCACGGATGACAGCGACTGTACCAAGCTGTGTTCATAATGGGGCAGGTATCGGCCACCCGCGCTGCTGCCACTTCAAGGAAATAGCCATGAATGATTCGACCACCCCCAAGGACGGCGACTTCGCGAACTGGGTTGACGAAAAGTCCGAGGCACTCAAGTTCGAACTCGGCGAGAAGTTCCCGGTGCCGCCGACGGAGCTGCATTCATCCTCCGCCCATGCCGAAACGAGCAGGCAAAAGCTGGAGGAGGTGTTGTTGGAGCATGAGGAACCGACCGCCGAGTTGCTAGAGGAAATCCAGGCCATGGAAAATGCGCCACCCCTGAGCGATGAGGAACTCGCCCGGCAGGCGCTGGAAGCTGGCGGCGCTGACGGCGACGCGGCCACACCAGAGTAGCTCCGCACCACGTCCTCCGAGGGAACGGAGTACATCGAACTACGTTGCGGGGCTTTGTCTTGACCGGCAGGGGCCGCGGGTCGTAAGCGCAGCGGCCCCCTCGCGGGGCAGCGACCCACACGCAGTGGGGGAGCGTGGGGGCACAATATCCTGATGACAACACAACTTGCCGGCCATCTTCTCGTTCAATGCCTTGTGGCCCAGGGCGTCACCCACGCGTTTGGCGTGCCCGGTGAAAGTTATCTTGCGGTGCTGGATGGCTTTCATGCGTATCCTGACCAGATTCGTTTTGTCATCAACCGGCAGGAGGGCGGTGCCGCCTTCATGGCCGAAGCGCATGGCAAGCTGACCGGCCGGCCAGGTATTTGTTTTGTCACGCGCGGTCCCGGTGCGACCAATGCGTCCATCGGTGTGCACACGGCCTTTCAGGATTCCACGCCCATGATTCTGTTTGTCGGCGACGTGGCCAGCGACACGCGTGACCGCGAGGCTTTCCAGGAGGTCGACTACAGCAGCTTTTTCGGCCCTTCAACCAAAGGCATGGCCAAACGGGTCGAGCGTATTGACGATGCGCGTCGCATTCCCGAATACGTGGCGCGTGCCTTCGCTACCGCGATGAACGGCCGTCCCGGCCCGGTGGTGCTGGTGTTGCCGGAAGACATGCTCACGCAGATGGTGGATGCAGATCCGCTGCCGCGCGTGGAAGCGGTTGAGGCCTGGAGTGACCCCGGCTCCCTGCGCCAGTTGCGTGAGATGCTGCTGCAGTCCCAGCGCCCGCTGGTGATCGCTGGTGGCGGCGGCTGGACGCCACAGGCGGCGCAGGCCTTGCAGCGCTTTGCCGAGAACTGGTCGCTGCCGGTAGGCAACGCCTTTCGTTTTCAGGACACCTTTGACAACC
Organism: Polaromonas sp.; assembly: GCF_013817205.1. Classification (GTDB taxonomy): domain Bacteria; phylum Pseudomonadota; class Gammaproteobacteria; order Burkholderiales; family Burkholderiaceae_C; genus Polaromonas. The sequence goes on from NZ_JACDDD010000023.1 coordinate 5,052, forward strand.
ACCACCCGCTCTATGCGGGCGATGTTGGTATCGGCCTGAACCCGAAACTGGCTGCGCGGATCAAACAGGCCGACCTGGTCCTGGCCATCGGGCCGCGGCTGGGCGAGATGACCACAGGCGGCTACACGCTGATCGAAGCGCCGCGGCCGAAGCAAAAGCTGGTGCACATCCACGCCAGCGCGGAGGAACTCAACCGCGTGTTCCAGGCCGACCTGGCCATCAATGCCACCATGAATGCGGCTGCGCGTTCGCTGGAGGTGTTGACGGCGCCCGTGACGGTGCCCTGGCAGTCTTGGGCCGCATCCGCCAACGCGGATTACCTGGCCAACATAGCCCCCACCAATGACGGCGTGGTGCTGCCAGGCACGATCGACATGCCGGCCATTGTTGCGACGCTCAAGAAGCTGCTTCCCGAGGACGCCGTGCTGACCAACGGCGCTGGCAATTTTGCGAGCTGGGTGCACCGCTTCTTCCAGCATCACGGACTGGTCAAGGGCCTGAAGACCCAATTGGCGCCAACGGTGGGTGCCATGGGTTACGGTGTGCCAGCCGGCATTGCAGCGGCCATCACCACTGGCCGGACCGCCTTCACGATTGCGGGCGATGGCGACTTCCTGATGAACGGACAAGAGCTGGCAACGGCGGTTCAGCATGGCGCGAAAAGCATCGTGCTGCTGCTCAACAACGGCATGTACGGCACCATTCGCATGCACCAGGAGCGCGAGTACCCGCGCCATGTCAGCGGCTCCAGCCTGCACAACCCCGACTTCTGCGCACTCGCGCGGGCTTACGGCTACACCGCCACCCGCATCACGCGCACCGAAGAATTCGAAGCCGTGATGCGGCAAGCGCTGCAGGGCAAGGAAGGCGCGCTGATCGAGGTCATGCTGGACCCGGAAGTCATCAGCACGCGCGGCACGCTGTCAGGCATCACCACTTCGGCGCTACAAAAACAGTAGCTATCGGCGCCCGCAGGTCGGGGGCAAGACCTCGCTTTTATCAACAGACATAAAAAAAGGGCCACTTGCGTGGCCCTTTCTACCGGTCTTGCCCAGCGCAAACGCGGAGCAAGTCCTTCGCGACGTTACTTGACGTGCTTGCCGATCAGGCCAGCCATCTCGAACATCGACACCTGCGCCTTGCCGAAAACGGCACGCAGTTTTTCGTCGGCATTGACCATGCGCTTGTTGATCTTGTCCTGCAGACCCTTGGCCTTGATGTAGACCCAGAGTTTGCGCACGATCTCGGTACGTGGCAACGCAGCAGCGCCAACCACAGCCGACAAGGCAGGGCTCAATGTCAGTGGCTTCATGAAGGCTGCGTTGGGCGTACGCTTTTTGGCGGGCGCTTTTTTCGCAGGCGCTTTTTTCGCCACTACTTTTTTCGCAGGGGCTTTTTTCGCCACTACTTTTTTAGCCGGTGCTTTTTTCGCAGGGGCTTTTTTCGCGGGAGCTGCTTTCTTCGCAGCTACTTTCTTTGCCGGTGCAGCCTTCTTTGCGGCTGCTTTTTTTGCCGGTGCTTTTTTTGCAGTTGCCATGATTGATTTTCCTTCTAGAAGTTGATAAATCACCAATGCAGATAACTACTCTTCACTGGCACTGCGGATGCTACTGGAGAAAACACCTGTTTCATAGGGAAAACGGAATATTTTTGGTCTTTTATGTAGCCGGTTTACCTCTGAAAATCAAAAAGACGCCAGTGAGAATCACGCTGCAGGCAGCCCATTCACCTCCGGTGACATGTTCCCCAGCGAAAAAAGCACCCAGAAATATCGCGATCAAGGGGTTCACAAAGGCATAGCTGGTGGCCACGGCGGGCGATGCATGAGCCAGCAAATACATGTATGCGCTGAACGCGATCAGCGATCCGAAGGTCACCAAATAGAGCCAAGCCAGCACGGCCTGAGGCTGCAATGGCCAGTTGCTGATGACCTGGTGAGGCTCACCCAGTGCGAGAGATATGACCACTAACACCGCGCCACCACACAGCATTTCGCTGGCGAAGCCCGCAGGGCCGGTGGCCAAGGGCAAGCGTTCGGTGGACAGCACTGAGCCCAGCGACCACAAGGCGGTGGCCCCGGCAATGCAGACCAAACCCAGTGGCGCGGCGGCAAAACTAGCGCCCCGAACCAGCAGCAACACGCCGGCCAAGCCCACGGCCATGCCAAAAAATTCCAGCCGATTGGGTCGCTGGCCCAGCATCAAACCCCAAGCCGAGACCATGATGGGGACCACCGCGATGAAGGCAGCGATCAAACCGGAGCCAATGTGGACCTCCGCGCTGGCGACCAGCCCCATGCCCCCGCCCAGCATCAGGGTGCCAATAACGAAGGCGTTGCGCCATTCGCGCCGGGTCGGGAGCTTGTGTTTCCTGATTACCACCCACGCCATCAGAAGCGCACCCGCCACCAGGAAGCGCGTGCCCATCTGGAAAAAAGGGGGGAAACTCACCAGCGCAAGCTTGATGGCCAGGTAGGTTGAGCCCCATACCAGGTAGCAAGCGAGCAGGGCGGGAATCAGGAGGGGTGCAGCCCTGGCGGGCCGAGTAGGAAGACAGAGGGTGGTGGTCATCCAGTCATCGTAGTTTGCCAACTACCGCAAGGACATGCAAAATTAAAGGCAGATCGGCAGGCTTGCCTTTTAAATAAATGGTTGAAAGCACTATGACAGAAACTTCAGAATTCGACACCTATGACGGCCGTATCCTGGCCGAACTGCAAAAAGATGCACGCATCACCATGGCCGAGCTGGGGCGGCGGGTGCATCTGAGCCAGCCTGCGGTTACCGAACGTGTGCGCAAGCTCGAGCTCAATGGCGTGATCAAGGGCTACCGTGCTGAGGTGGATCTGACGCGGCTGGGTTACGGCATTCGCGCCATCATTCGGGTGGGGCGTGTGGAATACGCCCGGGTCGTCAAGCTGATTGAGCAGACGCCAGAGGTCATCAATGCCTACAACGTCACCGGAGACGACAGCTGGGTGCTGGAGATTGCCGTGATTGACGTGGCCCACCTTGATGCCGTGGTAACCAAATTTTGCATCGTCACCGAAACCGCGACCTGCATTGTGCTCAATGCGCCGCGCGAAAATGCCGTCGTATTGCCGGCCCGCCGTGAAAATATCAAACACTCCATCAAAAAAGTCACTGGAAGATGACAAACCAAGCGGCTTCGACGTTCGCCACCTCCGATTTTTGCGACCTATATAAGAACGACAGCCCCGGCCACTTTCGCGTTCTTCCCTCTGTGTTCAGGCCTTTTGGCGGTGTTCCCGCCTTTTGCGGGCCGGTCGTTACGGTCAAATGTTTTGAGGACAACTCACTGGTCAAGGCGGCGATGGACAGCAGTGGGCTGGTCGACACGCCGACCGGCCCCGTGCCGGCCGTGCTGGTGGTCGACGGCGGGGCTTCTTTGCGGCGCGCTGCGTGGGGCAAGCTCGGCGCGGCAGGTTCAGGCGGGCAGTTTGATTCCTAGCCGCTTGAGCTGCTCGCCGCCTTCGGTTGTGACCTGCACCACACGCGAATGTTTTTTGCGCTCTATCCAGCCTTGCTGTGTGAAGTGCTCGGCCAGCGCGGCACCCAGCGCACCGCCCAAGTGGTCACGCCGCTCGGACCAGTCCAGGCAGCGGCAGGCAAACTGCCGGCGCCGCGCTCGGGCACCCACCAGGTCGATGCCCAGGGACGTGAAGGCCTTGCTGCCCTTGGGCGTGAGTTCCAGCTGTTTGGCCGTGGTGTCGGCCACGTCGTTGACCAGCCAGCCCTTGCGCAGCAGCAGGGCCAGCAGGCCAGTGCCCAGGCTACCTGCGAGGTGGTCATAACAGTAGCGGGCCTGGCGGATCGGTTCGGCCGCATGTGCGGCCTCGGACTCGCGCCGCGGCGCCACACGCATCAGCGACTCCAGCAGCTGCGCAACCTGCTCCGATGCTAGGCGGAAATATTTGTGCCGCCCCTGTGAAGTGCCCGCCAGGAGCCCGTCATCAAGCAGGCGTTTGAGGTGGGCGGTGGCGGTGGCCGGTGTGATGCCGGCGCCCAGCGCCAGTTCTTTCGCCGTCAACGCGCGGCCTTCCATCAACAGCGCCAGCATCTGGATGCGGCGCGGGTCACCCACGGTGGATGCGAGGCGGGCGAGGTCTGGGTCTGCATGCATGGTTTGATCTTAGACAAACTATTGTTGCTCGACAAGTTGGGTGGGCCTCGCGACACTAGACGCCTTTGAACAAGGAGGGCAGAGATGGCTGAATTCACCGCCGACATCGCATGGGAGCGCGGCGCGCAGGATTTTCTGAGCGGGCGTTACAGCCGGCGACACCTGATGTCGTTTGACGGTGGGGCCGAGGTGGCGGGCTCGTCCTCGCCGCATTCGGTGCCGCTGCCGATGTCGGACGCCGCCGCCGTCGATCCGGAAGAGGCCTTTGTGGCTTCGCTGGCCAGCTGTCACATGCTCTGGTTTCTGGCGATAGCCGCGAAACGCAAATTTTGTGTGGACCGGTACACCGATGCCGCGGTGGGTGTGATGGAAAAAAATGAGCAGGGAAAAATGGCGGTGACAGTGGTCACCCTCAGACCCGCAGTGGTTTTTTCCGGCGAGCGTTTGCCCACCCGCGAACAACTGGACCATCTGCACCACGAAGCGCACGAGGAATGTTTTATCGCGAACTCGGTGCGTACCGAGGTCCGTTGCGAACCGGTGGTCAGTGATGCTTGAAGAGGTCCTGCTGCCGCCCGCCGATCCCATCGCTGCAGTCATCCACCCCGACCCCTGGCCGTATTACCGGCAGCTGCGCGAAACGCGGCCGCTGTATTTCGATGCCGGCCTGAAGCTCTGGGTCGCCAGCAGCCTGGCGGTGATCAGCGAGGCTTTGCAGCATCCTGCATTGGCCGTGCGACCGCCGGGCGAGGCCGTTCCGGCGGCGCTGCAGGGCACGTGGGCAGGCGAGGTGTTTGCGCGGCTGGTACGCATGACGGACGGGGCATTCCATGCGGCCCACAAGCCGGCCGTGGTGAAGGCGGTGCGGCGCTGGACCCTCGAGGACGTGGGGCGCGCCAGCCAGGCGGCAGCGGCTGACCTGGGGCCGCGGCTGGGCGCCAATGCCTTGATCAGCGGGCTGCCCGTACAAACCATGGCGCGTTTGCTCGCTGTTGCGGACAGCGCGCTGGACGCCACCTGCGCCCATGTTCAGGCCTTAGTTCAAGGCATCGCTCCCGGTGCCTCGGAAACGTCTGTGGTGCTCGCTTCAGAGGCCGCCCAGGCCCTGACGGCCCAGGGCGTGATGCAGGGGCTGGACGCAGTGCAGGCGGCCAACCGCATCGCTCTGATGCAGCAGTCGCTGGACGCCACGGCCGGCCTGCTGGGCCACACCGTGCTGATGCTGCGGCGACATCCGGCGCTGGCTGGGGCTGCAGACCAGTCCTTGTCGGCGATGCGTGGTTTCGTGACTGAGGTCGAGCGGCACCAGGCGCCTATCCAGAACACGCGACGTTTTGCGGCGCAGGCCCTGCAACTGGCCGGGCAGCGGATTGAACTGGGGCAGGGCGTGTTGCTGCTGCTGGCCAGCGGCAACCGCGATGAGGCGCTGAATCCGCAACCCGACACCTTTGATCCGCAACGCAGCGACCGCCGCAGCCTGGGGTTCGGAGCCGGCGCCCATGTCTGTCCCGGAGCCCAGATTGCTATCGAAATAGTAGCTGCTTGCGCACGCCAAATAAGGGCTGGAGCCCGATTTGATGCATATTTCGGGAAGCTGACAGGGTTTCGCCCGCTAGGCAATGCCCGCATTCCCGTGTTTGAAGAACGATGATTTACAAAGGAGCACACCGTGGTTTCAGTGATTTTTGAAGTCTGGCCCGACCCGGCCCACCGCGAGGGCTACCTCAATTGGGCGGCCGAGCTCCACACCGAGCTGGTCAAGATGGAGGGCTTTATCTCCATTGAGCGTTTCCAGAGCCTGACCGAGCCCGACAAGGTGCTGTCACTGCAGTTCTGGCGCGACGATGCCTGCCTGACGGCCTGGCGCAATCTGGAGGCGCACCGGGCCGCGCAGGCTGCAGGCCGCAGCACCATGTTCAAGAACTACCGGCTGCGCATCGCTGAGGTGACACGCGACTACGGGCTGGCGGCGCGCGAGGAAGCACCGGCAGACTCGCGGGTGGCGCACGGCTGACGGGCTCGCGGGCTACAGGCTGCTCAAGCCCTTCCAGAGCATGTAGGCGGCCAGCACATAAAGGATGCTGGCAAAGACGCGTTTTAGCTTGCTCACTGGCAGCTTGTGGGCGAACCTGGCGCCCAGCGGCGCCACAAAAAAGCTGGAGATGGCGATCACCACCAGCGCGGGCAGCCAGATGTAGCCGAAGGACGCTGGTGGCAGGTTTTGCACGGACTGGCCGCTGATCACATACCCCAGCACGTTGGCCACGGCAATCGGAAAGCCCAACGCTGCCGAGGTGGCGACCGCGTTGTGGATCGCGACGTTGCACCAGGTCATGAAGGGCACGCTGATGAATCCGCCACCTGCGCCGACCAGTCCAGAGAGAAAACCAATGCCGCCGCCGGCTGCAAACTGACCTGCCGTGCCAGGCATTTGCCGCGTCGGCTTGGGCTTCCTGTCCAGAAACATCTGGGTGGCCGAAAAGCTTACGAAAAGCCCGAAGAAGATGGCCAGGTAAGCACCTTTGAGCAGCGCAAAAACGCCCAGGCTACCGATGATGCTGCCGATCACGATGCCGGGTGCCAGGCGCCTGACGATGTCCCATCGCACCGCGCCGCGCTTGTGGTGTGCCCGCACGCTTGAGATGGAAGTGAAGATGATGGTTGCCATCGAAGTGGCAATCGCCATCTTGACAGCCAGATCGGGCGCCACGCCGCGTTGCGCCATGATGATGGTGATGAATGGCACCATCAGCATGCCGCCGCCTATGCCCAGCAACCCCGCGAGGAAACCTGTGCCAATGCCCAGCAGGGCGAGTTCAAGAATGAGCAGGGGTTCGAAGAGCATGCGTTGTACAGACAGGCTGCTTGCCTCGGCAAGCGGTTGGGCGGCCGGTTTGGCGAGCGGTTTAAGAAGTCAGCAAAAGGTGTCTGCAAGTGCCACCGGACCGTCATCCTGAACCGGGGTTCAGGTGGGCGAGGGCAGTCAGGTTTCGGGTTCGTCTGACGCGAGACGATCACGCCTGCCAGACAATTTACCAAGCCCGTGCTCGTAGAGCATTGGTTCAAGGAAATATAAAGCCCGGTGCGCACCGCAGACGATTCCATTGTAGGCGCTTGTAGCTGACTGTGCAGCTGGCGGCGGGGCGCTTGATGGCGCGTCGGTGGCGGTGCACCGCGCTGCGTTAAAGCAGGCGTCCGTCCACACCCAGGGCGTTGTCCAGGCGTTGCAGCAATGCCGCCAGTTGGGGCTGCGCCCCATCGGCTGGTGCAGTGCCTGCCGTATCCGCCCGGGCTGCGGCAGGCGCGGCGTTGCGTGTGGCCTTCAGCGCATTGGCTTCCTGCTCGGACAGCTCGAACGCCAGGTTCAGCGCTGCCAGCACGGCGATGCGGTCGCGCGCCTTGATTTTTCCGGCGTCGCGGATCTTGCACATCGCGGCATCGACTTTTTCCACCGCATCCAGCAAGCGCGCCTCGCCACCTTCAGGGCAGCCGAGCAGATAGCTCTGGCCCATGATCTGTACATCGAGCTGCTTCATGAGTCTGATCCGGCTGTGCTTCTTGCGGAAGCAGCGCCCAGGCTGACGGACGATGATGAGTCGGGCAAACGCTCAAGCAGCGCAACGACGCGCGCGCGCGCGGCGCTCAGGCGCGAGCGCAGGGAGTCGCGTTCCTGTGTGAGCACATGCACCTGTTCGCTGAGCAGGGTGTTGGTGCGCTGCAATTCCTCGTAGCGCAGCAGGAGCCGCTCGACACGTTCGGCAATCTGGTCGATGTGGGTTTGGTTCGACATGGCTTTGTGATTGTAGGGTTTGCCGGGTTTTGGGGCGTAGAATCTCGCCTGTTGGTGCTCGCGGTGTGGTTCACACGCTGCAGTTCAACGGGAAGCAGGAGGGAGTTTTCGCCATGCGTTCGGGGTTCACCCCGGTCCGCAAGCGCCGCTACTTTTAACCTGCGCTGCCCCCGCAACGGTAAAACGGACGAATGTTTTCCCTGAAATTCAGCTTCAGGTGCATTCAGCCCCATCACAGCCACTGAGCGTTTGAACACACGTTTGGGAAGGCGATGGGGACAGTTCCGTCAGCCCGGATACCGGCCAACAAGGTGGTTGCACGCCCGCAAGGGCTGCAGCCGTAACGCTCAATGCACTGGCGGGGAAGCCGGTGAGGGCTTTTTGTTGATTGTTTCCACCCATGAAAACCTGTGTTTTTTATGCGCGCCCTGCCGCGTTGTCGCTGGCTTTGGCCGCTGCTTTGCCTGCGCTTTGTCAGACCGAAAAATCGTCCGAACTCGTCCAGACCGTTGTCACGGCCTCGCGCGTGGCGACACCGGTCACCGATGTGATTGCCGACGTATCCATCATTGATCGGGAGACACTGGATCGGGCCGGGCAGTCGTCACTGCGCGACATCCTGGCACAGCAGCCCGGCGTGCAGATGGGCAGCAATGGAAGCTACCGCTCGAACTCAAGCATTTTCCTGCGCGGCGCCAGCAACTCGCAGACCATTGTTTTGATTGACGGCGTTCGGGTCGGCTCGGCAACTTCGGGCGGAGCATCGTTCGAGAACCTGCCGCTGGCGCGTATTGAGCGGATTGAAATTTTGCGCGGTGCCGCCTCTGCCCTGTATGGGCCGGACGCCGTGGGCGGCGTGATCCAGATTTTCACCCGTGAGCCCGCCGACGGCCTGGCACTCAGTGCCAGCGCCGGCTTTGGTTCGGACGGTCAGCGGCAACTGGACGCATCAGTGCGTGGCAGCACTGGCGCCATCGGGTACAGCCTGGGGGTATCGCGTGAAAAAGCGCGGGGCATCAGTTCTGTTTCCAGCCCGCTATCGCCCAGTTTCAATCCCGATGCCGACGGTTTCAGTTCTACCAGCGTGGACGCCAAGCTGACCGCAAAAATCAACCGCGAGCATGCGCTGACGTTGAGTTTGCTGCAGAGCGATACCGAGTATCAGTTCGATGGTTTGCCCTCTCCCAATCCGCTGGCCTTGACCCGGCTTACCTCTGATGCCCGGGCCAAGCCAAAGCTCAACAATGCCACCTTCAAGTGGGAAGCGCAGTGGCTGCCGCAGTGGAAATCCACGCTCACAGCGGGAACCAGCGATGAGGAATCGGTCAACGAGTACTACCGCATCTCTGACAGACGCTTCGGTGGCGCCAGCCGGTTCAACACCCAGCGCAGGCAATTGACCTGGCAAAACGACTTCACGCTGGGCAAGGATGTGTTGTCTGTGTTGTTTGAGGACCGTTCCGAGGCGGTGGAGAGCTCCACCAACTACACGGTCAAGCAGCGTGACCTGCGCAGCGCCCTGGTGTCCTATGCGTTCAACCGGGAACGCTGGAATGCGCTGGCTGTGATCCGTAACGACAAAAACTCCCAGTTCGGCAGCTTCAACAACTGGGCGCTTGCCGCCGGTTACCGCTTGACGGACGGCCTGCGTGCCGTGGGCAGCGTGGGCACAAGTTTCCAGGCTCCCACCTTTAATCAGCTTTACTTTCCGGGTTTTGGCAATGCGGCCCTGGTGCCCCAGCGCAACCGGGCCACTGAAGTGGGCCTGAAATACCAGCAGGGCAATCTGGCGCTCGGAGCGGTGGCCTACCACAACGACATTCAAGGCTTCATCATTCCATCGACCAATGTACAGAGTTCGCTGGCGGTGTTGCGCGGGGTCACGCTGACCGCCGATGTGCAGTCTGGCACCACCAGTTATGCGCTGTCTTACGACTATGCTGACCCGCGCTCCTACTCGTCTGTGCCGGCTTCCAATGGCCTGCGCCTGGTGCGTATTGCGCAACATGTACTCAATGCCCGCGTCACCCACCGTATGGGTGATGTCAGTGTGTTTGGTGAACTCAGGCTGTCCGGCAACCGCGAGGACGCCAAGGTGGTCGGGGCTGGCCGCGATACCTTGCCCGGTCACAGCGTGCTCAATACCGGCGTGACCTGGAAGGTTCAGAAAGATGTCACCCTGTTAGGCCGCATCAACAACCTGACCGATACCCGCTACATGCTTGCCAACGGCTTTTCGGTACCCGGTCGCAATTTCTTTGCGTCCGTTTCATGGGCCATGTGAGGCATGCCCTCAGTCCGCTGCCCCGCCATCCTGATCGCTGCCCCGGCCTCCGGCCAGGGCAAAACCACGGTCGCGTGTGCGCTGGCGCGCCTTCACGCCCGTCAGGGCCGGCGCGTGCGGGTGTTCAAGTGCGGGCCGGATTTTCTGGATCCGCACTGGCTGGCGCTGGCCAGCGCCGCACCAGTGCATCAGCTCGATTTGTGGATGACCGGCGAAGCCGATTGCGCGCGACGACTGCATGAAGCCGCACAGGAAGCGGATCTGATCATTGTCGAAGGCGTGATGGGCCTGTTTGACGGCCTGCCCAGCGCTGCCGACCTGGCACAGCACTTCAGTTTGCCGGTACTGACGGTGATCGACGCCGGCGCGATGGCTGGCACTTTCGGCGCCCTGGCCTGGGGACTGCAGTCCTACCGAGACGGCCTGCGTTTTGCCGGGGTGCTGGCCAACCGGGTCGCGTCGGAAGGTCACGCGGCCATGCTGGAGGAGAGCCTGCGTGATCCGGCGCAATGGCAAGGGGCGCTGATGCGCAGCCCGGCCTTCAATTTGCCCGAACGGCATTTGGGTCTGGTGATGTCCGGCGAGATGGACGATGCCATGGCCAGGCTGGATGCCGCTGCCGACGCACTCGCTGCCACAAAGCTGGGGCAAATGGATACGAACGCGTTGCAGGCCTGGGCGGTGGGCTTTCCCGGGCCGGATGATGCGGCGCCTGAAACGCCTCAGCTGCTGCAGGGCGTGACAGTTGCCGTTGCACGCGACGCAGCCTTCTGTTTTATTTATGCAGCCAACCTGGACTGCCTGCGGGCGCTGGGCGCCCACGTGGTGTTTTTCTCGCCCTTGCGCGATACCGCCTTGCCTGATTGTGACGCGCTGTGGCTGCCCGGCGGTTACCCCGAACTGCATGCGGCAGCGCTGGCGGAAAACAGCGCCATGAAAGCCGCCGTCGCCAGCCATGTGGCTGCCGGCAAGCCGGTCTGGGCCGAGTGCGGCGGCATGATGGCGCTGTTCGGTGAGTTGCAAACCATCGATGACAGCCGCTTCGCGATGTGGGCCATATTGCCGGGCCGCGCAAGTATGCAAAAAAAACTTGCGGCCCTCGGTCCCCAACAATTGACAATGGCTGGTGGCACCCTGCGCGGCCACACCTTCCACTACTCGACGTGCGAGACTTCGCTGGCCCCTGCGGCCCGCACTGAAGCCGCGCCGGGGCGCAAGCTGCGCGGCCAGGGTGAGGCGCTGTATGTGGCTGGCCCTGACCGCAAGGTCAAGGCCAGCTACTTTCACGCCTGGTTTCCTTCCAACCCGGCAGCTGCTGCGGCGCTGTTCATCAAGGAGAGGCTATGACCGCATCCACGGACTGGCGCGCGCTGGCATCAGGTACAAACAGGTCCGCCTATGGACCACAACGCATCGTCTGCCTGACCGAAGAGCCGACCGAGTGGCTGTACCTGCTCGGTGAAGAGCGGCGCATCGTCGGCATCTCGGGCTACACGGTGCGGCCACCGCGTGCGCGCGCCGAAAAACCGAAAGTCAGCGCCTTTCTGAACGCGAAGATCGACAAAATTGTCGAGTTGCAACCCGATTGCGTGATCGGCTTTTCCGACCTTCAGGCCGACATCGCTTCGCAGCTCATCAAAAAGGGCATCGCCGTCACCATCTTCAACCAGCGCAGCGTGGCCGAAATTTTCTCTATGCTGTACCAGCTTGCCGCCATGGTCGGGCAGGAGTCGCGCGGCCTGGAACTGATCGCGGGCATGCAAGGCCGGCTGCTTGAGATTGAACTGGCGGCGTCGGCGCTCAAGCGCCGGCCGCGCGTGTTTTTCGAGGAGTGGTACGACCCGCACATTAGCGCCATCGCCTGGGTGACGGAGCTGATCGGCATTGCTGGGGGCGACGATATTTTCCCCGAGCTGGCGTCGCAGCCCATGGGCAAGGACCGCATCATTGGCGACGGCGCAGAAATCGTGCGGCGCAACCCCGACATCGTTTTCGGTTCCTGGTGCGGTCGCAAGTTCCGCCCCGATCACGTGTTGGGCCGGGCCGGCTGGGAGGGCGTCAACGCCGTCAAACACCGGCAGCTGTTCGAGATCAAGTCCGCCGACATCCTGCAGCCCGGGCCAGCGGCACTCACCGATGGAGTCGAGCAGATCCACCGGCTGATCATGAGCTGGAACATGACCCCCACGCTCGGCACTGGCGTGTCGTCGCTGCCCCCCGAGGGGGCCGTCCGCGCCTTGGGGCGGCCCGGCGGCGCGGGGTCCGCCCCATGAATACCCCTCACATAGCCCGCAGCGAATTGATCCTCGGCGGCCAGCGCAGCGGCAAGTCGCGCCGTGCCGAGATGCTGGCGCGGCAATGGCTGGACGCTGCACCTGAGCACCGGGCGCTGCTGATCGCCACCGCACAGCCCTGGGATGCGGAAATGCGTGAACGTATCGCGCGCCACCGGCAGGACCGAGCCGAACGTGTGCCGGGCATGACCACGGTGGAGGAGCCGCTGAACCTGGCACAGGCGATCACGCAGAACAGCAACGCGCAGACGCTGATCGTTGTTGATTGCCTGACACTGTGGCTGACCAATCTCCTCATGCCGGCCGGGAGTTCACAGCAAAATAGCCTTCCAGCCCCCGAGCCACAAGCGCAGACAGCTATGGTTTTGATAGCAATACAGAATTGCACCGGCCCGCTGGTGCTGGTCGGCAACGAGATCGGGTTGGGCGTTATTCCGATGGGCCGCGAGACCCGCGACTTTGTCGACGCGTTGGGGCGGCTCAACCAGGAGGTAGCTGCCGCCTGCGAGCGCGTCACCTTCATGGCGGCCGGGTTGCCACTGACGCTCAAGGGCTCCCCATGAAACGCCTGATGTTGTTGCTGCTGGCCGGCATCGCTTGCTGGCTGCCGGCGCAGGCGCTTCAAGTGGTCGATGACCGGGGGGCGGCCATCAGCTTCACCCAGAGCCCGCAGCGCATCGTCAGTCTGCTGCCTTCGCTGACCGAAAGTGTGTGCGCGCTCGGGCAGTGCCAGCGCATTGTCGGCGTGGACCGTTTCTCCAACCATCCGGTGAGCGTGCGCAGCCTGCCGGTCATGGGGGGCGGGCTGGACCCGAACATCGAGGGCATCGTGGCGCTCCGGCCCGACGTGGTTCTGCTGTCCGTCTCATCACGCGCCAGCCAGCGGCTTGAGTCGCTGGGCATCAAGGTGGTGGCACTGGAGCCCAAAAGCCATGCTGACGTGCGCCGCGTGTTGTCGGTGCTGGGTGTGCTGCTGGAGGTGCCGGAAGAGCTTGGCGCCGCGCGCTTGTGGCGCGTCATTGATGCCAGCGTGTCAGCGGCGGCGCAGTCGCTGTCGCCGAAGGCGCGCGACACGCGGGTGTACTTCGAAGTCAGCCGGGGCCCATATGCCGCCGGTGAGTCGTCTTTTATCGGTGAAACCCTGAAAAGGCTGGGCGTCAAAAATGTGGTGCCGGCTGCGCTGGGACCTTTCCCCAAGCTCAACCCCGAGTTTGTGGTGCGCGCCAACCCGGACGTGATCATGATTGGCAACCGCAGCATGCAGGCCATGGTGCCTTACCCGGGATGGGCCAGCATCAAGGCCGTGCGCGACAAGCGCATCTGTGTCTTCGGCGTGGACGAGTCCGACGTGGTGGTGCGGCCCGGTCCACGCATGGCCGAGGCCGCGCGCCTGATGGCCCGCTGCCTGGAAGAGCAGGCGCGATGAGCCCGCAGCGCAGCGCGCAGAACCGCAGGGCGCTGTGGCTGGCCGGCGGCTTGCTGCTGGCCACGGGCTTGTTGTTGCTGTTGGGCGTCAGCGTGGGCAGCACCGGCTTCGAAAGTGTGCGGGCCATGGGTCGCGATGCGCAGGCCCTCCAGATTGTCTGGGAGATCCGTCTGCCACGCACCGTCGGCGCCTGGCTGGCCGGCGCGCTGCTGGGGCTGGCCGGCGCCGTGGCGCAAGGCCTGTTTCGCAACCCGCTGGCCGATCCTTACCTGCTGGGCAGCGCATCCGGCGCCTCGCTGGGCGTGGCGCTGGCCATGGCGCTGTTCGGTGTGTCACCGCTGGCCACGCACTGGGTCGCGCGCATCGGGCTGACCGGGGCCGCTTTTGTCGGTGCTGTGCTGGCGGTGCTGCTGACCCTGTTGCTGGCCAAGGGCGTGCAGCACACCCTGCGCCTGTTGCTGGCCGGCGTGATTGTGGGCGTGGTGCTGGGGGCGCTCAGCTCGCTGATCCTGCTGATGACCCCGGACATCATGCAGGCCATGCAGTCCTTCATGCTGGGCAGCACCGCCTTTGTCGGCTGGACCGCCTGCGCCGTAATGGCGGGCGCGCTGCTTGCCAGTTTGCTGGCGGCCTGGATGATGAGCCATGTGCTCGACGGGCTGGCGCTCGGTGAAGCCACTGCACAAAGCCTGGGCCTGAAGCTGCCGCAAATGCGCGCGGCGCTGGTTGCGGTGCTGGCGCTGGCCACCGGCACGGCGGTGGCGCAGACCGGGTTGGTGGCCTTTGTCGGCCTGGCTGCGCCGCATCTGGTGCGCTCGGTGGTCAAGACCACCCACGGTCGGCTGATTGTGCTCGCCACCCTGATGGGCGCGGTGTTGTTGATGGCCGCCGACATCCTGGCACGCTGGTTGATTGCGCCGCAGGAGTTGCCGGTCGGCGTGTTGACCGCCGTGCTCGGTGGCGGTTACCTGCTGTGGCTGATGCACCGAAGCAGCGCAAGGGGAGGGGGCATCTGATGTCGGGAATATCTCCAATTGCTATCAATTCAGTAGCTGTGCACGCAAGCGGGGTAAGGGCCAGACTCGGAAATACCGAGATATTGCACGATGTGTCGCTGGCCGTGCCGGCAGCTCGCTGGACCAGCATTGTTGGGCCCAATGGCGCCGGCAAGTCCACCCTGCTAAAGGTGCTGGCGGGGCTGCTGCCCTGCAGTGGAAGCATCACCCTGCTCGGACGGCCCCTGGCCGAGTTGCCTGCCCGCGAGCGCGCGCAGCAGCTGTCATGGCTGGGCCAGAACGAAAGCTCGCCCGACGACCTGACGGCCTGGGACGTTGCCATGCTGGGCCGCTTGCCGCACCAGGCCTGGCTGGCGCCGCCCAGCGCGCAGGACCACGCCGCTGTCGAGCGTGCGCTGCGCGCGACCCACGCCTGGGACTGGCGCGAGCGCGCCCTCGGCCAGCTCTCTGGCGGTGAGCGTCAGCGCGTGCTGCTGGCGCGGGCGCTGGCGGTCGAGGCGCAGATGTTGTTGATGGACGAGCCGCTGGCCAACCTGGACCCGCCACACCAGGCCGACTGGCTGCTGATGGCCCGCGCGCTGGTGGCGCAGGGAAAAACCGTGGTCAGCGTGCTGCATGAGATCTCGTTCGCGCTGCAGGCCGATGAACTGGTGGTGATGGCCGACGGCCGTGTCATGCACCAGGGCGCCTGCGCTGACCCGGCCACCCACCGCGCGCTGGAAAGCGTGTTTGCGCAGCGCATCGCCGTGCACCCGTTGGCTGGCCAGTGGCTGGCCGTGCCCCGAATCTGAAAGCTGAAAGACACCCCATGCAAATCGAGACGCCCCCCACTGAAAAACGCTACGACAAACCCGAGGGCGAACGCCGCGGCCTGGTTATCGTCAACACCGGTGACGGCAAGGGCAAAAGCACGGCCGCCTTCGGCCTGGCACTTCGTGCCCACGGCCGCCACCACGTGCATGGCAAGGCCGTGAAGATCTTCCAGTTCATGAAAGTGCCGAGTGCGCGTTTCGGCGAACACCGCATGTTTGAGCAGCTCGGCATTCCCATCGAAGGCCTTGGCGACGGCTTCAGCTGGAAAAGCCAGGACCTGGAACACTCGGCCCAGCTCGCGCGTGATGGCTGGCAGAAAGCCAAGGCCGCCATCCTGGGCGGTGAAAACTTCATGGTGGTGCTGGACGAGCTGACCTATCCGCTGATTTACGGCTGGATGCCGCTCGACGATGTGTTGCAGACTCTGAAGGACAGGCCCAGGGATGTGCACGTAGTCATCACCGGCCGGCGTTGCCCGCCGGAGCTCATCGAGCTCGCCGACACGGTGACTGAAATGACCAAAGTCAAACACGCCTTCAACGCCGGCATTCCGGCGCAGCGCGGCATCGAGGACTGAGGCGTGACGCCCCAGTTGCCGGACCACGCCTTCAGCCTGCCGGAACGGCAGGCGGTGTACCGCGCGATTTACGAGCGGCGCGACATGCGCCATTTTTGCGGCGGCACGGTCGCTGACGAGTTGCTGGCGCGCCTGCTGTCGGCTGCCCACCACGCGCCCAGCGTCGGTTTCATGCAGCCCTGGCGCTTTATCCGTGTGCGCAACAGCGCTTTGCGCCAGGAGGTGCATGCGCTGATCGAGCAGGAACGCGTGCTGACCGCGCAAGCGCTGGGCGAGCGGCAGGATGACTTCATGAAGCTCAAGGTGCAGGGCGTGCTCGACGCCGCCGAGGTGCTGGTTGTGGCCTTGCCGCCAGGGCGTGAGGCCCATGTATTTGGAAGGCGTACGCTGCCCGAGATGGACCTGGCTTCTGCGGCCTGCGCAATCCAGAACCTGTGGCTGGCTGCCCGCGCCGAAGGGCTGGGCATGGGCTGGGTGTCGATTTTCTGCCCGCTCAGGCTTGGCCAGTTGCTGCAGATGCCCGAGGGCAGCAAGCCTGTTGCCGTGCTGTGTCTGGGCCCCGTTGCCGATTTTTACGACCAGCCCATGCTGCAAGCTGAAAAATGGGCGCGCCGCACTGCCTTGTCTGACCTGGTCTTTGAGGATGGCTGGGGCCCGGGTGCTCCGCTTTCGCCCGTTGCCGGTTCTCTTCATGATTCACTCCCGCCCCATTGAAAGCCACGCCATGCCTTTTGAAAATGCCCTGTTCCAGCTCGCCCAGATGTTTCTCTGGCCGGTCACCCTGTTGGTGTTCGCCGTATTTGCCTATGCGGTGATGTCCCTGGGCGCCTTCGGCGTGGAGTGGCTGCGGCGACGACGCCAGCCCGATCGGCTGCTGCTGCTGAACCGGCTTAGCGACGCCTCGGCCGAAGCGCTGGAACTGGCGGTACTCAAGGAGCTTGAAGGTTTGCGGCTGTGCAGCCGCGTCGCGCCCATGTTGGGACTGGTGGCGACCATGATCCCCATGGGCCCGGCGCTGGTCGCGGTGGCTTCGGGCCAGTCGCAGGGCGTGGCGCAAAACCTGGCGCCTGCTTTTGCGGCGGTGATCGTGGCGCTCGTCGCAGCATCGATCACCTTTGTGGTGTACAGCGTGCGCCGGCGCTGGCTGCTCGCGGAAATGCTGGCGGTGCTGGACGGGCAGACCGCATGAGCCCGCCCGGCAGCGCTTCGCCCAAGCCAGTCACAAGAGTGGCAGCCGCCAGGCCGCGCATGCGCATTCTTGACGAGGACGACGACGACCCGGTGCTCTCCACCATCAACCTGATCGACGTGTTTCTGGTCGTCATTGGCATGCTGCTGATTGCGGTGATCAACAACCCGCTCAACCCGTTCGCTAATGACAAGCTGACCATCATCCGCAACGAAGGCCAGCCCGACATGGAAATCATCACCAAGGACGGCCAGAAGCTCACCCGCTTCAAGGCCAGCGGTGCCTCGGGCGAGGGCGATGGTGAAAAAGCCGGTACCGCCTACCGCATGAAGGACGGCACCATGGTGTACGTGCCGGTCGTCCCGGTCGTCCCGGTCGTGCCCGACGGCGCGCAGGCTCAGGGGGCGCGGCCATGACGCTGGTGCGTCGCCTGCTGGCCAGCGTGCTGTTGCTGCTGTTGCTCGGGGCAGCGGGGGCTGCGGCCCAAACTACCCAGCTGCATGTGGTGTTGCTGACCACCTACGTGGTCACGCCGTCGCGGCTGGCGCAACTCGTGGCCGGGGCGCGGCAGGCCGGGGTGCCCCTGACCACGCTGTCGGCCGAACAAGGCACGCCAGAGGCATTGGCCCAGGCGTTGCGCGGTGCGCGCTTGCTGGTGATTGATGCTCCGCACAGCAGCGTGGCGCAAAACACGGCCGCCCGCTTCGGCGACATCCTGGACAAGGGCGATACCCCGTATGTGCTGGTGGGCGAGTTTGCCGCCGTGGCGAACAAGCAGCCCGTGGCCGCTGCGCCCCTGGCCGCCGAGCGCGGCGTGGACAGCGCCTGGGCACAGCGCCTGCGCGAGTACTGGCGCTTTGGCGGTGCGGCCAACATCGCTTTGGCCATGAGCGCCCTGAAGCAGTCGCTGGCCGGCACGCCCGACGCTGCGGCCCTGCCAGTTGCTGTGCAGTTGCCTCTGGCAGGCTTTTACCACCCGCGTTGGCCGCAAATGCAGAGCCAGGCATCGGAGCTCGATCAGCTGCCGTTTTCAGCATCAAATATGCCTCGAGCCCTTATGGGACGGGCGCAAGCAGCTCCCAAAACAGTAGCAATCGCCGTCAACAACGCCGTTTTTACCGGTGCCGACACCGGCTGGCTGGACAGCCTGATCGCCGCGCTGGAGCAGCGCGGGCTGCGCGCCTACGCGTTTTACGGGCCGCGCCAGCAACAAGACCTGTTCTATCAGGCCACCCACATCACTGAGCCGGCGGGCCAGCGGCGTGTTGCCGACCTCATCATCAATGCCGCGCTGGTCTTCAACCCGACCGGGCGCAAGGCCGAGCTCGAGCGGATCGGCGTGCCGGTGCTGCAGACCATGCCGGCGCTGGCGATGAACCCGCCCGAATGGGCGCAGAGCCGCGACGGGCTGGCGCTCAGCGATGTGTCCTACTACTACACGCCCAGCGAGTTGTCGGGCATGGTCGATGCCATGCTGATCACGGCGCGCGACACGACCAGCGGCTCGCTGCTGCCTATCGCCGGCCAGATCAACGCCGTGGCCGACAAGGCCGCCGCCCTGGTGCGCCTGCAGCAGACGCCACCGGCGCAGCGCCGCGTGGCGATGATGGTCTACAACTATCCGCTGGGTGAGGGCAATGTGGGCGCGTCCTTCCTGAACGTGCCGAAAAGCCTGCATAACATGCTGGCCGCGATGAAAGCCGCCGGCTACCAGACCCAGGCGCCGACGGCGGATCAGATCACGCCCCAAGTGCAGGCCACCATGACCGCGTTTTACAAGCCCGAGCTGGTGCGGGGCCTGCTGGCGCAGGGGCTGGCCGAGGCCTTGCCGCTGGCCAGCTACCTGACCTGGTTCCGCAGCCTGCCACCGGCCACACAAAAGCGCATTGAGGACTACTGGGGGCCGGCCGACAAGGCCGCCATGCTGCGTGCGACCGATGCAGGCCAGCCGGCCTTCATCATCCCGCGGCTGCAGCTGGGCGAGGTAGTGATCCTGCCGCAGCCGCTGCGCCACGAGATCACGGCGTCAAGCTCAGCCGAGCAGCGCAAAAAACGCATCGGCCACCGCTCCCAGGTGCCGCTCAGCCACAACTACCTGGCCACCTACCTCTGGCTGCGCACCCAGTTCGGCGCCCATTCGCTGGTGCATGTGGGCACACATGGCACGCTGGAATGGGCACCGGGCAAGGAGCGCGGCCTCTCGGCGCAGGACGATCCGCTGCTGGCCCTCGGCGACATGCCCAACATCTACCCCTACATCATGGACAACCTCGGCGAGGCACTCACCGCCAAGCGGCGCGGCCGCGCGGTGCTGGTCAGCCACTCGACGCCGATGTTTTCACCGGCCGGTTTCCGCCCCCAGGTGCACGAGATGCACGACCTGATGCATGACTGGGAAACCGTCGCCCCCGGGCCGGTCAAGGCTGAGCTGGAAGCGCGCCTGATCACCCACTTTGTCGAGCACAACTACCATCTTGACCTGAAGTGGAGCCGGGAAAAAATCCGCAACAACTTTGCCGGATTCATGGAAGTG
Organism: Polaromonas sp.; assembly: GCF_013817205.1. Taxonomy (GTDB): domain Bacteria; phylum Pseudomonadota; class Gammaproteobacteria; order Burkholderiales; family Burkholderiaceae_C; genus Polaromonas. The sequence continues at coordinate 25,117 of NZ_JACDDD010000023.1, forward strand.
CTGCACCCCTTTATGGATGACCTGGCGCAGGCCGCCCAGCCGCTGGGCCTGGCCGCCTTCGGCGAGGTGCCGGACGCACAGCGCCGCCTGCTGACCGTGCTGCAGACCCTGCGCAAGCCGTTGATCGAGGCGCTCGGTGAGGATATCGACGAGGTCTTTTTGCTCGACGGCGCACGCCTGATGCAGTCGCGCCCCGCGCGCTGGTTGCAGGTCGCGTTGAAAGACCCGCAGGCCGCGAGCCGGCTGGACCTGCGCGCCGAAGACGCGAAGAATCCAAAGACCTCGGTGCCGAATCGCGCCGAAGCCAAGCTGCTGGACCCGCAGGTGCTGCTGGCACTGGCGCAGCGCGCCATCCAGCTCGATGCCGCGCTGGCCAACAACGAAGAGATCAGCGGCTTTCTGAAAGCGCTGGACGGCCGGCATCTGGCCGCCAGTTACGGCGGCGATCCGGTGCGCAACCCCGACAGCCTGCCGACGGGCCGCAACCTCTACGGCTTCGATCCCGGCCGCGTGCCGACACGCCAGGCCTGGGACACCGGGGTGGCCGCCTTCGATGCCTGGATGGCGCAGCACCGCGCAGACAACAAGGGCCGGTGGCCTCAAAAAATTGCCTTCACCCTGTGGGCCGGCGAAACCATGCGCCATCAGGGCGTGATGGAAAGCCAGGCCCTGCACGCCCTGGGTTTGCGCCCGCGCTGGGATGACGCTGGCCGCGTCACCGGCCTGGATACGGTGCCGGCCAGCGAACTCAAACGACCCCGGCTCGATGTGCTGCTCAGCGTGACCGGCTCCTACCGCGACCAGTTCCCGACCGTGATGCGCTGGCTCGATCAAGGCGTGCAGCAAGTGGCCGCCTTGCGCGAGGCCGACAACTTCGTGGCGCGCAACTCCGAGGCGCTCGCCCGAACCATGCAGGCCGGCGGCGCCACAGCAGCGCAGGCGCGGCGCTGGTCCACCGCACGGGTCTTCTCCAACGAGCAGGGCGCCTACGGCACCGGCCTTGCCGATGCGGCGCAGGCCACCGACCTCTGGCAGACTGCGGCCAGAGCCGGGGGCGACGCAGAGATGGCCAGCCTGTACATGGCGCGCATGGGCCATGCCTACGGCGAAGGGCTGGGCGAGTCGGATAGTGGCGGCGAGTCATCGACTGTGCTCAACAAGCTGCGCAGCGCTGTCTATGCAGGCAACCTCCGGCAGGTCGACACCGCCTTGTTGTCCCGTACCTCCAACACCTACGGTATGCTGACCAGCGATGATCCTTTCCAGTACCTTGGCGGCATATCGCAGGCGGTGCGTCAACTGACCGGCAAAGACCCCTCCCTCTATGTCCAGAATCTGCGTGACGCCACAGAAGTCAAGACCGAAACTGCGGCCAGCGCGCTGACCAAGGAAATGCATACCCGTTACCTGCATCCGCAATGGATCAACGCGCAAAAGGCCGAAGGCTACAGCGGCACCCTGCAGGTGCTCAAGACGGCACAGTTTCTCTGGGGCTGGCAGGTCACCTCACCACAGACGGTGCGGCAGGACCATTGGCAGTCGCTGCACAACGTGTATGTGCGCGACCAGTACAAACTGGGCACACGGCAGTGGCTGGAAGGCCATAACGGGGTTAGCCGCGCGGCTTTCGCACAGACGCTGGAGCGCATGCTCGATGCAGTGCGCCTCAATTACTGGCGGCCCGACGATGCGACGAAAAAAGAGCTGGCGCAGGCGTACATGGACGCACTCAAGGCAACCGGTTTGCGCGAAAGCAATCCCGCGGTGCGGCGTTTTGTTGAAGCGCAAGCCGGTTCTGTCCCGCCCGCAGCCACGCGCCAGATTGTGCAGCCCGCGACTGCGGCCGCGCCGCAACCCCTCGCCCAGGTGACAGATGCACAGCTTGCCCCAAAATCGCCTGCGGCGGTGCAGGGATTGAAACTCGAACCGCAGGCCGACGTGCCCGCGCCGAAAGCCACGCCCGTGGTGGACACCCTCTTTGCGCTGTTTGCCACGGCGCTGTTGCTGGCGCTGGGCGCCTGGCGGCAGGCACGGCGTGGCCGCGTCGCCGTGGCCTCGCGTCATCGAGGATAGGGAGCCTCAGATGCTGACAGCGTGGAACTTCTTCCAGTTGGATCCAAGCCCCGGGATGCTCGCGGTGTGTGTGGCGATTGTTATGGTGTTTGTGCTGGTGCTGGCCCTGTCGATTGATGCGCGCTGGGGCGAACCAAGACCGGTTGTCCATCCTGTCGTCCTGATGGGCCGTTACCTGCAGGCCTGCGGGGATGTGATCACTGCCCGTCCGCCGGCCCTGGCTTTTGTCGGCGGCGCGCTGGCCTGGCTGGCCGGGGTGCTGGTTGTGGGCGCCCTAACTTTTGCGCTGCAGGCCCAGATCTTGCGTCAGGTCACGCATCTGGTGCTGAATCCGGGGCTGGACAAGGCCGCCATTGCCATGCTGTGGGTAGTGCTCATGGGATGGCTGCTCAAATGCATGTTGTCCTGGCGCATGCTGCATGACGAGGTCGGTGCGGTGGAGACCGCCTTGCAGCAATCGGTGGAAGCCGGGCGTGCACGGCTGGCCTGGCTGGTCAGCCGCAACACCGCCCTGCTCAGCGAGAGCGAGGTGCGAGAAAGCGCTATCGAGTCACTGGCCGAAAATCTCAACGATTCGGTGGTGGCACCGGTGTTCTGGTTCGTTCTGTTCGGCCTGCCGGGCGCGGCCATCTACCGTTTTGCCAATACCGCCGACGCGATGTGGGGCTACCGCGGCATGCACCGCGGGCAGCACTGGGAGTGGGCCGGCAAATGGGCGGCGCGTGCCGATGACGTGTTGTCCTGGTTGCCAGCGCGCCTGACGGCTGGTTTGCTGGCATTGGTGGCGCGCGGCCTGCCGGTGGGCGCCTTGCGTTGGGAAGCCGCCAAGACACCGTCGCCCAACAGCGGCTGGCCAATGGCGGCCATGGCGCTGGCGCTGGGTGTCAGCCTGCGCAAGCCGGGGGTGTACACCCTCAACGCCGCAGGCCGGCCGGCCGAAGCCGCTGACACCGCCTCGGCCCGGAAATATGCATCAAAAGCGGTGTTTGCCCTTGTCCTGTGGGCGACGACAGCTATCTTTTTAATAGCATTGACCTTGTTCCCGGGAATTTCGCAATGAGCTTTTTGCCGCTTGCGAGTGCGCGCAACCACGGCGGTCCTGACCAGTTCGGCGTGCCCCTGCATGATTTTTCAAGCAACAGCAATGCCTGCGGGCCGTGCCCGGATGCGCTGGCTGTGGTGCAGCAGGCCGATGCCACGGCGTATCCCGACGCCGGCTACACCCGGTTGCGCCGCCAACTGGCGAATTTTCACGATGTTGCGCCTGAGCGTGTGCTGGTGGCCGGCAGTGCCAGCGAGTTTGTGTTTCGGGTGACGGCGCTGGCGGCGCAGCGCGGCGCTTCATCCGTCTGGCTACCGCGCTACAGCTACGGCGACTATGCGCAGGCGGCTTCAGCCTGGGGGCTGCCGCTGGCCTCGTCGCCAGATGGGGCGCAGTTGCGCTGGGCCTGCGACCCGTCCAGCCCGCTGGGTCAGTCTGACGCGGCGCCGGACGGTCGCGCAGACACGAATGCCCTGTGCGTGCTGGACCGTGCTTACGAGCCCCTGCGCCTGAGCGGTGTGTCGGCATGGTCGGGCGGCGCGGTGCAAAACGTCTGGCAACTGTGGACGCCGAACAAGGCCCTGGGCCTGACCGGTGTGCGCGCAGCCTATGTGATTGCACCGACCGGCCAGGACGGCACGGTCAGGCAACTTGAAGCACTCGCGCCGTCCTGGCCGGTGGGCGCGCACGGGGTCGCCATGCTGCAGGCCTGGGTCAGGCACGACGTGCAGGCCTGGCTGGCCGCGAGTTTGCCGGTGCTGCGGGAATGGAAGGCCGCGCAGCTTCAATTGTGCGAATCGTTGGGCTGGGGCTGCCTGCCCAGTGAGGCCAATTTCTTTAGCGCGCAGCCGGCCCTGCCTTCGGGAATCACGCTGGCAGAGGCGCTGGTGGCATTGCGGACGAGGGGTATCAAGCTGCGTGACACCACTTCCTTTGGCCTGCCCGGCCATGTGCGCCTGAGTGTCGCGGCTCCAGCGGCGCAGGATGCCTTGCGCAAGGCATGGCCCGATATCGCGAGGGCTGCGGCATGAGGGCGAAGGCCATCATGGTGCTGGGCACCACCAGTGGCGCCGGCAAAAGCTGGCTGACCACCGCGCTGTGCCGCTATTACGCCAACCAAGGCCTCAAGGTCGCGCCTTTCAAGGCGCAGAACATGAGCAACAACGCCAGAGTCGTAGCCCCCACGCTTGTCGCTTCGCGTACTACGCTACCCCCCGAGGGGGCTAATTTTCCTTGGGGCGGCCCGGCGGAAAATTGCGTGCCTGGCGGCGAGATCGGCAGCGCGCAGTATTTCCAGGCGCTGGCGGCCCGCGCCGTGCCCGAGGTGCGCATGAACCCGCTGCTGCTCAAGCCCGAGAAAGACACGCAGAGCCAGGTCATCCTGATGGGGCAGGTCAACACGGAACTGTCGCGTATGGCCTGGCGCGGCCGCAGCGCGTCGGTGTGGCCGGTGATCGCGCAGGCGCTCGACGAGCTGATGGCCGAGAACGACGTGGTGGTGATTGAAGGCGCGGGCTCGCCCGCCGAGATCAACCTCAAGGACAGTGACATCGTTAACATGCGTGTGGCCCTTCACGCCCATGCGGCCTGCCTGCTGGTCACCGACATTGATCGCGGCGGTGCGTTTGCGCACCTGTACGGCACTTGGGCCATGCTTGATAACGCCGAGCAAAAACTGATCAAGGGTTTTGTGCTCAACAAGTTCCGCGGCGATGCAACCCTGCTTGCACCCGGCCCGCAAATGCTGCAGAACCTGACCAGCGTGCCGACGGTCGCGACCCTGCCAATGTGGTGGCAGCACGGCCTGCCCGAGGAAGACGGAGTCTTTGACGCCAGCAGCCGCGCCACTGGCACCGTTACCAAAACCATCGCGGTGATTGCCTACCCGCGCATCAGCAACCTCGACGAATTCCAGCCGCTTAAAAACGTTCCCGGCATTCGCCTCCAGTGGGTGCGCAGCCCGTCAGAACTCGCGGGTCTGTCGCCGGCCGACTGGGTCATCCTGCCCGGCTCCAAACACACGAGCGGCGACCTGGACTGGCTGCGCGCCCAAGGGCTGGATCGCGCAGTGGCCGAACATGCCGGCCGCGGCGGCGCGGTGCTCGGTATCTGCGGCGGTTTGCAGATGCTCGGTGAAGCGCTGATTGACACTCACGGCATCGACGGCAATGGCCCGGGCCTGGGCCTGTTGCCGGTTGTCACGATGTTCGAGCCGGCCAAGACGGTGCGGCACCGCGAGGCGGGCTTTACTGCGGTGAGCGGGCCCTGGTCGGCGCTGTCGGGCGTGATGGTGCGGGGTTATGAAATTCACCACGGCCAGACCGCGCCGCACAGCGCCATGGCTGCCGCCGGTGACCTGGCACAGGCGGTGCTGCCTGAGGGCCTGGGCTGGCAAAACGCTGCGGGCAATGTGCTGGGCGTTTACCTGCATGGGCTGTTCGAAGACCCGGCGGTGCTGCAGGCACTGTTCGGTGCGGGCACCCCCACGCTGGACTCAGTGTTCGAGGGCCTGGCCGGCTACATTGACCGACACTTCGAGCCGAGCGTACTGAATGAACTGATTGCCGGAAGGGTTGCGCCATGATTCTGGTTGTTGCGGCGAATCTTGCCGTGGTGTTGATGGCAGTGGTGATTCATTACGAGTTCCTGCTGCGGCTCAGTGTGCTGCTGCGTCGCGTCAAGATTCCACACCGGCCGCGGCTTCTGCTCGGCGTGGGCGGCGCACTGGTGGCGCACGCGGTGGAGGTCTGGCTGTTTGCTGCCGTCTATTACCTGATGCACCATGCCGAGGGCTGGGGCAGGCTGACGGGCAACTTCGACGGCAGTCTGATGGACTGCGTTTATTTCTCCTTCACCACCTTCACCACGCTGGGCTTTGGTGACATCCAGCCGATTGGCGAGATGCGTTTTTTGACCGGCATCGAAGCCCTGACCGGGCTGGTGCTGATCACCTGGACCGCCTCCTTCCTGTTTGTGGAGATGCAGAAGTTCTGGGATTCAAAATAGCGCCTTTGCCATTTCGGTTTTTGGGGGGCGGCGGGCCCTCGGCGTGGGAGGCAAAATCCGGCAGGCCAGAACCGGCGGCGAGGTCATCAACGACTGCTTGTATGTGAGGCATCCAACAGCGTACCAGGCACTGCGGAATTGTCGGTATGTTGCCCAGTAGTCTGCGTCAATTCTCCGGGGAAGACTGCTGCGTCAATGCGCGTAACCGGGCCGCCACTTGAGTCAGCCCGATTACCTCCTGCGCCGCCCCCAGCGCAATGGCCTGCCGCGGCATTCCGAACACGATGCTGCTCGCCTCGTCCTGCGCAAGGGTGATGGCACCTGCATGCCGCATGGCCAGCAACCCCTCGGCGCCATCTGCGCCCATGCCCGTCATCAAGAGGCCGATGGCCTGGGCGCCCGCCGTCCGCGCCATCGACATGAAAAGAGCGTCCACGGACGGACGGTGCCTGTTTACCGCAGCATCGTCGGTGACACGTAGCAGATAGCGCCCCGATTCCCGCGCGAGCAGGAGATGACGTCCACCCGGCGCCACATACACAGTGCCTTCAACAGCCTCATCTCCGTCGCAGGCCTGCCGGACCGACAACGCGCTGATGGCGTCGAGGCGGCGGGCGAAGGTCTCGGTGAATCCTGGCAGCATGTGTTGGGCCATAAGTATCGGTGGCATTTGCGCCGGGAGTTCGGTCAGGATCGCCCTGAGCGCCTCCACCCCGCCGGTCGAGGCGCCGATGCCGATGATGGTACCCACGGCCATTCGGCCTCGTGGTCGCTGCGGGGCTGCAGGCGCCGGCAAGAGTTGGGAACCGGCGGATGCCCTCACGACACGGGCCTGGGCTGCCGCACGAATCTTCTCGGCGATGTCCTGGCTCACACGCGCAAGTTCGTCCAGTGACGCCGGCTTGGGGAAAAAGTCGACGGCACCCAGTTCCAGCGCGCGAAAAGTGGCGTCAGCACCCTCTTGGGTCAGCGAGGAGATCATGAGCACCGGTAGCGGCCGCACCGCCATCAGCTTGCGCAGGAAGTCCAGGCCGTTCATGCGAGGCATCTCCACGTCCAGCGTGATGACGTCTGGCGCCGTGCGGCGGATGCGCTCTATGGCCAGTAAGGGGTCCGACACCACGCCTGCCAGTCGCATGTCGGGCTGCGCGTTGATCACCTGCGACAGGAAGGTCCGCATCACGGCAGAATCATCGATGACGAGAACGTTGATCATCTGGAAAAAATCTCGACGTCGCCACTGCCCGATTGGCCCGACAGGCCCTGAAGATACGCTTGCTCCTGCCGCTGAACCGGGTCGTCCTGGCGCAGGCTCAGGCGTTTGAGTTGGACTTTGCCCGTGGCAGGAAAAAAGTGGACCTTGCGCGGGCACTCCCCAAGCAGGTCCTGCCCCAACAGTTCAATACCCTCCTCGCGCAAGAAGCTGAGTACAAATTCGCTGTTGCGTGCGCCCACGTCGAACCTCTCGAATCCCTGTAGGACCCGGGCACCGCCGAATACCTTGGCTACAAAGCGGCGTCGGTCTGCACCCAGATGAACCATGGTGTTTATCAGCAATTCCATGGCGTTGATCCCGAATCGCGCTGACAGGGCCCACGGCGACGTGGGTGCAGCAGCTTCACCCGGAAGCATGAAATGGTTCATGCCGCCGATACGACGAACCGGGTCCCACAGGCAAGTGGCGACACAGGAGCCAAGCACTGTTGAGATCGAGCCATCGCCTTGCGTTGCGTAGTACTGCCCAGGCAGCACCCGCACTGAGGTAATCCTGAGTTCGCGGTCGAAGTAGCCCAGTGGCGCTGTGTCCATCACCATGCACGCGCGGCGTCCGCTGTGGGGTGACTCCAAGCCGGATGGTTTTCCTCATCGACCGTGCGCTGGAACGCTTTATCCCTGCGGATGCATGGTTTAGGCTCAATGTCGGCTTGCTCCGCCCTACAGCGGACGTCCTGCTTTTTGCACACACGTGAGTTACCCGAAATGAAGAGCGGGAGAGCCATATGTTTCAACCAGGTATGAATTCGTAGGCAGTGCGGCCGCAGGGCTGGAACGCTGCCAAGGAGGCGGGGAAGCTTTCGGCATGGCCTACCGCCAGCAAGCCCTTGGGTCGCAGTACGGTAGCAAACCGTGTGAGCAGGTGTCGTTGTGCATCGCGGTCGAAGTAGATCACGACGTTGCGGCAGAAGATCGCGTCGAAGGGCTCCATGGTTGGCCAGCGTTGTGCTTGGAGGTTCAACTGCATGAAGCTCACCATGGGCCTCAACTGTGGCCGCACGCTGATCCAGCCGTGGTTGTCACCGACTCCGCGCAGCCAGTGTGCGCGCAATTGCGCAGGTGTGAGGCTGGTCGCTCGGTCCTGCGGGTACAAGCCCGCATTGGCGTAGTCAAGGGCATCGGTGTCTATGTCGCTGCCCACTACTTCCGCCGGGCATTCAGCGTCGCGCAACGTCATGGCGATGGACCAGGCCTCCTCGCCCGTAGAGCAAGCCGAGCTCCACACGCGCATGGGGCGCCGCTCATTCGCACGATGGATCAGCGCCCGCGCGCGCAGCAATCCGAAGTGATGCGGCTCGCGAAAGAACGCGGTGAGGTTGGTCGTGAGTGCGTTGACAAATGCCTCGCGCTCTCCCGAAACGTCGTCTAGCACCAGGTTCAGGTAGTCCGAAAAACTGTCCATGCCCCGCGCACGCAACCGCCGCGTCAGGCGGTTGTGCACCATATAGCGTTTTTGGGGTCCGATTTTAATCCCGGCGTATTCCGCGATCAACCGCCTCACAAGCGTGAACTCTCTTTCACCCATCAGAGCCGTGACATCGGGAATCATTGGCGCCATTCAACTATGGATGATGAAGTGCAATCAGTTTTTGCTGCGGCCAAGCTACTCATGAGCGTCTCAAAACTCTTCCCATTGTCCGCTACCGGATGGTTTGCGCGAGGACGGCAGCATCTCTGCGACGGGCATTGGCGCGACGGGACTGACTGGCCGGGGTGTCGGCGCACGAACAACAACGGGCGTGGGGGCAGGCGGCTCTTGCTCGTCCAGTGCATCTTCATCGAGCTTGAAGCGCGACACGGCCTGAAGCAACGCGCCAGCCTGCTCCTTCATCGCCTCCGTAGCGGCGGTTGCTTCCTCGACCAGCGAGGCGTTTTGCTGCACCACCTGCTCCATCTGCGCTACTGCGGTGTTCACTTGTCCGATACCTGCGCTCTGCTCCTGACTGGCCGCTGCGATCTCGGCGATCAGGTCGTTGACCTCCTTGAACGACAACACGATGCCCACCATCGTGTGGCCCGCTTCGTCAACCCGCGCACTTCCGGCCTGGACTTTCTGTTCAGAGTGCACGATCAGGGCTTTGATCTCCTTGGCTGCCGCCGCCGTGCGGTGCGCCAGGCTACGCACCTCCGCTGCCACCACTGCAAAACCGCGCCCTTGTTCGCCGGCACGCGCCGCCTCCACGGCTGCATTGAGGGCCAGCATATTGGTCTGGAAAGCAATACCATCGATGACACTGATGATCTCGGACATTTTCTTGGATGCATCCAGGATTTCGTCCATGGTCGCGACGACGCCGTCCACCACTTCGCCGCCTTTGCGGGCAGTGTCTGATGCAGCGGCCGCAAGCTGGCTGGCCTGGCGCGCATTGTCCGCGTTCTGCGCCACGGTGGAGGTGAGCTCTTCCATGGAACTTGCCGTTTCCTCCAACGTGCCTGCCTGCTCCTCGGTGCGTTGTGACAGGTCCAGGTTGCCCTGGGCGATCTGGGCACTGGTGTCGGCGAAGGAGCGAGCGCTGTTCATCACTTCGTAGATCAACGCGCGCAAGCCAATGGTCATTTCATCCAGCGCCGTAGCCAGCTTTCGTGTGTGCAGTTGGTCCATGCCCTCGGCTCGAGCCGTCAGGTCGCCGGCCGAAACCCGCTCCAGGAGCTGCGTTGCGCCTCGCAAAGGGCGCAGATTGGACATGTGGATCCCGCGACGCAGCCGCCAACCTGTGACCATCCCGATCACGACCATGGCGGTCAGCAGCATGGCCGCCTGACGCTTGTCTGCATCCGCTTCTCGAGCGACCCGCGCGACTTCCTGCTCGATCATGCCGTCGACCGCCTGCGCCACCGATACCCACTTGGCGTGGTCCTGCTTGGCAGCCGCTTCCAGAACAGAGACGTCAAGCTTGTATTTTTCCATGACGGCGCGTGCCTCGGCAAGGTGCTTGCGAACCACATGCTGCTCGGGCGTGGGCGTCAAGAGTTGCGAGGAGGGTGTACCCGTCCTGGCGGATCTAGCAGGGATCTGCTCAGTGGCCAGTCGTAAAGCGGCTGCATCAGCGGCATGCGCCGCCAGCGAGGCGGCGGCGAAGTCGCGCCCCATTTGAAGCGATTCCACTAGGCGCCGCTGCGACTGGTCGATGACGTAATAGGAATAGCTACCAGCGACGGCGACTCCCAGCAGCAGCAGAAGAATCAGGGTGTTGAGCAGGAATGCGGCGGTATGTTGTTTTTTCATGATGAATCTCCCATACGTTGGGTGCGGTTTAGTGCGAGGCTGCCTCGACGAGTGCCATCTCTGAGCTGGTCATGAGCTTTTCGATATCGAGCAGGATGAGCATGGAATCGCCGACAGTGGCCAGTCCGGTGATGTATCGCGCGTCAAAGGTGGTCGACGCGAACTCAGGTGCTGGGCGGATCAACTCAGCCGCCAGCGACACCACGTCTGACACCGAGTCCACCACCACGGCGACCACACGTGAGGCCACATTGAGCACAATGACCAACGTCAGCTCGTCGTAGCGCGCCTCGGGAAGCTGGAACTTCACGCGCAAGTCCAGGATGGGTACGATCACACCGCGCAAGTTAATGACGCCCTTGATGAATGCAGGAGCGTTCGCGATGACCGTGGGCTTCTCATACACTCGGATTTCCTGCACCTTCAGGATGTGGATCCCATAGCTTTCCTCCCCCAGGCGGAAGGTAAGGAACTCGATGTCCGGCGCTTGCGCTTTCGTTGGTCCCCCCGAGGGCGATAAGCTGCGGTAGCTGTTTTGCATGGTTTTCATATCCTCTTTTCAAAGCAGCATGGCTTCGCGGCGCCCACACAGGCGGGCGATATGTACCACGTCCAGGATCAAGGCCACCGAGCCATCGCTCATTACGGTTGCGGCAGAGATACCGGGTACCTTGCGAAAGTTGGCTTCAAGACTTTTGACCACAACTTGTTGCTGGCCTATCAGCGCATCGACCATCAGCGCAGCGTAGCTTCCGTCCACCTCCACAATGACCGCAATGCCACTGGCTTTCGCGGGCTCCCGGCCTGAGGGAAATATCCTGTCCAGGTGCAACACGGGCAGGTACTCGCCGCGCAGGCGCAGTGTTTCCTGTTCACCGGGCAATGCATGAAAATCTGTTGGCGCCACGCTCAGCGACTCGACCACTGCCGACAGCGGGATGACGTAGGTTTCACCGCCCACGTCCACCGTCATCGCTTCGACGATGGCCAGCGTGAGTGGGACGCTTACCGTGACGGTCGTTCCCACACCCTGCGCGCTGAAGATGTCCGCGGTTCCGCCCAGTGCCTCGATGTTGCGGCGCACCACGTCCATCCCGACACCCCGTCCGGAAAGCTCCGTCACAGCCTCGGCTGTGGAGAAACCAGCCTCGAATACCAGCTGCCAGACCTCCATGTCGGAGGCGTCCGGCGACACGTCAAGACCTTGTCGTTTCGCCTGAGCGAGGATACGTTGCCGGTCCAGCCCCCGGCCATCGTCGCTGACCTCGATCACCACATTGCCTCCACGTTGGCTGGCACGAAGCCTGAGAAGTCCTGCCGCCGGCTTGCTGACCGCCTGTCGGGCTTGCGGCGTTTCGAGTCCATGGTCGATTGCGTTACGCACGAGGTGTGTCAGCGGGTCAGAGATTTTTTCGATCAACCCGCGGTCCAGTTCAGTGGCCTCGCCATCAAACTGCAGTTCAACCTGTTTGCCCAGCTGCGCTGACAACTCATGGACCAAGCGGGCAAAACGAGAGAACACATGCGATATCGGTAGCATTCGGATGGCCAGTACCGCCTCCTGCAGGTTGCGGGTATGGCGCGACAAGTCCGTCAGGCCCTTGTCGGTAAAGCGGTCTGCCGCGGCGACATCATTTGGGCGCAGTGACCGCGCAAGCATGGCCTCCGTGATCACCAACTCCCCCACCAGGTTGACCAGCAGGTCAATCTTCTCGGTAGACACGCGGATCATGCCTCCGTCATGCGTCTGCAGGCCGACGAGTTCAGCTGTCTCCTCGGCGGCACGGAGAGGCACTGGCGCAGCAGCCGCCCGGAGCGCGTCGCGCCGCTGGCGAAACTCTTGCGGGTCCACGAAGAACTCATCACCGTTGTCGGCGGGCGGGATCGTCTTGGCCTTCTCGATGGAGATCAGCTCCGGGGCCACCAGCAGTGAGAGCACGTCCGTCAAATCGGTCGCGGTCCCTTCCAGCGTCACCTGGAATGCCACCGCTCCGCCGGCTGTATTGTCAACCTCGGTTTGGGTCACAGAGCCCATCTCAGCCAGGCCGGCGAGCATCATTTCCAGCTCGGCTTGGGCGATCGGCTCAACCAAGGGACCCAGGCGCACGGCGAAGCTGCGCAGCATTGGCCCCGGCTGAGGGGTTGTCGCATCGCTGCGCGGCCGGGCCAGTTGCGCACGCAGAAGCGCTTCGGCTGGCGCGCTGTCGGGGGCTTCATGGGCCACGCCGCGATGACGCAGCGCTTGCGCTTGCACGGTGTCGCCGGCCCTCAACATGGCCTCCACATCGGCGGCCTCCAGCGCCCGCTCATCCTTGCGCAAGAGATCCAGCAGGCTTTCCTGCAGATGAGCCAGCGCTGCCATGTCGTGGCAGCCCAGCATGGCGGCGCTGCCCTTGATGGAATGCACGGCACGGAATATGGCATTGAGCCCCTCCTGACAAGGCTGGCCGGGTTGCAGGCGGAGCAGGATCGCCTCAACATTGGTCAGGTGCTCATGCGTTTCCTCGAAAAAAATCGCGCGGTAGGTGTTGGGGTCTCCAAGGACACTGGCGGGTTCTTTCATGGCGCTCCCGGGTCTTCAGATGAACTTCCCGACGATGTCGAGCATGCGTTGCGGATCGAAGGGCTTGGCCATCCAGCCGGTTGCGCCGGCTTCTCGGCCTTTTTGCTTGAGTGCCGGGTCGACCTCTGTGGAGAGCACGATCAGCGCGACAGTGTCATATTCGGCCAACTGGCGCAGCTCGCGAACCAAGGTCACCCCATCCATGCGGGGCATATTGTGGTCCGTCACAACCAGGTCGAAGCGTCGGGTGTTGGCGGCTTCCAGCGCCTCTATGCCGTCGCCCGCCTCCGCCACGTCATAGCCGGCGGCAGCCAGCACCGCGGCCACCATCTTGCGCATAGAGCGAGTGTCGTCCACCACCAGGATTGACTTGTTCATCATTGTTTACGCTTGGAGCGCCCTTCGTGTTTGCGGCTGCTCGGAAGGAACTTGGCGATCACCTCCAGCAGGTGGTCTTCGTCAAGCGGCTTGGTCAGGTACTCGTCGCACCCGGCCAGCGAGCCGCGCAGCTTGTCGAACGGCGAGCTGCGGCTGGTCAGCATGACGACGGAGGTCTTCTTGATGGCTTGCTTGTTGGACTTGATCAGCTTGCAGACTTGGTAGCCGTCAATGCCGGGCAGAACCACGTCCAGGAACACACAGGTGTATTCACGCGTGCCACTGAGTCCAATGGCCTCTTCGCCGGTTTCGGCAAAGTCCACCTCGAATCCGAAAGGCGCCAACTTGGCCTGCATAAACATGCGCACCGTCGCATTGTCGTCAACTACCAGCACCGTGTCGCCGAGCATGCGCTTGGTTGTCGCCTCGTCTGGGTTGTCCCGAGGGCTGAGCGTTCGACCCAGCTGCGCGCCAGGCAAGGTGCGACGCAGGGCAGGCACGGGGTCAAGTGTGCGACCAAGCGCGGCGGTTTGGTCCTCATCTCCACCCACGAGGTTGTCCAGTGCTTGCAACAGGCGAGCCCACTGCACCGGGCGCGGCAGCATGGGGAAGCCTTCCACAGCCGGGCCGCTGCCTATCATCACCGTGGGCAGGCTCGCGCGCTTGAACAGTGAACGGAATTCGCCGAGCGCAGTGGGCTTGTCAGCATCCACAAGGTAGATGCCCGGCGGGCGGGTCGAAACGCCCGGTTCGTACTGCGCAAACCCCGGATCTCGGCGGGCGGCCAGCGCGAAGATGCTGGCGAGCATGGATCGCTCCACGCTGTTGAAGCCGATCACGTCCACCAGGTATTGTTCGTTGTCACTCACGATAGTTGCTCCAACACGGCTTTGCCGTGGGCCCAGCGCTGCTCTGGTTTCTTGGACAGCATCCGGTTTAATAGAGGTTGATATTTCTCCAGCATTCGCGGCAGGCGCGGTACTGGAGCAAACATGTGTTGGCAGATGATCTCTGTCAGCGTCGTTCCGGGGTAGGGCGGCTTGCCTACCAGCCATTCGTAGAATAATACGCCCAGGCTATAGACATCGGCCGTAGGTTGGGCGGCGCCAGGGCCCTGCTGTTCTGGTGCCGCATAGCGCGGTGTGCCAATGAGGGTGCCGGCCGTGAGCGGATAGCGCTGGCCATGCGGGCAGGCTGTGCCGAAATCGGACAGGGCCACGCTGCCATCCCCACGCAGAAGCAGATTCGCCGGTTTCAAGTCCCGGTGTACCCAACCCTGCTGATGCAGCAGCGCCAGTGCGCTCGCCGACTGCGCCAGCAGCGCCAACGCCCGTGGCGGTTGCAGCGGGCCACGCAGTTGGCTGAGATCCCCGCCCTCCATGAGCTCCATGGCCAGAAAGGCCTGTTGCGAGGTGGCACCATGGTCTAAGGCTTGTACGATATGCGGATGGATGGCCTGATTGTGCAATTTGAACTCGCGTTCAAATCCGGGGCTGACGCCGCCGCCTGTACCTCGGGAAGCCAGCTTGATGGCCACTTTGCGGCCCGTTTGCGGCGAGTGCGCCAAGTAGACGACCCCGTGGCGCCCACGCCCCAGCACAGCATCGAGCTCGTAGCCGGGCGGGGCGCTTGCGAATGTGGTGTGCATGCTTAGTGACCCACCTGGTTGAGCGCATTCAACAGCGTGGCCACTGACTCGTAGCGCTTGGCGGGGTCCTTGGCCATCATCTTTTCCAGTATTGGCTGTAGCATGCGGTGCGCCGAAGGCAGCAATGGCACCGGCGCGTCCACATGAAGCTGCAGCAGCTCGTGCGCCGTGGCCGCGGTGTATGGCTTCTTGCCTGTGAGCATCTCGAAGGCCAGCACGCCCAGACTGTAAATGTCGCAGCGTTGGTCGACGTTGCGGCCCAGGACCTGCTCGGGGCTGAGGTAGTAAGGGGTTCCGACAATCTCGTTGGCCCCGGTATCTGTGATCTCCATGGAGACCTGCTTGGCGATGCCGAAGTCCGCGATCGCGACGATCCCGTCGTCGCGCATCATCACGTTGTCGGGTTTGAGGTCGCGGTGCACGATACCCACTTGATGGATGACTTCCAGCCCGGCGGCAATCTGCCGCAAGTAATACAACGCCACGCCCGGGTCCAAGGCCCTGCGCATACGACTGCGCAGATCGCCCAGCGGGAAATACTCCATGGCGATATAAGCATTGCCGACACAGAAGTCCTGCCGGAAGATACGCGCCACATTCGGGTGATCGATCTGCGCCAACAACGCAAATTCCTGCATGAATCGCTGCAGGTCAGCCATGCCCTGCGCACTGTTAAGCCGCAGGACCTTAAGCACCTGAGGTTCGTGTCCGTGACTTGGCTGGGCCAGGAATACGGACGCAACACCGCCTTCGCCTATCTTGCGCAACAGGCGATAACCTTCGATCAACAGGTGGCCGGCGTATTGCTGCCCTGCAGAGCTGGATGGCTGCGTGACTTTGGCGGCAGCCCGGGCCAACAGCTGGTTCTGGCGAAGCGACTCGCGCAGCGACTCGTAGTGGCTGGGCGGAGTGGCCGAACCTCTGCGCGGCACCAGGCCCGAGATCTCGACGATGTCCAGAAATCCATCGTCCGGTAGACCCAGGGTGCCGATGCGACCAGCGTCCACGCGGGTGCCGGCCGCCAGCCGGGTAGGGCCCGACGTGGCGAGATTCCAGTTCAAATCAGCAGCGGCAACCTCCAGAAGGCGTGCGATTTCCACCGCCTCGCCCATGGCGTGCACCATACCCTCGCTGTTGGTGGAGCGAGGTTTGACTTCACCCGCGCCGAGGTGCACGCCGATGGCCACGCACAGTGGTGGAAGGCCGGCTGACTGGGGCCGGGCTGCGACGCGGCTCGACAGTTGTACACATTCATGGACCGTGAGAATGGCAGCGTGCAACGCCCGCTTGGCGTGCGTCGGGATGCGGTCTTGCGTTTTGTGCGTGAACGCGCATAAAACTGAGTCCGGCCGCCGCTGTGCGATCTGGCCCCCCAACTCCAGGACGGCGGCCGACAAGATGCGCCGGACATCGTTCACGAAAGAGGTAAGTTCTGTACCCTCCATGGTCTGACAGGTTGCTGTGAAGTTGTGCAAACGTGCATACAGGAAGGTGGATATATCCGCAGGCGGTGCGACCGGCTCGCTCTGCCCGGGCAACTCCAGGGGCGAGGCCTCGGTCGGCGGGAAATGCTCATTGGCTTCGGGCATTGACTCGAAATGCATGGCGGCTAGTAGAGCGGTCGGGAAATGGCTAAACAAGCTGAAAGTGACTGACGCGCGCGCGGAGCGAAGCGCAAACCGCAGGGAAGGCAGGGCCCACTCCAAAGGCTCTCCGCGCCGTCAGGATTGCGAAGAGGCGCTTTCCAGTCTCGACACTGTCTAGTGGCAGAGGTCGGCTCTGAGACTGGAAACTTGTGTGCATTAACGGTTGACAGTTTTTGGTGCATTTGGGTAACGTATCGCAAGAAAAGACACGTTCGGTTACATACTATAAGCGTGATGCTTCAGATTTCCTTCCGTTCTTACGGTAATTCTTCACGATCAGGCAATGCAAGGCTATACCGATGCGGCAGATCCACACTTTAATAACGCCCATCGTGATAATGCTCTTTTACCCTGTTTGAGATAAATAGGCCAGCCATTGACGCGGCATCACATCATCGCCAGGAGACGGCGATGCAAGGATATGGTTGCTTTCGCGCACGCTCAAGATTCCCGGAAAGAGGCAGTGGAATCGGAGTTACAGCTAAGAGTCCGGGCGTCAGAAGGCGTAGAAGCGAAAAATGGACCGGCGCGGCGCATTGCAGCCGACCTTCCTTCTGTCGCCCAGGTTCATAGGAACGGGACTGCCAAAAACGCCTTCAACATGTTGCAGACGGAAATACAATACAGGCACTGTGTATTTATCCAGACCTTAACCAGTCCATACCGTAAGTGAAAGCCCTGCCATTTATTCAGCGCCGGAGGCAGTATTCCCCAAAGGGGCGCTTTTACCAACATGGCTGAGGCGTATGTGGTCGCCGTGCGCGCTTTGTGCGACTTCACCGCCAAGCACGGTGACCTTGATTTGCGCTTCACCCCCTCGCCATCGGCCATTGAAGGCATGGCCGGCCACCGCATGGTGGCGATGCGGCGACCGCCGCACTACCAGACCGAAGTCAGCTTGAGTGGCGACTACCGCGACCTGCGGGTGCGCGGCCGCGCCGATGGCTACGACGCCGAGACTGGCCAGCTTGAAGAGGTCAAGACCTATCGCGGCAACCTGGACGCCATGCGCGAGAACCACCGGCATCTGCACTGGGCCCAGCTCAAGGTTTATGGCCACCTGCTGTGCAGCCGCGATGGCCTGCAGCAGATCAAGCTGGCGCTGGTGTACTACAACGTTACCACTCAGGACGAGACGCTGCTGGTCGAGTCACACAGCGCGGACGAATTGCGCATTTTTTTTGAAGACCAGTGCGGGCGCTTTCTCGAATGGGCGCGCCGCGAGCTGGCGCACCGCGCTGCGCGCAACCAGGCGCTGGCGACATTGCCGTTTCCGCACGCGGCTTTTCGGCCCGGCCAGCGCGAGCTGGCTGAGGCGGTCTACAAGGCGGCCAGCAGCGGCCGCTGCCTGATGGCGCAGGCGCCGACCGGCATCGGCAAGACCATTGGCACGGTTTTCCCTTTGCTCAGGGCCTGCCCGACGCAGCAACTTGACAAGATGTTTTTTCTCGCTGCCAAGACACCGGGCCGGCAACTGGCGCTGGATGCGCTGGCGCTGATCAAGGCCACTGCGCCGGGCTTGCCGCTGCGGGTGCTGGAGCTGGTGGCGCGCAGCAAGGCCTGTGAACACCCGGACAAGGCCTGCCACGGCGAGTCCTGCCCACTGGCCCAGGGCTTTTATGATCGCCTGCCGGCAGCGCGCGAGGCAGCGGTGGATGTCGCCGCCGCCCGCCCAGGCCCGCTCGACAAAAATACCCTGCGCGAGGTGGCGCTGGCGCACAAGGTCTGCCCCTACTACCTGAGCCAGGACCTGCTGCACTGGAGCGACGTGGTGGTGGGCGACTACAACTACTACTTCGACGTCAACGCCATGCTGCATGCCCAGGCCCAGGCGGGGCAGTGGCGGGTTGCCGTGCTGGTGGACGAGGCGCACAACCTGGTTGAGCGTGCGCGCAAGATGTATTCGGCCGAGCTGGCCCCCGCCCAACTGGCGGTGGCGCGGCAGGCGGCACCTCCGGAGATCCGCAAGGTGCTGGACGGCCTGGGCCGGAGCTGGCGCGCGCTGCACCGGGACCAGACAGAAGATTACCAAGTGTATGAGGAGGTGCCGCAGGATTTTCGGGGCGCATTGCAGCAGACGGCCAGCGCCATCCTGGATCACCTGGCCGAACACCCTTCAGGTATAGCCGCTCCCTTGCAGGACTTTTTCTTTGAGGTGCTGCACTTTTCGCGCATGGCCGAGTTGTTGGGCGCCCATTCATTGTTCGACATCACCTTGGGCGAGGGCGGCGCACTGCTGTGCCTGCGCAACGTGGTGCCCGCACCATTCCTCGCGCCACGCTTTGCCGCCGCGCGCTCGGCGGCGCTGTTTTCGGCCACGCTGAGCCCGGCCAACTTCTACAGCGACCTGCTAGGCCTGCCGGAGGACACCGCCTGGATCGATGTGGCCTCGCCCTTCAAAGCCGAGCAGCTGGCGGTGCGGGTGGTGGATGACGTGTCCACGCGTTTTCACCATCGCGGCCACTCACTGCTGCCGATGGTGGAGCTGATGGCCGCGCAGTACAGGACGGCACCCGGCAACTACCTGAGTTTTGTCAGCAGTTTCGACTATCTGCAGCAAGTGCTGGCGCTGTTCAGCGCGCGTTATCCCGAGATACCCGTTTGGGCGCAGTCGCGCGGCATGGAAGAAAGCGCGAAGAAGGCGTTTCTCGACCACTTCACGGTGGTATCCGGCGGCATCGGTTTTGCCGTGCTCGGCGGCGCATTTGCAGAAGGCATTGACCTGCCTGGCAAACGCCTGATCGGCGCCTTCATCGCCACCCTGGGCCTGCCGCAGATCAACCCGGTCAACGAGCAGATCAAAGCGCGCATGGAAACCAGCTTCGGCCGCGGCTACGACTACACCTATCTGTACCCCGGGCTGCAGAAGGTGGTGCAGGCGGCGGGGCGGGTGATACGCACCGAGTCGGACAGCGGCGTGGTCTACCTGATCGATGACAGGTATGCGGCGCCTGAAGTGCAGCAGCTTTTTCCCGGGTGGTGGAAAGTGGAGCGGCTGCGGGCGCGTCTGCCCTGTGCGCCCGTGAAGCGGCCCTCCATCGATCTTGTAGGCTGAATCAATGAAATTCACCGTCACTCGTCGGCCCCTCGCCGCGCCATGCGGCGTTGCTGCTGCGCTCTTGTTGCGCTTCTTGTGAGCGAGATCGCCTTCCAGCCCTTGCTCCATAAGCACAAGCAGCTATAAATACGATAGCGCCTGGGGGCTGGTTATGCCGGCACGGGCGTCTTCGGTGTGTAGTCGCAATACGGCGCCACCGCGCATTGCCAGCACATGGGCTTGCGCGCCACACACACATAACGGCCATGCAGGATCAGCCAGTGGTGCGCGTCCACCAGGTATTCGGGCGGGATGCGTTTGAGCAGCTTCAGCTCAACTTCCAGCGGCGTTTTGCCCGGTGCCAGGCCGGTGCGGTTGCCCAGGCGGAAGATGTGGGTGTCCACCGCCATGGTGGCTTCGCCGAAGGCTGAGTTAAGCACCACATTGGCGGTCTTGCGGCCCACGCCGGGCAGCGCCTCCAGCGCCTCGCGGCTGTGCGGCACCACGCTGTGGTGTTGCTCGACCAGCATGCGGCAGGTTTCCATCAGGTGTTTGGCCTTGCTGCGGTACAGGCCTATGGTCTTGATGTAGCCCTCCAGGCCCTCAATACCAAGATCAAGAATCTTCTGCGGCGTGTTGGCCACTGCAAACAGCTTGCGTGTGGCCTTGTTCACACTCACGTCGGTGGCTTGTGCGCTCAGCAGCACGGCGGCCAGCAGCTCAAACACGCTGGTGTATTCCAGCTCGGTCACCGGCATGGGGTTGGCGGCTTTCAGCGTGGCAAAAAACGGGGCAATGTCGGTGGTTTTCATGGAAGCTCTGCAATAATTTTTTCAGCTTGGGCTAGCATGCCTCGGCGTATGGGGGTAAACACCCGCGAAGGAAAGCCGGGTGGCAACTCCGCCTCTACCCGCTCCAGCGCGTCAGGCACCTGCAGCACCAGCGCCACCATGTGGTCAAAGGCGTCAGGCACGCCGCTTTGCAGCGCCAGTTCTTGCCAGTGGCGGGTGCGAATCTCGTGCAAGTGGTCGTGCGTGTTTTTGCTACGCAGGGCCATGGCTAGTTTGGCGCGCCGCGGGCTGAGCTGGTTATCGCCGTTGCCCATGATGGGCCAGACCGACAGCACGTCATACAGTGGCGTCATGTGAAAGCCACCGCCACGCTCCAGAAAGATCGAGAAGTTTTTGGCATGCCCGTCTGTGGCGGCCATCAGCCAGAAGGCGAGCTGCGCTTTGACGAAGGTCAGGCGGTCTTCGTTGGCACGGCTGCTGATTTCAAGCTGGCGAAGAATTGCGCGTAGGCCCGGGCCGCCTTCCGACTCGTACTTGCGCTCCCCGGATACGCCCAATGTCTGGCAAAAATCTTCCTGCGGCAGGCGCGCCAGCCACTCTTTGCCGGTTGGCGGAGACTGAAGCGCCCGGTCGAACCATTCAACCACCAGCACCTTGCGTTTGCCAAAAACCGCCGGCTCACATTTGGCCACGGGCATACCGAGTGCCGCAAGGAGGCGGGCACACAGCCATTCGTTTTCTACAGAGTCGCTCATGTCCGCCCGCATGTTGCCCACAAGGTCGAGCGGGAGCTTGAAGATGTGTGTGGTGGGCGTAGAACCCAGCGGACGCCTCCATTGACCTGCATGCCAGAGCAGGGCGGTTTTTTCCTGGGCGCCAGCGATCGAAATTCGAAAATCATCAGCCTCCAGCATGCCAATGACGCGTCCCCCCGTCACTGCCGAATTGATGGCGCGCTCGACTCCAGCTTCGTCCAGCGGTTCGGATTCAATGCGGTCAATACCTGCGGGGTCTTCGCCCAGCGGCAACAGCTGCACAGCGCCCACGCAATCGCGGCCTATGGCGGCAAGCAGGGCAAAGGTGTCGGTGCTTCCGGTGGTGAATTTATCCCGCAGGCGCCGGCGGATGGTGTCGCTGTCTGGCAGCAGATTGTCAAAAAAAAAAGAACCACATTTCCGCGGTGCGGCACGTTGTCGGGCGTCAGGGGCAGCGACAGCGACAGCGGCCGCCCCGCGGGTGACGCAGGCCAGCTTTCGGCGTACTGGAACCGGTGCTCTCCGTCGATGACGGACCAGGTGCCAACGCGCTCTCCGTTGGTCCACACAGCCAGCATGCTGTCTTGCGGCTTGGTCCGCGGGCGGCGCGGCGTCACCACGTGGGCCCTGGCTCAGACACTTTATATTTGGGCGGCTCGTCAATCATCAGTCTGTCTGAATCGCCCCGGGTTTCATGGAGGCTGTTTGGTTTAAGTCATGCCTCCACCGTGGAGGCTTGACTGGCGAGTTGCCGGTAGTAGTTTGCCTCAGCTTCTGCCGGAGGTATAT
>NZ_JACDDD010000104.1 GCF_013817205.1 Polaromonas sp.
TTATTTGGCCTTGCCGCCGAGTCGCCGATAAACCGTCGCGCGGCTGATGCCCAGCGCGCGGGCGGCTTTCATGACGTTGCCTTTGGCTTCGCTCACGGCCTTGCGGATCAGCGCGGTCTCCACGTCCTTGAGCGGCAGTGCTGGCGCAGCAACGCGGCTGCCCAGCCGGCCCGGTGCAGCCGCCTGCCCGCGCAGCAAGGGCAGGGCGTGCAGGCGCAGGCCGGACCACAGCGGCACGTCGATGGCCTGTGGGCCGCCAAGCGTGCCGCTTTTGGCGGCGTCGAACAGCATCTCGTAAGGCATGGCAAACAGCTCGCTGCAGTGCACGGCTGCCGGGCTACCGGCCTGCAGCGCGGCCACCATCTGCCGCGCTGCGGGGTTGGCGCCAGTGACCCAGCCGTCCGGGTCCAGACCGATCAGCCCATCCATGTCGTCGCCCAGGCTTTGGCTGGTCCAATTCAGGCGAATCAGCAGATCGTGCGGCCGGCTCTGGATCAGCGCATTTTCAATGTTGCGCGCCGACTGCACCACCAGGTGTTTGAGTTCGGGGCGTTCTACCGTGTCCACACCGGTCAGGTCCAGCATGCCGGCGCATTGGCCGTCGGGGCCGAACAGCGGGGCGCCGGCGCAGCTGTAGGCCGAATTGGCATTGAAAAAATGCTCGCCACGATGCAGCCAGACCGGTTGCAACTCTGTCAGCGCAGCTCCGATGGCAGTGGTGCCCACGCTGTCCTCGGACAGGTCCACGCCGATGCGGGTGATCAGGTCGGTGCGCCTGTCGCGCCTGTCGATGGCACCATTGACATCGACCACCACGCCCTGTGCGTTGGTCAGGATGGCGAAGTAGCGGGTGCTGGCAATGGCGGCGCCGAGCTTTTCCAGCACCGGGCGCGCGGCCTGCACCAGCACGTGGTTGGCTTCCTCGGTGCGGCGCAGGGCTTGCGGCGACAGCACATCAAAGCCGACGGCCTGGTCGGGCGTCTTTCCGCTGGCCAGGCAGCGCTGCCAGGAGCGTTCTATCCACGGCTCGGCCAGCAGGCCGGACAGGCCCTTGCCATCCTGCAGCACAGCTTGGCGCGCGTGGGCGATCTGCTGCAGGCGTTGGTCGTGTGAAGGGGGAAGAACGGTCAGCATGAGGTTCTCGGGCGGTGGATGCAGCCTACCAGAGCCGGCCACTGCATGCCCGGCGTCGGGAATGGCCGGGAATGTTTCATTTTGAGAATTTCAGAGGGCTTTGGCAAGCTCCTAGGGTTTAACCTAGGCGGGCGTGGGAGGGGCACTTCAACAATGATTTGGTTCATCCGTAGCCAACATACAAGCCATCAGGAGCCACGCCCATGCAAGTTCAGTTCAAAGTCAACGGCAAAGCCAAAAGCGTGGAGACGCCGCCCAACACCTTTCTGGTTCAGGTGCTGCGTGAGCAGCTCCAGATGACCGGCACCCACGTTGGTTGCGACACCGCGCAGTGCGGCGCCTGCACGGTGCTGATGAATGGCCGTGCGGTCAAGTCCTGCAACATTCTGGCGGCCCAGGCAGAGGGCGCCGACATCACTACCATTGAGGGCCTGGCCGCCACTGACGGCACCATGCACCCGATGCAGGCGGCTTTCAAGGAGTGCCACGGCCTGCAATGCGGCTTCTGCACCACCGGCATGGTGATGAGCGCGGTGGATCTGTGCAAATACCACCCCAAGGCCAGCGAAGGCGAAATCCGCGAGCTGCTCGAAGGCAACATCTGCCGCTGCACCGGCTACCAGAACATTGTCAAGGCGGTGCAGCAGGGCGCTGCCGCGATGGGGACCTGAAGCGACCGCAACTGCAAGCCTTCGGCACCGCCATCCCGCGCGCCGCCACCAGAACTTTCCCCTTTCAGGAGTACACACATGGGTGCATCCGATTTTGTCAACTTGCCAAACATTGGCACATCCGTCCGCCGCAAGGAAGACTACCGTTTCCTGACCGGCGGCGGCCAGTACACCGACGACATCACGCTGGCGAACCAGAGCTACGCGGTGTTCGTGCGCTCACCGCACGCCCACGCCAAAATCAACAGCATCAACACCGCTGCCGCTAAAGCCGCGCCCGGTGTGCTCGACGTGTTTGTCGGTGAAGATGTCGCCGCCGACAAGATCAACGGCCTGCCTTGCGGCTGGCTGATCACCTCTACCTCCGGCAACCCGATGAAGGAGCCGCCACATCCCATCCTGGCCCAGGGCAAGGTGCGCTATGTGGGTGATCATGTCGCCATGGTCGTGGCCGAGACGCTGGAGCAAGCCAAAAACGCCGCCGAGCTGGTCGATGTCGATTACGAGGTGTTGAGCGCCGTGGTGCGTGTCACCGATGCGGCCAAAGCCACCGCGCTGCACGAGGCCGCGCCGGACAACCATTGCTACAAATGGGCGATTGGCGACAAGGGCCAAGTCGATGCAGTGTTCGCGACTGCCGCACACGTGACCAAGCTGGCCCTGACCAACAACCGCCTGATCCCCAACGCGATGGAGCCGCGCGCCGTCATCGGCTCCTACAGCCGCGCAACGGACGAATACGTGCTGTATGTGTCCAACCAGAACCCGCACGTCGAACGCCTGCTGCTCACCGCTTTTGTGATGGGCCTGCCCGAACACAAGGTGCGCGTGATTGCGCCCGACGTGGGCGGCGGCTTCGGCTCCAAGATCTATCTGTATGCCGAAGACGTCTGCCTGACCTGGGCCTCGAAAAAGCTCAACCGCAACATCAAATGGACGGCGGACCGCAGCGAGGCTTTTGTCAGCGACGCCCATGGCCGCGACCATTCCAGCCACGCCGAAATGGCGATGGACAAGGACGGCAAGTTCCTGGCGATGCGGGTGCATACCGACGCCAACATGGGCGCGTATCTTTCGACCTTCGCGCCTGCCGTGCCAACCATCCTCTACGCCACCCTGCTGGCCGGCCAGTACACCTGCCCGCAGATTTATGTCGAGGTCGATGCCTGGTTCACCAACACCGCGCCGGTCGATGCCTACCGCGGGGCAGGGCGCCCCGAGGCGACCTATCTGCTGGAGCGGCTGGTCACGCGTGCCGCCTGGGAGCTGGGCCTGGCGCAGGACGAGATCCGCCGGCGCAACTTCGTGAAAGACTTCCCTTACCAGACGCCGGTGGCGCTGCAGTACGACGTCGGCGACTTCCACGCGCTGCTCAAGCGCGGCAACGAACTGGCCGACGTGGCTGGTTTTGAACAACGCAAAACCGCCTCGGCCGCCAAAGGCCTGCTGCGTGGCATCGGCTACTCCTGCTACATCGAGGCCTGCGGCTTGGCGCCCAGCAACATTGCCGGGGCGCTCGGTGCGCGTGCCGGCCTGTTCGAATGCGGCGAGGTGCGGGTGCACCCGACCGGCAGCGTGACGGTGTTCACCGGCTCGCACAGCCACGGCCAGGGGCACGAGACCACCTTTGCGCAGGTGGTGGCCGCGCGCCTGGGCATCTCGGTCGATGCGGTGGACATCGTGCACGGCGACACCGGGCGGGTGCCTTTCGGCATGGGCACTTACGGCTCGCGCTCCATGTCGGTGGGTGGCACGGCCATCATGAAAGCGCTCGACAAGATAGAGACCAAGGCCAAGAAGATCGCGGCCCACCTGATGGAGGCCAGCGATGCCGACGTCGAGTTCGCCAACGGCGAGTTCACCATCAAGGGCACTGACAAAAAAGTGACCTTCGGCCAGGTGGCGCTGACGGCCTACGTGCCGCACAACTACCCGCTCGACAAGCTGGAGCCCGGCCTGAATGAAACCGCGTTTTACGATCCGACCAATTTCACCTTCCCGGCCGGCACCTATATCTGCGAGGTTGAGGTTGACCCCGCAACCGGCGTGGTGCGGGTTGACAGCTTCACGGCGGTGGATGACTTCGGCAACATCATCAACCCGATGATTGTGGAAGGCCAGGTGCACGGCGGGCTGGTGCAGGGCATAGGTCAGGCGCTGCTGGAGAACTGTGTGTATGACCCCGAATCCGGCCAGTTGCTGACCGGCTCTTTCATGGACTACGCCATGCCACGCGCCGACGACATGCCCAACTTCAAGCTGGCCACGCTCTGCACTCCCTGCAGCCACAACCCGCTGGGCGCCAAGGGTTGTGGCGAAGCGGGGGCCATCGGTTCGCCGCCCGCCGTCATTAACGCGGTGCTGGATGCGCTGCGTCCGCTCGGTGTGATCGACTTTGACATGCCCGCATCTTCCAGCCGCGTCTGGGAAGCCATCCTGTCCGCCAAAAAATAAACAGAAGCCAAGGAGAAAACCTCATGTATCCCTTCACCCTGGAACGTCCCGCCTCCCTGGCTGCCGCAGCTCAGCTCACAGCCGACGGCGCCAAAGCCCTGGCCGGCGGCCAGACCCTGCTGGCGTCGATGAAGCTGCGCCTGTCCAGCCCCGA
Organism: Polaromonas sp.; assembly: GCF_013817205.1. Taxonomy (GTDB): domain Bacteria; phylum Pseudomonadota; class Gammaproteobacteria; order Burkholderiales; family Burkholderiaceae_C; genus Polaromonas. The sequence continues at coordinate 4,414 of NZ_JACDDD010000104.1, forward strand.
TCAGCTGGTTGACCTGAGCGGCATCAAAGAGCTGACCGGCATCAAGCGCGAAGGCAGCAACATCGTCATTGGCGCGATGACGCGCCACCTTGACGTGGCCATCAATGCCGACATCAAATCCGCACTGCCGGCGCTGGCCGACCTGGCCGCCAACATTGGCGACCGTCAGGTGCGCGCCATGGGTACGCTGGGCGGCTCGGTCGCCAACAACGACCCCTCGGCCTGTTACCCCAGTGCCGTGCTGGCGCTGGATGCGACCATCCATACCACCACACGCAAGATTTCCGCCGACGATTTTTTCCTTGGCATGTTTGCCACGGCGCTGGAAGAGGGCGAGTTGATCACAGCCGTCAGTTTCCCGATTCCGAAACGCGCGGCCTACATGAAGTTCAAGCAGCCGGCCTCGCGGTTTGCGCTGGTTGGCGTGTTTGTTGCGCAGTTTGATACGGGTGTGCGGGTAGCCGTCACCGGTGCGTCAAGTGGCGTGTTTCGCCACGCCGGGCTGGAGGCAGCACTCAGCAAGAGTTTCACACCTGAATCGGCGGCGGCTGTGAAGATAGCGGCGACAGACCTGAACAGCGACATCCACGCCACCGCCGCTTACCGCGCAAATTTGATCAGTGTGCAGGCGCAACGCGGCGTCGCGAAGGCGCTGGCCTGACATTGCCCAACCGTTCGGGCGGGGGGCCTGTCGTGGCTGCTGCCTGAACGGATTGAAGCCATTTGTGCCTCCAGCCCATTACGCGCGGGCGCAAGCAGCTATAAAAATTATAGCGTCTGGTGGCAAGCATTAAACTGGACCGATGACACCTTTTCCCACGATTGATGCCCTGATGCAGGCGCTGCAGGGCGCCGGCTATTTTGCTGACCGCCGGCTGGCGACCGCCGTGTTTCTGGCGCTCAGGCTGCAGCGCCCGCTGCTGCTGGAGGGTGAGCCCGGCGTCGGCAAAACCGAGCTGGCCAAGGCGCTGTCGCTGGCGCTGCAGCGGCAGCTGATACGCCTGCAGTGTTACGACGGTCTCGAGCAGCGCGAAGCGCTGTACGAGTGGAACTACGCCGCTCAACTGTTGCACATGCGTGCAGTCGAAGGCCGCAGTGAAGCTGCAGACGTGGAACGCGAGGTTTATCAGGACCGCTACCTGATACGAAGGCCGTTGCTGCAGGCGCTGCAGGCGCCCGCGCCCGGCGCGGTGTTGCTGATTGACGAAGTGGACCGCGCGGACGAGCCCTTCGAGGCCTTTCTGCTGGAGTACCTGGGCGAGTACCAGGTCAGCATTCCCGAGATCGGCACCGTGCGTGCCGCCGTGAACCCGGTGACCATTCTCACGAGCAATCGCACGCGCGAGCTCAATGACGCGGTCAAGCGCCGTTGCCTTTACCACTGGCTGGATTACCCCGACCGCGACCGCGAACTGGCCATCATTCGAGCCCAGGTCCCTGAAGCCGGTGAGCAACTTTCCGCGCAGGTCGCGGCGTTCGTGGACCGCCTGCGCCGCTCTCCATTCGGCAACGCCTTTCAGCGCGCGCCGGGTATTGCAGAAAGTGTCGAGTGGGCCAAAGCCCTGGTTGCACTCGACACGCTGGTAGTGGACCCGGAGGTGGTGGCCGACACGGCCGGCATTCTGTTCAAGCAGCGTGAGGATGTGGCAGCACTCACGCATGCGCTGGCGGTGGAGTTGCTCAAGCCTGAAGAGGCGGCGGCTGAGTGAGCTCGTATGAGGCTAGTTCGTGCTTTTAGGTGATTCAAGAAGCGGCAAGCTCGCCGACAACATTGCCGGCTTTGGCCGCGCCCTGCGCCGCGCCGGCGTCAAGGTGGACAGCCAGCGTATTGGCCTGGCCAAGGAAGCGGCGCTGGCCGTTGGCATCAGCGAGCGGGAAGACCTGGGTGCCGCGTTTGAAGCGGTGATGGTCAGCCGCGAGCAGGACCGCCTTGTGTTCCGCGAGTTGTTCGACATCTATTTTCAGGACCCGAAGGTCGCCAACAAGCTGCTGTCGCAGCTTCTGCCCAGTGCCGAAGGCAAGGCCGAGCCCAGCAAACGCCGGCCGCGCGTGCGTGAGGCGCTGGCGCCGCAAAAGGCTTTTGGCCAGCAGGCCAAACCCGCGACCGAAGACCGGAAGGTCGAGTTTGACGCGGTCATGACAGCCAGCGACATCGAACGTTTGCAACACGCCGACTTCAATGCCTTGTCAGCCACCGAATACCGGCTGGTCGAGCGCCTGGCGCGCGACATCAAATTACCCCTGCCGATGTTTGCCTCGCGCCGCAGCCGCCCCGCCCGCAGCGGCGAGCGCGTGCACTGGCCCGGAGTGATGCATCAGGCCGCGCGTACCGGTGGCGAGTTGATACACCTGCCGAGGCTGGCGCGGCGCGAGCAGGCCCTGCCTTTGCTGGTGCTGGTCGATGTGTCGGGCTCGATGGAGCGTTATGCCAGGCTGCTGCTGGCCTTTTTGCATGCCGCCACACGGCGTCATCCGCAGCGCGACGTATTTGCCTTTGGCATGCACCTGACCGACCTCACGCCGGCCTTTCGCCAGGCCGACACCGATGAAATGCTGGCCCACGCCAGCGCGGCGATCGAAGACTTTGCCGGCGGCACCCAACTGGGTGCTTCGCTGGCCAGCCTGCGCGAGCAGCACGCACGCCGCCTGGTCGGGCGCCGCAGCATTGTCCTGGTCATCAGCGACGGGCTGGACACCGGCGAGCCGGCCGACCTGGCGCGCGAGCTGGGCTGGCTGCGTCGGCGCAGCCGCCGTTTGCTCTGGCTCAATCCGCTGCTGCGTTTTGATGGCTACGCTCCGCTGGCCCGTGGCGCCGCGGTGTTGCATGCCCACGCTCACGGCATGCTGGCGGTGCACAACCTCAGCAAGCTCGAGGAACTCGCGGCCAGCCTCGCGGCTCTGATGAAGAAGTAATTCACGCCCACTGGGCAAATAGCAGGAAAAAAAGGGAAAAACAATGGACATGCAAGGAAGCCGGCAACTGGCCGTGACACAACAACAGGCCTGGGACGCGCTGAATGATCCCGCCGTACTCAAGGCTTGCATACCCGGTTGCGACAAGGTTGAGGCCACCGGCGAGAACCAGTATGCGATTGCGATGGCCCTGAAAATCGGCCCGGTCTCGGCCAAATTCACCGGCAAAATTTCACTCACCGACATCAACCCGCCAGCCCGCTACAGGCTGTTGTTTGACGGGCAGGGCGGCGTGGCCGGGTTCGGCAAAGGCAGCGCCGAAGTGACTTTGACGCCCAATGACGATGGCTGCGAGCTGTCATATACCGTGCACGCTTCGGTCGGCGGCAAGGTGGCGCAACTGGGCCAGCGCCTGATCGACGGCGCGGCCAAGTCCATGGCGGAAGATTTTTTCAAGCGTTTTGACGAAGAAATGCAGCGCCAGCACCCCGACAGTTATGCGGCCAAAATGGTGATGGGTGAGATTGAAACCGGTACGCCACCAATTGCCGCGCCTGCCACAGCGGCGATCCCGCTGTGGGTTTGGGTGGTGGGCGCCGCGGTACTGGCGGTGGCTGTCTGGCTGGGAAGTTGAGCGCCGGGTAAAAGGAAAGAAGGAAGGCAGATGGAAAACCTCGATGTCATGGTGCTGCGGACCTTGCGTGACTGGCGCGCGGCAGGCCAACGCGCCTTGCTGGCCACCGTGGTGCGCACCTGGGGCTCATCGCCACGGCCGGTCGGCTCCATCATGGCGCTGTGTGAAGACGGGGCGGTGGTGGGGTCGGTCTCGGGCGGTTGTATTGAAGACGACCTGATCTACCGCTACACCCAGGCCTATGCGGCAACCGGTTCGGGCGCAGAAAGCAAAACGATTCCGTCCGGCCCGCCCACCTTTGTCAAATACGGCATCACCGCAGACGAGGCGCACCGCTTTGGCCTGCCTTGCGGCGGCACGCTGGAATTGCTGCTGGAATACGATCCCGACGCCACAGCCCTGGCGGAACTGGTCTCGGCCCTGGAGGCCGGGCGCCTGACCAAACGCAGCGTGCGCCTGAGCGACGGCGCGGTGGTGCTGGAGCTGGCCACGGCGCCGGCCGAGCTCAGTGTCTGCGGCACCGAACTGGTCAACACCTTCGGCCCCGAGTACCGCATGTTGCTGATAGGCGCCGGCCAGCTCACCGAATACCTGGCCACCATGGCACTGTTCAGCGGTTTTGCGGTGACCGTGTGCGACCCGCGCGAAGAGTACCGCAGTGCCTGGTCGGTGGCAGGCGCCAAAGTGCTCAGCGACATGCCGGACGATGTGGTCACCGCTTTCAAGCCTGACAGGCGCAGCTGTGTGATCGCGCTTACGCACGACCCCAAGCTCGATGATCTGGCGTTGATGGAGGCGCTTGGCACGGACGCGTTTTATATAGGCGCCATCGGCTCCCGCCGCAACAACGAGACCCGGCACCAGCGCATGGCCGAACACTTCGGCCTGAACCCAGCGACACTGGCGCGCCTGCGCGGCCCCATCGGCATCTACATCGGCAGCAAGACGCCACCCGAGATCGCCGTCAGTGTGATGGCAGAAGTGCTGGCTGTGAAAAATGGCATCGCGCTGCCGCGCGACATGGAAGTGGCGCGTGCAAAAAACGAGCGCGCCGTGCCAGAAAACGACGCTGCGGATCTGGTGTGCGGCGTCGCCCGCACGCCATCCTGAGTCCTTTGCGCTAATTCTTCAGGCGAGATCAGCCTGCAGCCCTTTACCGATTTGCGTATGCAGCTATCAAAAACGTAGCGCCGGCCCACAGCGCTGCCGTCTCGGGTGGTTTGGCGCCCCTGGCTGCTGGCACTGTCTTGGGGTAAGCTTTTGCCCCATATGGCAAATCTCCAGAACCGCAGACCACCTGATTGCGCAGACTGCGATCCTGTTCCGCAGTTTTGCGGCCACACCTGAAACTGGTATCCGCATGGCACTGGACTGGCTCTTTTACTGGATGACCGAACCCCGGGGACTGGCAGCTATCACATTGGCGGTTACTTTGCCCTTCATTCTGTGGCGGCTTGTGCTGGGGAAAACTTTCCGGCCTGTTGGATTCAAACCGCTGGTGGCCGCCTATGCACTGGCAGCCCTTGGCCTGTTGACCGTGAACTTTGCGACCTCTCATATTGAATTCAGTGCCCGGGTTGCCGACAAGCTCCTGCAGGAAGCACAACGCTGGTCCATAGTCCCCGGGTGGACGGTTTACGTGACAGTTATCTCCCTTTTGTATGTCTTGCCGCTCCTTGGTCTGGTCGCGGTACCTGTCTCTGCGCTGCTGCTCAGATTGCGGCGCCTGTCGCTGAAGACCATTGTCCTTGCTGTTCTGGCAAGCTGGCTTACGCTGGCGCTGATCGCCTGGTCCATACCGACCGACGACTGGGATCGCGGCCGCCGCCTGGAGTCTTTGACCCTGTGGCTCACAGAGTTGGCGCCTGGCGTTGTGCTGGTTGCGCTGCCGTTTTTGCTTGGTGTGTATCTGGCATCGCGCAGATACCGCCATGCGCAGACCTGACAAATTGCAGCCCACTTGCCACCAACCCTAAGCTCAGGAGTAGATGTGTCCAAAGTTGTATCTCCCAAAAACATGGCCGCTTCCCTCGTGGAATTGTGGTCTCCCCGTGTGATCGGCGAAGTTGATGACGCCTATATCAAGGTCGCCAAGGTTCACGGCTCGCTAGCGTGGCATGCGCATGAAGACGAAGACGAACTCTTTTTTATTCTCAAGGGTCATCTGCGCATTGAACTCGAAACCGGGGCAGTGGAGCTTGGCGAAGGTGAAATGTTCATCGTCCCCAAAGGCGTCCGTCACAATCCTGTCGCTGACGAGGAGTGCCAGCTCCTGCTCATAGAGCGCAAGTCAACGCTGCACACCGGCACGGTCGCTACCGAAAGGACGCGGTCTCTGGAAGAGCAGTTGCGGCCGGTATGAGGCGAACCTCCCTCGCGAGAAACTTTTTTGGCGCTGGCAAGGGCTTTGTTGCAAGCCTGGCGATTCGGTCAGCGCATTGGTAGCCTCTCACATGCTCGCATCCCTCACCACCATCGCCGTACTGCACTGGGCTGTGTTGATGCTGCCAGGATTCAATTTTCTCCTCATTGGTCAGCTGGCGGCTGCCGGGCAACGCGGAACCGCCATGTCCGCGGTGGCGGGCATGACGGCGGCAACCCTCATGTGGGCCTTGCTCGCGGTGGCGGGTGTTGGCATTGTTTTCACCGCCTACCCTGCAGTACGACAAGCGGCACAGATCGCCGGCGGCCTGTACCTGATATACCTCGCCATCAAGCTCTGGCAGGCTGGCCAGGCGCCGGACCCGGCATTGGCCCAAGTGATGCGGCCGGGTGCTGCATTCCGGGTAGGCTTTGTGACCGGCGCCTTGAACCCGAAGATCGCGCTGTTCTACGGCAGTGTGTTTGAATCGCCCCGGGAATTGAGGAGGCTCCAACCTTTGAGAAGATGGAGCCATGAAGAAATCAAACAAGTTTTCCCCCGAAGTACGCGAACGCGCGGTCCGTATGGTGCAGGAGCACCGAGGCGAG
>NZ_JACDDD010000105.1 GCF_013817205.1 Polaromonas sp.
TCGCCTCGGTGCTCCTGCACCATACGGACCGCGCGTTCGCGTACTTCGGGGGAAAACTTGTTTGATTTCTTCATGGCTCCATCTTCTCAAAGGTTGGAGCCTCCTCAATTCCCGGGGCGATTCAGGTAGAGCGGCAGCGCAAAGCTCAGCCCTTTGCCCGTCCTTAAAGGGCGAAGTATCAATTTGATGCATAACTCATTTTTTTAGCAGCACCAGGCCCTTCAGGTATTCGCCTTCCGGGAAATTCACCGTCATGGGGTGGTCGGGCGCGCCGCCCAGGCGCTCGGTGATGAAGGCGTCCACCCCGGCGTCGATGCCGGCTGAAGCCACAATTTTGTGGAACAGGTCGGCACTGATGCCGCCAGAACAGGAATAGGTGAACAGCACCCCGCCCGGCGCCAGGATGGACAGTGCAATGCGGTTGATGTCCTTGTAGGCGCGCGCGGCGCGTTCAGCGTGGGCCACCGTCGGCGCGAACTTGGGCGGGTCCAGCACAATGGCGTCAAAGCTCCGACCCTCCTTGTGGAACTGCCGCAGCGAGGCATTCACATCGGCATCCAGCATGGTGGTGCGGGCCGCGTCGAAGCCATTGAGCGCCACATTGGCCGTGGCGCGCTCTATTGCCGGTCCGGAGGAGTCAATCGAGGTTACATGCGTGGCGCCGCCGGCCAATGCCGCCACCGTGAAGCCGCCGGTGTAGCAATAACAGTTAAGCACGTCCTTGAACTGCAGGCGGCGCGCATGGTCGGCAAACCTGCGGCGGCTGTCGCGCTGGTCCAGGTAAAAGCCGGTCTTGTGGCCTTCGGCAACGTCCAGGCTGAGCTTCCAGTCATGTTCGCTGATGATGATGCCGGTCTCACCCGAGCCTGCTATCCAGCCTGTTGCCTCCGGCAGGCCTTCCAGCGAGCGCACGCTGGCGTCAGAACGCTCATACACGCGCGTCAGCCCGGTTGCTTGTAGCAGGGCGTCAACGATCACGCCTTTCCAGCGCTCAGCCCCGCAGCTTGAAAACTGCGCCACCAGGGTGTCCGCATAGCGGTCGACTACCACGCCCGGCAATCCGTCGGATTCGCCGTGGATCAGCCGACAGCCGTCACTTTGAATGTCAAAATGGTCTCTGGCCCTTATGCCTTGTGCGATACGCGCTATGAAAAACGAAGCATCGATCCGCTCATTTTCGTTAAAACTCCAGGCGCGGGCGCGGATTTTTGAGGACGGGCTGAAAGCCGCCCAAGCCAGAAATTGCCCTGCACTGCTTTCAACACGCACGGTTTCCCCGGCGTCAGCCCCGCCGCTGGCGATGGCACCATCAAAAACCCAAGGGTGACGGCGTAACAGGGACTTTTCTTTACCAGGTCTCAGGCGCAATGTTTTCATGGCCGTATTGTCGCGTCCGGGCTGAAGGACCCCAAACCGCTACGCAAAGCGCGTCCTTGTCCTACAAGCCGCGGTCAGCCCGACTTCTGTCTGAAACGTTGATTGGGAGCAAAGAATATCTTTGTTCATCATTCAGGAGTAAAAAATCATGACCCGTTTTAACGTATCCAGTCGCCTTATTGCGTTGGCCATCTCCGCAATTTTTGTTGCCGGCCCGGCTCTCGCCAAAGGCAATGACGACGACCACGGCAAAGGCAAAGGCCAGGGCAAAGGTCAGGACAAGCACAGCCAGAAGTACGAAAGCAACGACCACGGCAAGGGCAAAGGCTCGGACAAGCACAGCCAGAAATCCCACAATAAGCAAAAAGATGTTCAGAAAGCCGAAAAGCAAGAACGTAAAGACATTGAACAAGGCAAGTATTTCAACGACCAGCAGCGTACTTCCGTCCGCCAGTACTACGCCACCCAGTACAGCTCGGGCAAAAAATGCCCCCCTGGCCTCGCTAAAAAGGATAACGGTTGCATGCCTCCCGGCCAAGCTCGCAGTTGGGCGGTTGGCCAGCCCATCCCGCGTAACGTGACTGTTTACTCGGTCCCCCAGCCCGTGATGCTTCAGCTGCCTGCAGCACCGACCGGCTACCGTTACGCCCGGGTTGGCGATGACATTGTGCTGGTAAAACAGCAAAACAACCTGATCGTTGACATCATCCAGGGCCTGTTCGGTCGCTGAGCGTCTGCCTCGTACGGTTCAGCAGCCCAAGTGGGTCTGCTGAACCAAACCCGGCATTACGTGCCGGTGTGACTTTTCAAGAGGTTGACGCTGCACCAGCGGTCGTCCTGCACCCCTCCCTCCATCCATCCCTCCCCTCCAGGTTCAGCTTCGCTGAATGCACTTTGAGCCGGCATTGGCGCGCGCTTACAGGGCTCTTACCTTCCGCCCTGCAGATTTGCGACAATCACTTGATGGATTTTAGCCGCACTTCGACGCATCTTGCCGACACCAACGGCCGACAGACAGTCCTGCGGCGCTGGCTCGCCTGCGGGCTGGTCCTGCTGCTGGCGCTCGCCGGCCAGACAGCACATGCACGCACCGTGCTTGAACTGGACCCCGTGCAACAACCTGTGACCCTGGCAGACTGGGGCGATTACTGGATAGACCCGACCGCGCAAAAAACCGTGCAGGACATCGCAACCGATGTCGCCCCGCCCTGGCAGCCGACCCTGCCACGCAACATCTACCCGCTGCAGCCGCGGCAGGCGCTGTGGATCCGCTTCACCGTGCCACCAGCCCCCGACGCGGAGCGCTGGCTACTGGAGATACCCTACCCCGCGCTTGACCGGGCCTCGCTGTACACGCTGGACCGAGCCGGCCTCTGGCGCGAGCAGCGCGCGGGCGACCTGACGCCGGTTAACCAATGGTCCACGCCGCACCGCCACCCCTTGCTGGTGGTCAACTTCAACGCCGAAGAGCCCACGCATTACATGCTGCGTCTTGACAACGTGCAAGGCTTCAGCGCGCCCATCCGTTTTGTCAGCTCGGGGCATGTGCTGCGCAGCGAGCAGCGGGTTTCGCTGTTTCTTGGCGTGTATTTCGGGTTGGCGCTGCTCGGCCTGGTGGTCGGGCTTGTCGGCGTGATCGTGCTCGGGGACCGCGCCTATCTTTATTACGCGGTCTGCTCCGCACTGGTCGGCCTGACCCAGGCGGCCATCACCGGCGTGGCGGCGCTGCATCTCTGGCCCGATTCGTCGCAATGGGCAGACCGTTCGCTGGTGGTGCTGGGCGTCTGGATGCTGATGGCGCTGCTGGTGCTCAACGCCACCATCGTGTCGCTGGGGCAGCGATCACGCCCGCTGCACCTCCTGGTCTGGGCTGTGGTGCTGGCCGGGGCAGCGCTGTCGGCTGCGCTTTTGCAAACAGACAGCGCGCTGCGTATCGCGTTGGTCGTGCCCTACCTCGTGCTGGTACCGATCCTGATGTTGGGCGTCAACCTATGGGCCTGGCGCCGCGGTGATCGCTTTGGCGGCTGGCTGCTGCTGGCCGCCGCGCCTCTTGCCGTCAGCCTGGCTCTGGCCATAGGCCGCTACCTGCAGTGGCTGCCTTTGAGTTTTGTGACCGAACAGGCGGTACTGGCCAGCATGGCACTACAGATGCCCTGCATGCTCGCCGTGCTGGTGCTGCGCAGCCAGCACCGCCGTGAAAACACCCGTCGCATCCAGGGGCTGGACCGGGTGGACCCGGCCTCCGGACTGATCAACGAATCGGTATTTGCCGAGCGCCTGTCGCGCATGATTGCCCGCTCAAGGCGGCTCAGGCACCAGGGCGCGGTGTTGATGATCGACCTGGTCAACAGCGAACAGACCCAGCGCGATTTCGGTCGCAAGGCCGCGCAGGACCTGCCCTTGCACGTGGCCGAACGTCTGCTCTCCACTGCGCGCGACATCGACAGTGCAGCGCGCCTATCCGAGCACCGTTTCGCCATGCTGGTGGAAGGCCCGTTTTCTGCCGAGGAGGCCGCCACGCTGGGGCCGCGCATCGTCGCACGCTGCCTGATGCCTTATCAGGGCCTGCCTATCGATTGTGTGGCCCAGGTGCGGGTGGCCTATGCCCTCGTGCCCCGCCAGGGCCCGACCGCCGAGATTGCGCTGACCCGGCTGGCACAAAAGCTGGCCGCCGTCGCACCCCAGAGCAAACGTGCGGTGTTCATGCTTCCCGACTACATAGCCCCCACGGTCACTCACCCAGTGTAGTTCCCTGCCCTCCGAGGGGGCCGCTGCGCCTGCGGACTGGCAGAGCCGGACCCGCGGCCCCTGCTTGGATGAAGAGCCTCGCCTGCTCCTGCTCAAGTCTTGTTTTTTGCTGCCGGCTTGATCCCCGCCACCGTCGCACGCGGATGGGCGGCGTCGTACACTTTTGCCAAATGCTGGAAGTCCAGCCGCGTGTAAACCTGCGTGGTGGTGATATTGGCGTGGCCCAGCAGTTCCTGCACGGCGCGCAGGTCGCCGCTGGACTGCAGCACATGGCTGGCAAACGAATGCCGCAGCATGTGCGGATGTACGGGCGTCGCCAGCCCGGCCTGCAGTGAGCGTTGTTTGAGCCGCACGCGGATGTGCTGGGGCGTCAGGCGCGCGCCACGCTGGCTGATGAACAGTGCCGCATCGTCCTTCGCCCAAGCGCTGCGTGCGGCCAGCCAGGCCTGCAGCGCCGCCAACGCCTTGCTGCCTACCGGCACGCTGCGCCGTTTCGAGCCTTTGCCGAGCACATGCGCTTCTGCGGCCTGCAAGTCAATCCAGCCGCTGGCCTGGGTGCTGGCCACCACGTCCAGACCCGTCAGCTCGCCGATGCGCAGTCCGCAGCCATAAAGCAACTCGGTGATGCACTGGTCACGCGTGAGCAGCACCGGGTCGTCGCCGTCCGCGCCCTGGAACGCCGCCAGCTGCACCGCTTCATCGACACTGAGCGCCTTGGGCAGCGGTTTGGCCGCCTTGGGCGCGCGCAAATCCTGCACAGGATTGCTGGCCACCAGGCCCTCGCGGCCCAGCCAGGTGTAAAAGCCGCGCCAGCCCGAGAGGATCAGCGCGATGCCGCGCCCGCTGCGGCCGCCGCCGTGCATTTGCGTGACCCAGCGCCGCATGTGGAGGTTCTGTACGGCACTGAGGGCAACACCGGCCTGTCTACAGTTCGTCTGGAGCTTGGCCAGGTCGAGCGCATAGAGCTCAACGGTGCGCTGCGCCAGGCGCTTTTCGACGCGCACATGTTCGAGGTAACGCTCGACCAGCGGATCGTTGTCGGGAGCCGGCCCGGCGGCCCCTTCAACGCTGGCATCCGCCTTGGTCATGCCTTGTCTGTTCAGTCAGCCATGGGCCGCAGGCGCGACAGCGCCGCGCCAGCCAGCTCGCCGATGCGTTCCAGGAAGTCGGTGCCCATGGCGCTGCTAAAACGCTCGGGGTCGGGGGACGCCAGCACCAGCATGCCGAAGGCCTGCGGGGATTTTCCGGGCCGCAGCGGGATCAGCGCCACCGACATGGCCTGCGCTGGATCCGGCAACCAGTTGACGGCCTCGAAGCCCGAATTGACGCCGCAATAAGGCGCGGCCAGCGAGGAAGCAAAGGTTTGCGTGTCTTCGCTGACGCCAGTGGAGAAATCTTCCATCGAAAAAATGCCGTTGACGTGCCAGACCTTCACCGCCGCCTGCGGCACCGCAAAGCGGGCCTGAATCTCGCGCACGATGGTGTCGGGCAGGTCGCGCGCATGGGCCGTCAGCAGCAGGTTCAGGGTGCACTCCTGCAGCTTGTCGGCGATGGCGACGTTTTCATTGCCATGGCGGATCATCTCGACCACCCTGGACTCCAGTGCCTTGATCTTGTCGCGCAGCATGCCGGCCTGGCGTTCCTGCAGGCTCACCGCGCGCGCGCCATGGCCGCTGGACAGCTGCACCGTCGCCAGCAGCTCGGCGTGGCGCTCGAAGAAGTCGGGCGTGTTGGCCAGAAAGTTGGCGATGTCGTCTTCTGTGATCGGGTTCTGGATCGAGTGTTCGCTTGGGTTCATGTTGTTGGTGTTTCCATTAGGTCGACAAAATCTGCAGGTTCAAAGGTGGTCGGGAACTTCAATCGAGGCTTCAAACACCGTGGTGGCCGGGCCGGTCATCAGCACCGGCGCGGGCTTTGCATCCCCCCCACCCTGCCAATCGATGGTCAGGGTTCCGCCATGCGTGATCACATCCACGCGGGCGTCCAGCAAGCCCAAGCGTATGCCAGCGACCACGGCGGCGCAAGCCCCGCTGCCACAGGCCAGGGTTTCGCCGACGCCACGTTCATAAACGCGCAGGCGGATCTGGCTGCGCGAGACGACCTGCATGAAGCCGGCATTGACGCGGCGCGGGAAACGCGCGTGGCCTTCGATCAGCGGCCCGTCCTGAAGCACCGGCGTGGCCTCCACGTCGTCCACCAGTTGTACCGCGTGCGGATTGCCCATGGACAATACCGCTATCAAAACAGGAGCTGCTTGCGCCCGTCCCGAAAGGGCCAGAGGCCATTTTTGCCATGAACTCACGGCTTCAGGCATCAAGCCAGCCGCATCGAAGGGCACACGCGCCAGATCGAAGATGGGCGCGCCCATGTCCACGGTCACGCGGCCGTCGGCCTGCATACGCGGCTCGATCACGCCCGACAGTGTTTTGACGCGCACCGTGTCCTTGGTGGTCAGCCCCTGCTCGCGCACAAAACGCACAAAACAGCGCGCGCCGTTGCCGCACTGCTCCACCTCGCCTCCGTCGGCGTTGTGGATCACGTATTCAAAGTCGATGCCGGGCTCGCTGGCCGGCCGCACCGACAGTATTTGGTCGGCGCCCACGCCGAAGTGGCGGTCCGCCAGAAAGCGGTACTGGCCGGGCGTGAGGTTCAGGCGGCCTGCGGTCTCGTCGAGCATGACAAAATCATTGCCCGCCCCCTGCATCTTGGTAAATCGGATCAGCATGCCGCATTATCCGCCGGGGCCGCAGCCACCCCGCACGACAGAAGGACAGCCATGCGCATTCCCGACTGGACCCCCGCCCTGAAACCCCAACCGCAGGACCTGGTGGACGCCATCCTGAAACGGCGCGGCGGCGCCCTGATCAACCTCGACAAGGCCCTGCTCTGGAGCGAGCCGCTGGCGCGCGGCTGGAATGTGTACCTGGGCGCCGTGCGCACCGGCCTGCCGACCAACCGCAAGCTGCGCGAGCTCGGCATCTGCACGGTGGCCCTGCTGACCGGCGCGGCCTATGAATACAAGCACCATGCGCCGGACTTTTTGACGGCGGGTGGCAGCCAGGCCGAACTCGATGCGCTCAACACTGTCGTCAAGGCAGATGCCCGCGCCTCAGCCGATCACCCGGCTCTTGGCGCCGTCGAACAACTGGTGGTGCGTTACGCCGCGCAGATGACTGTCGACGTGAAAGTCAGCGACGACGTATTTGAAGGCCTGCGCAAACATTTCAATACGACCGAACTGGTCGAACTGACCAGCGCGATTGCCACCTACAACATGGTGGCGCGTTTTCTGGTGGCGCTGGGCGTGTCGCCGGAAGAGCATGAGTAGGCATGCAACAAACACGTTCCCGTTTTCCCGTGGCCGCCTTCCCCAGGCTGGCACCAACACTGCTGATGATTTCCGCGCTGGCGGCCGGCGCCGCCACGCTTTCGGCCAGTGCGCAGACGCCGCAGGGCAACAGCAGCCCCGCGCCAGCCACAAGCAGTGACGCCGAACGTGACCAGCGCTTCGCGCGCTGGGTCGCCGACTTCAGTACCGGCGCGCGCACCGCCGGCATCAGCGAGGAAACGCTGCGGCTGGCATTCGCTGACATCCGTTTCATCCCGCGCGTCACAGAACTCGACGGCGCCCAGCCCGAGTTCACCCGCGCAGTCTGGGACTACCTTGACAGCGCGGTCTCGGCGCAGCGCGTGGTGCGTGGCCAGGACCGGCTGCTGCAATCACGCCCTGCGGTGGATGCCGCAGCGGCACGTTACGGCGTGCCAGCAGAAATCCTGGCGGCGATCTGGGGCTTGGAGAGCAACTACGGCAGCAACACTGGCGACATCCCGACGATTGACGCCCTGGCATCGCTGGGTTTCGAGGGCCGGCGCGAGGCCTGGGCGCGCAGTCAGCTGCTCGCGGCTCTCAAAATTCTGCAGAACCGCGACATCAGCCGCGCGCAGATGATCGGCTCCTGGGCCGGCGCCATGGGCCAGACGCAGTTTTTGCCGTCGAACTTTCTGGCCTATGCGGTCGATGCCGATGGCGACGGTCGGCGCGACATCTGGGGCAGCCTGCCGGATGTGATGGCCTCGACCGCCAACTTCCTCGCACGCTCGGGATGGCAGGCGGGCCAGCCCTGGGGTATGGAAGTGTATTTACCGCAGGGCTTCGACTACGCCCTCGCCGATGCGGCCACGCGGCAGCCGGCTTCGGCCTGGGCAGCGCTGGGCGTGCGGTCTGGCAGCGGTGTGCCCCTGCCCCCTCTGGCCGACAGCGCCATCCTGTTACCAGCCGGCGCGCGTGGGCCGGCTTTTATCGTCGGTCCCAACTTCCGCACCATACTGCGCTACAACAACTCGACCAGTTATGCGCTCGCCGTCAGCCTGCTGTCGCAGGCACTGGCCGGTGTCCCGGCAGTGCAAGCCGCCTGGCCGCGAGACTTGCAGCCTCTGTCACGCAGCCAGTTGATGGCGCTGCAGACAACGCTGAATGCCCGCGGCTTCGACAGCGGCACCCCAGACGGCATGATGGGCCCGGCCACGCAAAGCAGTATTCGCCGCTATCAGCGCAGCGTGGGCTTGGCGGCGGATGGGTATCCGACTTTGGAGTTGTTGCGGGGACTGCAGTGATATTGGCTGCGCGATTCGACGTTGACGCTGTCGGGCACAAAGCAGTCACCGCAAAGCGGCTACCTCCTGCTGCGTTTTCTCGACGAGCTACCAGTTGGCCCACTCGATGTGGCGCACAGCGCCCACAGTGACGGCCAAGGCGGTTGGGCTCACCAATGTTTTATGGTGAAGTGAGGGGCAAGCATCCACAGGGCGCGCGCTAAAGGTCATTGAGTCGAACACCGGGCATGCCAACGATCATCCCGACGGGTCGACTCACTTTCGCGCAAAATCAGCCCATGGTCCGACCTTCTCAACTCCTGTATCCGCAACGCGAACCCGCGCCCACCCGCCCTGCTGCCACCGTGCTGTTGCTGCGCGACAGTCCCGCAGGTATCGAGGTGCTGATGACCCGGCGCTCGATGACCGCGAGTTTTGCGCCTGGTGCCTATGTCTTCCCCGGCGGCGGCATCGACGCAGCGGATGCCGCAGCACATGCGCACTCAACCCGGCGCCCAAGCCAGAGCGGCCTGCACCTGACGCAGGCGATCGCCGCTATCCGCGAAAGTTTTGAAGAGCTCGGCGTGCTGCTGGCCCGCCATGCCGACGGCAGCCATGCCACCACGGCCGACATCGCGGCGCTGGACCGCAGGGCGCCGTTTGCCGCGCAATGCCGAGATAAAGGCTTGGTGCTGGCCGGCGAGCAGGTGTTTGTTCTCGCGCACTGGGTCACCGACCGCGATCTGCCGCGTCGCTTTGATGTGCCTTTCCTCGTCGCGCGCATGCCGGAAGGCCAGGAGCCGGTGGCCGATGAAAGCGAGCAGTTCGAGCCCTGCTGGGTGCGACCAGCCGACGCGCTGGCGCGGCACAAGGCCGGCGGCTTTTTCATCATCTTCCCGACCATACGCACACTGCAACGGCTCAAGCCTTTTGCGACGGTTGATGCCGTGCTGCAGGCCTGCGCCGAAAACGAGCAGCCGTTGTGGACCTCGTGCCCGCGCGCCGGTTTTCTGGAAGGCGCCGAGGCCCGCTACATGGAACATGAAGCGCCGTATGGCGAACTCGCGCTGACCAGCCCCGACGGGCAGATGGTGCACACGCTGGACTGGCAGACGGCGCAACCGGTTTCGCTCTTGAAAAACGTGATGCGCCTGACCGCACCCAACCCCGGCGTGATGACCGGCCCCGGCACCAACAGTTATCTGGTCGGCGACCCGCACACCGGCTACATCGCCATCGACCCGGGACCGGCCGACATGGATCACCTGGAGCGGCTGTGGCGCGCAGCGGGCGGCGACATCCGCATGATTGTGTGCACCCACTCACACGCTGACCACTCGCCCGGCGCCAAACCGTTGCAAGCGATGTGCGACACGCCCCCACCCATCCTCGGCCTGCCATCGGCCCCCACTGCGCGCGCGGCCAGCCAGTTCACGCCCGACCGTTCGCTATCAAATCAGGAGCTGCTTGCGCTTGCTGGACAAGGGCTGGATGGCGAAATCACTCACACCCTGAAGGTCGTCCACACCCCGGGCCATGCCGCCAACCACCTGTGCCTGGTGCTGGTGGAAGACGGCATCCTGTTCAGCGGCGACCACATCCTCAACGGCAGCACCACGGTGGTGGACCCACCCGACGGCAACATGCACGCCTACCTGGAATCGCTCGACGCCCTCAGCGCTGCCTGTGACGAACACTGCATCAACTTCATCGCACCAGCCCACGGCTACGTGATCGGCGAGGCGAAGACGGCGATTGCCCAACTCAAAGCACACCGCCTCAAACGCGAAGCCAAGATCGTCGGCGTGATGCAGGCGCAGCCTCAAGGCTCCACGGACGACTGGGTCAAACTGGCCTACGACGACGTGGACCCGCGCATCTGGCCGGTGGCCAAACGTTCGCTGCTGGCGCATGTGGAGCGGATTCACGCGCAGGGTTTGTTTAGTTTGTAGGGCGTCTAAGAACTTATCCGTAAATAAATGATAATCACTTTCCATGCGCGAGTGCCGCGGTTGGAGTTGTGATGGCAAAAGCCAAATCCTGGGAAGTGACTGACAAATTCTGGCAACGTGTTGAGACGTTGATCCCTCAGCGTAAACGCGTAGAGAGTCAAAGCTATAGCCGTAAAGCTGGCGCAGGCCGCAAGCC
>NZ_JACDDD010000106.1 GCF_013817205.1 Polaromonas sp.
GTGTTGTGGTACTGTCAAGTACCAAGCCGCTCGCAATCCTGTTCATGCACCCTCCTGACACCCCACCCATTGCCGCAGAGGCGGTCAAACCCTACCGTGCACGCCTGCTTGAGGGCATGGCGCACAGCGTGGCGGCCAAAGCCTATGCCGAGACCACTGTGGCCGATATCGTGCGCGAAGCTGGCGTATCAAAACGCAGCTTCTACGAGTGTTTTGCAAGCAAGGACGAGTGCCTGATCGCCCTGTATGTCTCGGCCAGCCACAGCGGGCTCAAGGTGCTCAAGGACGCCATCGATCCGCGCCGCGACTGGAAGACGCAGGTCGATCATGCGCTGGGTGCCTACCTGGCCTGCCTGGCCAGCAACCCGGCCTTGCTGCGAACGCTGTTCATTGAAATCCTCGGTCTCGGTGCCGAAGGCCTGCAGGTGCGCCGCCGCATGAACCAGGAACTGGCCGACTTCGTGGTGCAGGTGGTGCATGCCGGCCACGTGCATACGCCGCAAGAGGCCGCGCGCCACGCCACCATGGCGATGGCGGTGGTCGGCGGCATCAACGAGCTGGTGCTTGAGGCGATTGAATCGGGCCGCACAGCCAATCTGGCCGAACTCACCCGGCCCTGTAGCGCGCTGGTGCGGGCGGTGCTGGCCGCGCCTGACTGAACATCAGGACAAAAAAAAGCCCGCCGAAGCGGGCTGAAGCAAAACGTGGCTTCTTCTTTTATTTTGCTGCGGAGGCTGCAGGTGCTGCAGGCGCTGCGCCGCCGGTGGGCGTCGCCGCCGCATCCGCTGCCTGGGTAGGCGCGGGGGCGGGCATGCCACCTGGCGCGGTCACGGTCGTAGGCGCTGCAGTCGGCCCGCTCATGGCGGCCGGTCCTGCTGCCGGGGTTATTTGCGCCGCTGGCGCGGTCATGGCCGGTGGCGCCGCCACCGGCGTCACCGGTGCGGCCGGGGCGCTCATGGCTGCAGGCGTTGCCACGGGTGTCACCGGCGCGGCAGTGGCGGGCCCACCGTGAAACTTCATCATCAGCGGAACGATCAGCAGTGCCACGATGTTGATGATCTTGATCAGCGGGTTGATGGCCGGGCCGGCGGTGTCCTTGTAGGGGTCGCCCACGGTGTCGCCGGTCACGGCGGCCTTGTGTGTTTCGGAGCCCTTGCCGCCGTGGTGGCCGTCTTCGATGTATTTCTTGGCGTTGTCCCAGGCGCCGCCACCGGTACACATGGAAATCGCGACGAACAGGCCGGTCACGATGGTGCCCATCAGCAGGCCGCCCAGCGCGGCAGGCCCGAGCAGCAGGCCGACCAGAATCGGCACCACCACCGGCAGCAGCGAGGGGATCATCATTTCCTTGATGGCCGCTGTCGTCAGCATGTCAACGGCGGTGTCGTACTCGGGCTTGCCGGTGCCGTCCATGATGCCCTTGATGTCGCGGAACTGGCGACGTACTTCGACCACCACCGCACCGGCGGCGCGGCCCACGGCTTCCATCGCCATGGCACCGAACAGGTAGGGAATCAGCCCACCGATGAACAGGCCGATGATGACCATCGGGTTGCTCAGGTCGAAGGTAATGGCGCGGCCGTAGGCCTCGAGCTTGTGCGTGTAGTCGGCAAACAGCACCAGGGCTGCCAGGCCTGCCGAGCCGATGGCGTAACCCTTGGTCACGGCTTTGGTGGTGTTGCCCACCGCGTCCAGCGGGTCGGTTACCGCGCGCACTTCGGGCGGCATGTCGGCCATTTCAGCGATGCCGCCGGCGTTGTCGGTGATCGGGCCGTAGGCGTCCAGCGCCACCACGATGCCGGCCATGCTGAGCATGGAGGTCGCGGCAATCGCAATGCCGTACAGGCCGGCAAGATAGAACGACACCCAGATCGCGATACACACAAAAATCACCGGCCAGGCGGTAGAACGCATGGACACGCCCAGGCCGGCGATGATGTTGGTGCCGTGGCCGGTGGTCGATGCCTGGGCAATGTGTTTGACCGGCGCGTACTGCGTGCCGGTGTAGTACTCGGTGACCCAGACCAGCGCACCGGTCAGCACCAGGCCCACCGCGCAGGCGCCAAACAGCGCCATCTGCGTGCCTGAGGCCTTGATGGCGTTGTCGGGGATCAGCCAGATGGTCACGAAGTAAAACGCGATCAGCGACAAGCCGCCGGCGACGGCCAGGCCTTTGTACAGCGCCGGCATCACATTGGTCATGCCCGGCGAGGCCTTGACGAAGAAGCAGCCGATGATGGACGCGATGATGGAGACCGCGCCCAGCGCCAGTGGATAAACCACCGCGCTGGTACCAGCGCCGGTGACCAGCAGGGCGCCCAGCACCATGGTGGCGATCAATGTCACGGCGTAGGTTTCAAACAGGTCGGCGGCCATGCCGGCGCAGTCGCCGACGTTGTCGCCGACGTTGTCGGCAATCACGGCCGGGTTGCGCGGGTCGTCTTCCGGAATGCCCGCCTCGACTTTGCCCACCAGATCGGCGCCGACGTCGGCGCCCTTGGTGAAGATGCCGCCGCCCAGGCGAGCGAAGATGGAAATCAGCGAGGAGCCGAAGGCAAAACCAATCAACGGGTTCAGCAGGTTGGCCAGCTTGACGTCAGGCGTGTAGTTGCCGTTACCGACCAGGAACCAGTAGAAGGCGGTGACGCCCAGCAGGCCCAGACCCACCACGAGCATGCCGGTGATGGCGCCGCCACGGAAGGCGACGTCGAGCGCGGGGCCAATCCCTCTGGTGGCGGCCTGCGCGGTGCGTACGTTCGCACGTACCGAGACATTCATGCCGATGAAGCCGCAGGCGCCGGACAGCACCGCGCCGACCACAAAGCCGATGGCGCTGGGCACATCAAGGAAGATGGCGATCAGGATCGCCAGCACGACGCCGACGATGGCAATGGTTTTGTATTGGCGCGCCAGATAGGCGGCGGCGCCGGTCTGGATCGCGGCGGCGATCTCCTGCATGCGGGGGTTGCCTGCGTCCTGGGAAAGAATCCAGCTACGGGCCCAAAAGCCGTATCCGACGGCAATGAAGCCGCAGACGAGCGCCAGAATGAGCGCTGAGTTGCCTGTCATAGAGAATCTCCTACGTTGTTTTTCGCTTGGAGGGGATGCGACGCTAGCGGCACCCCCGCTGCGTTGCTTCCTCGTTGCTCTCAACTTCTGTGGAGACGATTGGCCAACTCAGGAAATTTAACGCGAAAACGTGACAACTTGACGATGCTTCAGGCCCGAACCCTTAAAATGAGGGTAAATACTGACTGCCTGTCTAGCCCATTTTCATTAATCCAACGCAAAGAGACCATGTCCCTCGATAAAGTTACCCCCGGCAAAAATGCGCCCCATGCCTTTAACGTCATCATCGAGATCCCGATGAACGCCGATCCGGTGAAGTACGAAGTGGACAAGGAATCCGGCGCGATTTTTGTGGACCGCTTCATGAGCACGTCCATGCACTACCCGACCAACTACGGCTATGTGCCCAAGACCCTGAGCGGCGACGGCGACCCAGTGGACGTGCTGGTGATCACGCCCGTGCCGCTGATCCCTGGCGTGGTCGTGACCTGCCGCGCCATTGGCATCCTTAAGATGACCGACGAAGCCGGTGAAGACGGCAAGGTGCTGGCCGTGCCCATCGACAAAAAATGCTCGCTCTACACGCAGTGGCAAGAACCTGAAGATATGAACCCACTGCGCCTGAAAACCATTTCGCATTTCTTCGAGCACTACAAAGACCTGGAAGAAGGCAAGTGGGTCAAGATCAACGGCTGGGAAGGCACGGACGCGGCCAACAAGGAAATCATGGACGGTATAGCCAACTACCGCAAGGAACACCCCGAAGCGGCGTGAGTGTGAAGTGTTTTAGCCATCCAGCCCTTGTCTGGTGGGCGTGAGCAGCTATCAAAAAGAGAGCGCCTGCAGCAAATGCTGCAGGCGCTTTTGCGTAGGCGCCAGCCTTTTTTAGGCGGCGCGTGCCGGGTCAGGGTAAATCAGTCCGTGCAGAAATGTGCCCTTGCGCTGGAAGGGCTGCCACTGTCCCTGCGGCTGCGCCAGCCGGTCGGCCACCGCCCACCAGGCGCTGGGGTTGACGCCCAGGCCGACATGGCTGGCGACGACCTCGACGTTTTCGGTATGAGGGTTGTGCGCCGCTGGTTTTTGGATGCTGCCCTGCCAGGCCACGATGCCGTCGCTGCGTGAAAAAATGCTGGTGGTTGGCACCGGTGGGGCGGCGGGCAGGTCGTAGTTTTCCGTCTCACGCTCGACTTTACGGCCGCTGGCCAACTGGTAAATGCGCCACGCATTGGTTGAACGGTGCGAGCCTGCAAACGGCGTGCCCAGTGTGATCACGCCGCGCACCATCTCCGGAAATTCTTTCGCCAGCTCCCGTGCATAGACCCCGCCCAGGCTCCAGCCGATCAGGCTGACCTTGCGCCCGCTCTCGTCAAAAGCGCGTTTGACCTGGGCACGTGCGGTTTCCAGCACGCCGGCGCGGGGTCCGAAGTTAAAGCCCTGTTCCCAGCCGCTGGTGGCGTAGCCCAGCGAGTTGAGGTAGCGGCGCAGCGGGATGGTGGAACCATCATTGGCCGATAGGCCGGGGAAGACCACCACGCCGTGCCCGTCACCGCGCGGCGCCCGGGCCAGCATGGGCCAAGCCGGTAGCAGCGCGCCGAATTCCCAGAAAGCGCGAAATTCCAGCGCGAGCAGCCAGGCGTTAGGCGGCGGACCGTCGTGCAGATCCTGCTTTTGATCGTGTTTTCGGGCTGCCTGCTTTAGAAGGGGTTGTGCCATGGCTGGATGCATTGGATGTTTTGGCCGTGTTTGGGATGCTGCTTATCTTGGGCCGGGCGGCGCGCTTCACAGAGGGAGACTTCTCTAACCCCGTCGCTGAGGTGACAGTGGTCTTGCGCGCCTTGGTTACGGGCGACGGTGCGGCGCTTGTGCCCAGCAGGGTCTGCGCCTCGCGGAAAGCGGCCTCAATGGCTGCCGCCAGGTCTTTGGCATGCGGCAAGGCCTTTTTGTCGGCCACGATGCCGAAGTCCACATGGCCGGCGTAAGTCTGGATGGTGATGTTCAGCGCCAGGCCATGCATGATGATGGACAGCGGGTGGAAGGTCAGAAACTGCGCACCGGCCAGGTACAGCGGGACCGGTGGGCCAGGGACGTTGGAAATCGCCAGGTTGGCCACCATGGGCAGGCGGCTGGCCAAGCCGCTTTTGCCATAGGCGTTCAGCGCCATCTTGGCGGCGCCACCCACCAGCCAGGGCGCCAGCAGGGAAGGGTAGTCCGTTGGCAGCAGGCCCTTGAGCGCGCCCACCGAAGACTTGACCTTGGCCGTGGAGACCATGATGGCGTTCATGCGTTTGAGCGGGTGCGCGAGGTGTGTGCCCAGCTCCACCAGGCTCATGCTGACCTGGTTGCCCAGGTTGGCGGTATCGCTGGCACCAGCTTCGCGCAGCGACACCGGCATGGCCGCCACCAGCGATTTTTTGGGCAGTGTGTGGTGCTCCGTCAGGTAGCTGCGCAAGGCGGTTGAGCAGATCCACAGCAACATGTCATTGAGCGAGCCGTCCACCGCCTTGCCCATGGCCTTGCATTCGGCCAGCGGAATCGTGGCGGTGACAAACACCCGGCCAGTGCCAACACCGGCGTTGAAGGGCGTGGCGGGTGCAAGCTTCATCGGCATTTTGGGGCGTGAGCCGGTGGCGGCGCCAGCCGATTGCCGCGCCAGCGTGCTGCCCAGGCTGCTGCCAAGCGCACTGGCAGCCAACGGCAGCGCCCTGGCTGCCTTGGCCAGTTGCGCCAGCGAGCTTGAAAACACCGAGCCGATCATCTTGCCCAGCTTGAGGTCGGACGCCAGCTTGCGGCGGCGCGCCGGGTCCGGCGGCGTCACCTCGCGCGGCACCGGCCCCATGTCCAGCATGGCGTTGGCGAGCATGACCCCGCCCTTGCCGTCCAGCGCCGCGTGGTGAATCTTCGAGAAAAAGCCCGCCACCACCTTGCCGCCCATGGCGGCCGGCAACTGGATGCGGTCGAAGATATGGAACTCCCAGAGCGGAAAGTTGCGGTCGATCAACTCGCCATGCAGCTGCGCGCACAGCTTGTGCACCGCAGCCAGCGTCATGGGTGGCGCGCCCTTCTTGGCGGGGTCGGCGCGGCGGATGTGAAAGCTGATATCCACCTCATCAGCGTCTACCCACAGCGGATGGCCCAGGTCCAGCGGCATGGCCACCAGCTTGCGGCTGAACACCGGCGCCAGGTGCATACGTTTACCGATGTGCGCTTTCACCGCTTTGTGAAAGCTGCCCCTGAAGCCCGCTGGCAGCTCACACAGGTTGAACGAGCCCACATGCATGGGCATCTCAGGGGTTTCGAGGTAGAGGAATGTAGCGTCCAGGCCGGTGAGCGATTTCATTGTTGTCGAGTCTCCGATGGGGAGACATTAACCGAGCCGAACGCCGTGCGGCATTGGGGTTTGCCGTAAAAGATGCAACCTGCGCGACGCAGAGATGGATTTGGCGTCTTGTTGATCCTGATTTATCATGGGGACTAAGCCGGAGACTCGATGCTCACGTCCCCCACTGATGACCACACCGCCAAACTGAAGAAGTTTGCAGAACTGTCCGCCGACTTGTTCAATCAGGATCAAGCCTGTCTGGATTTGGCACGCTCTGCCGCCCAGTTATGCGACACACCCATCGCGCTGGTGTCTCTCAAGGTTGAAGATCGCCAGTGGTTTCAAACGCGTGTCGGTCTTGATGCCAAGGAAATCCCTTCGCGCGAATCGTTCTGTGAATGCGCCATGCAGTTTTGCGACGAGGTCCTGGTCGTTGAAGATGCCAAAACAGATCCACGGTTTGCCGACAACGCGCTCGTTACCGGACCGCTGGGCATACGCTTCTACGCCGGCGCCCCGTTGGTAACCTCGAAGAAGGGGGTTCTGGGAAATTTGTGTGTGCTGGACGTCAAGCCCAAGAAAATGAACCCGGAGCAATTGGAAATGCTTGCTTTTTTGAGCAAGCAAGTTGCGATCATTCTTGAAGAAAAGCTCGACAGTTTGCCGGCTTAGACGGGTTTTAGTACGAGCGCGCTGCACGGTACTCAAGGGGATTCGAAGCACTTCGTTCCCGCAGATGCTGCCCAACAAAGCGCGCGTGTCGGGGTAGGGTGACCTAAAGCTTTGCGCGCGCCTGCGCCAGTTTGGCTTCAAGCTCGCGCACCAAGGCGCGGGCTTCGTCGCCTTCGGGGATGGCGCGGCCGCTGTCGCGCCAGTCCACCGCGTTCTTGAAACCCTCCACCTGGGCCTGGCGGCGGAACCACATGCCTTCGGGGTTGTGCCGGGTGATGCCGTCAAACACCGTGGCAAACATCTGCGTTTGCTCCAGGCCCATGGACATCCACACCTGGTTGACCACCAGCTTGTGCATGGCAAGGTGCGATCTGGGAACGCCGGCGATGCGGCGCGCCAGCGCCTGGGTGGCCTCGTCCAGTTCAGCGGCAGGCACAGCAATATTGGCCAGCCCCCACTCTGCGGCTTTGCTGCCGTCGATGGTGTCGCCGGTGAACATCAGCTGCTTGGCCCGGATGGCGCCGATGCGGTAGGTCCACATCGCGGTGGTGGGGCAGCCCCAGACACGCGTGGGCATGTAGCCGATGCGGGCATCGTCGGCCATCACCAGCAGGTCGCAGCACAACGCGATGTCGCTGCCGCCGGCCACTGCGTAACCGTGGACTTTGGCAATGGTAGGTTTGGAGCAGCGCCACAGGGCCATGAACTCCTCGGTGTTGCGCTTCATCAGCGCGTAATCCACCATCGGGTCCCAGGGCGTTTTTTCCTGGCGGCACGGGTGGTCGTCGGTGATGTTGGCGGGGTCCAGCCCTTCGGCGTATTCATTGAGGTCATAACCGGCGCAGAAGGCGCGGCCTTCCCCCTCGACGATGATGACGTGCACTTCGTCTTCAGCCTCGGCCCAACGCACTGCGCGCTGAATATCAGACGGCATGGTGCTGCTGATGGCGTTGAGTTTCTCAGGACGGTTCAGCCGCAGGCGGGCAATCCGGGGCTCCTTGTCGTCCTTGTGGATGGTCACACTGTCGAATGCGGGCATGGTGTCTCCTTGGGGGTGGGGTGATGGCAAGCGTGTTTTCACTATAGTCACCCTGCGCTGCGACAGATGTCATTGCGAGGACAGGTGCGCAGCGGGTTTTCCCTTGCCACTCTCAGGTGATGACGCGCGACCAACACCAGCCGATGGGGCCACCAAGTCAAGGTTCGCGGGCCTGTTGGCAACACCGCTGCTGGACGGCAAATCAAAACACCGGTGCCAATCCGGCATTTTTCGATGTGGTCTGTTACTGCCGCGTGGAGGCTGCCTTTGAAGTCGGCCGGTGTTCGCACAGCTTGACCAAGCCCCATGCACGGGCGTCTCTGGTGTTTCTGAAAGGCGGCGTCCAGGCCGGTGAGGGATCTGACGCCTGGTGATGTCTTCGTGCCGGAGACCTTAACCGGGGCTGGAAATTTGGAGAACCAGGGTTTGACGGAGTGCTGGACCGGTCGCGCTTGTGGGGGCTCGGGCATTGATTGGCTCCCCAATCAGGGCGATGCTGGGAACTGGGCTATCGAGGCTCTCCTGCCAGCTTGGCGCGCTAAAAAGGGTCATCCCGCGGCCTGTCGATACGCAGGTCCCGGCGTCGCAGTTTACGGTTTAGTGGGCGGGATATCTTGCGGGTCCACGCCTCTAGCAACGTCTAACGCGATCTCGACTACTTCAAGCTCATGGCTAGCTTTAACAACAGCTACCTCTGCTTTTTCGGTTAGCTTTTGAGCGCATGTCATTTTGTCCAAGCTGCCTGTGGAATCGCCTCTTTCAAGGTTTTGTTCGCCACCTTCAAATCTTTTGCGGCTATGTCAATGTTTTCTCTCGCAAGCTGCGCCTTTGCATACGCAACCTTTGTCAGTGCTGGGTCGATTGTCATGGGCGTATTTTCGATAAATAAAAACGCCCGTGTCAAATTTTATTTTCTCCCCCCAATCAGGTAACACGGGGGCCATGGACACAAAACGTCAACAGTATGAGCGCAGCAATCTTTTGTCACCCTGCAAACAGGGGAGGCACAAACCTCAGTCGCCAACCGCTTCACCAAGCGACCCGCACTTCCCCAGCATCCCTTGCTCATCCTCATTAAGCCCAGAAACCGGCGTCGCTTTCGCCAGCGCCATCCACACACCCAGCGGCAGCGACTGCCGCGCACGCCGCGGCGCCGCCCGGGCAACCACCAGGCGGCCGTTCTCGATAACCAAGGCGCCGCATTCGGCCGGCACTTCCCCGGGATCGGCGATACATCGTCCTTTGGCATCGCAGCCCAGCACATACCAGCACTCGCCGCCCAGGTCGAGGTAGGCCGCGCGTTTGTCGGGTCGGCGCAAGTCACCGAGCAGGTCGGAGCGGCGCACCTTGATTTCGTGGACGATGGGGTCCACGTATTCAGCGACGGAGGTGTTGCGGATCGAGAAGACGTCGGGGCGGGCGATGCACCAGCGCGGCTTGCCGCCTTCTTCCAGCGGCGGCAACTGCGCGCGCAGCCCGAGGCCGCGCCAGGTGATGCGGCCGGCGCGCACCATCTCGCAGGCGACGCGTTCGACCAGCGCTTCATGGGCCGACAGCGCCGAGCGGTTGCGCACCAGTGTGGCGGCCAGGTAGCTGACACCGGCATCGGTAACACGCAAAGTCTCATGGCCCGCCGGTCCGGCGACGCGCTGCAACATGCCGCCCGCCAGCAGCTCGATTTCAATCAAATCCTGGCAGGGCCAGCCCGCCGAACGGTAAATCTCGCGCAGGCGGCGTGCGTGGATTTTGCCCAGCGCCACGGGCAGGGTGCTGTGCGCTGGTTTGTCGTCGGTAAACGTATTGATGGCGAGGGGGCTGATGGCGAGCATGCCCTGAGCTTAAAACATGGGCGGTGCCGATGCCAAACCCGCTTTTATGGTGTTGCAGCCTCGTGTCGAAGGCCACTTGCGCGGAAATAAAAAAAGCCGGAAAAACCCCGGCTTTTCTGGAAAAACAAATCAGTCAGAAGGCGTACTTCAGGCTGACGGTAGTCGCATTGGCACGAACCGAACCACCGAAGCCATCACCGAACTTGCCGAAATCTTCGTATTCAACGCGCACGGCGAGTGCAGGTGTGAAGTTGTAGGCAACGCCCACGCCTGCCATGACCGAAGTTTTGTTGCTAGAGTCAGTCTGTCCCACGACGGAGACTTTTCCGCGATTGCTGGAAACGCCGAGTTTTCCCAAAAGAGAGAAGTTCCCGGCCAGCGGCACGGTGCCTGTACCGGCCACACTGTACTGCGATGCCTTGTAGGTACCAGTCAAAATCGCTGCTCCAGCCGCGTTACGCGCGACCAGGTCACGTTTTCCCAGATCGGAGTACTGCACTTCGACCCCCCAATTGGGGTAATTTGGTAGCCGCCATACAGTTTGACCATGCCCTCGTTGGAGTCTCCACCTGTCAATCGGATACCCGCCGGGATTCCTGCGCCTGTGATGGGGCCGTCAACACCTGTGATTTTGGAAGAACCCGCACCGATACCTGCGTACCATTGGGCGGTAGCTGGCAATGCCACGAAAGCTGCGGCGACTGCGCAAGCGGACAAAAGTTTTTTCATCGAAATCCCTGTGTTTATTGCTTGGGTGAGGCAAAAAATGCCGTGCTGAGAATACGTGAGGTGAATCGCCCCGGGAATTGAGGAGGCTCCAACCTTTGAGAAGATGGAGCCATGAAGAAATCAAACAAGTTTTCCCCCGAAGTACGCGAACGCGCGGTCCGTATGGTGCAGGAGCACCGAGGCGAG
>NZ_JACDDD010000107.1 GCF_013817205.1 Polaromonas sp.
GTGCCTGATGCGTCTTTGGGCCAGACGAACTTGCCCTGGTTCAGCCGCCGCGCAGCCAGCCACACGCCGATGCCGTCGTGCACGAGCACCTTCATCCGGTTGGCCCGTCGGTTGGCGAACAGGTACCGGGGTGGGCATTCCCCCGGAGTCACAGCACGGCGTTTTTGACATGTTCAGCCAGCTCGACCGCAACATCATTCATTCCCAAGGTGGGATGGGCATTGGCTTGTCGCTTGTCAAGAACCTCGTGGAGATGCATGAGGGCACAGTCAGTGTTTTCAGCGCCGGTCAGGGCTTGGGCAGCACCTTCACGATTCGCCTTCCCTGTGTTGCCAGTGACGCCGACGAGCATGGAGTTCGGCAACCCGTTAATGGTGCCAACGCAAACAACGGCCAACACGGGCGCAAGGTGCTCGTCGTGGACGACAACACTGATGCGGCCAACACTTTGTCAATGGTCCTGGAGATGATCGGGCACGTGACGGCGGTAGCCGAAAATGGGCGGCAGGCGATACAGGTTGCCAGTC
Organism: Polaromonas sp.; assembly: GCF_013817205.1. Taxonomy (GTDB): domain Bacteria; phylum Pseudomonadota; class Gammaproteobacteria; order Burkholderiales; family Burkholderiaceae_C; genus Polaromonas. Next base: position 528 of record NZ_JACDDD010000107.1, read on the forward strand.
ATTCCGCCCCGAAATCGCTTTCCTGGACATCGGCATGCCAGGAATGAACGGCTACGAGTTGGCCAGGGTGCTCCGCGCTTCGCCCGAGTTGAAGGGCATCACGCTGGTGGCGCTGACCGGCTGGGGCACAAACTCGGACCGTACGCGGTCCAGAGAGGCGGGTTTTGACCACCATCTGGTCAAGCCCGTTGATTTCGACACCGTCGAGCAGTTGTTCAATAGGCTGGGCAGGGGCTGAACCGCTGGCGGGGCAGCTGAACGCTAGTTCCAGCCGGGTTTCAGGAAGTCATTCAGTAGACCCCAGCCACTCCCCAGCCGTTGTCTTCAGGCGGGAGGCGTTCTGCGCGCCCTGCTCACAGCTGTGAGCCGATCAGCAATGCAAGACGCTCCATCAGCTTTTCCTTGAGCGGCCGGTCAGTCCATTCCTCCAAGGTCACCTGGCGTGACTTGCGCAGATCATCTTCGAAGACTTTGGACTGACGTTCGGCAAACGCCGGGTCAAACACATTGAGGTTGGCTTCGTCGTTCAGCCGGAAAGAGCGGTTGTCAAAGTTGGTCGAGCCGACTGAAACCAGCAACTTGTCTACCACCATGGCTTTGACGTGGTACATCGTGGGCTGGTACTCGTAAATTTCGGCCCCGGCCCGAAGAAGCGGTCCCCATGTGCCGCGAGAGGCTGCGCGAACGGTGTCTGTGTCAATGATTTCACCGGGCGTGATGATGCGGACCTTGACGCCGCGCTTGAGGGCATCGGTGATGATGCTGCTGGTCAGATCGTCCGGGACAAAATAAGCACTGGACAGATCAATGCTGCGCTCGGCTGCCGTGATCGACAGGTGATACATCAACTGCATGCTTTCGCTGCCCCCCGATGGCGAGCTTGAAAACACCTGGGCCCGGCTGTTGCCCGCGGGCTGCAGAGCGGGGAAGTAGGTCTCGCCGTGCATCACCTGACCGGTGACCTTGAGCCAGTTGTCCATGAACACGGCCTGCATTTGCGACACCGCCGGGCCTTCGAGCTTGAAGTGAGAGTCGCGCCAGTGCTCGGCATCCTGGCCCGCGCCGGTCCACTGTGGCGCAATGCCCACCCCGCCTGTGAAGCCGGTCTTGCCATCAACCACCAGCAGCTTGCGGTGGGTGCGGTTGTTCATGCGACCCCAGTTGTACCAGTGCGGCTTGTGAAATTTGCGGACCTCGACGCCGGCGGTCTCCATTTTCTCCAAAAAGGCGTTGTCGATTTTGGCGCTGCCCACCCAGTCCAGCAGCACATGAACCTTGACCCCGGCCTTGGCCCGCTCAGTCAGGGCATCTGCGAACTCCCGGCCGATGTCGCCGGACCAATAGATATAGGTTTCAAATGTGATGCTGTGTTTGGCGCCACGTATCGCAGACAGCATGGCAGGAAAGATCTGGTCGCCGTTGAGCAACTCCTGAACCCGGTTACCACCGACCACTGCGGGCCCCAGCAGCGCCCCCATGGCGCGCTGGTACTGCGGGTCCGCAGTGCTGTACAGGCGGGGGAGTTCTTGATTGACGTGTTTCTCGCCACTGGTGAAGTTGGCGGCCAACAGCACTACGGCCAGCGCGGCAAAAGATGTAATGAGGATGGTCCTCAACAGGCGTTTTTTCTTGATCATCGTGCGGCTACCCATGTGCTGCGGTTGGAAGAAGGATCGGAGGCCTCGGCAAAGGCGTTGGCGGTGTTGCGAGATGGCGCAACGCAAGCAATTTAAACCGGGCCGCGACCATGCCGCTGCCGGAAGCCGGCGCTTCGGCAGGTAGGCGGGCGGCTCGATGGGCCGGGCGACAATACGGCCATGGCCACCATGCAACTTCAAGACATTCTTTTTTCTCAGGGATTCGGCACACGGCGCGTCTGCGCGGGGCTGGTTCAACAAGGTTTTGTGGCTGTAGACCACGTCCTGTGTGAGAATCCTGCTATGGAATTCGTAGCGGATGGGCTGCGGTTCACGGTTCAGGACGTGGACTGGGCTTACCACGCCAAGGCCTACCTGATGCTGCACAAGCCGGCGGGCTACGAGTGTTCGCAAAAACCCAGCACCTACCCCAGTATCTACACGCTGCTGCCGGCGCCGATTCGCCAGCGTGGCGGCGGCGCAGCGGCCGGGGTGCAGGCGGTTGGGCGGCTGGACCAGGACACGACCGGTCTGCTGTTGCTGTCGGACGACGGCAAATTCATCCACCGCATGAGCTCGCCCAAGCACCATGTGCCCAAGGTCTATGAGGTGCGCGCCAAACACCTGGTGGACGACAAACAGGTCGCCAAACTGCTGGCCGGCGTGGTGCTGGACGACGACCCCAAGCCTGTACGGGCCGCCGCCTGCGAAAAAACCGGTGAGCAGACGCTGCGCCTGACGCTGACAGAGGGCAAGTACCACCAGGTCAAACGCATGATCGCCGCCGTCGGCAACCGGGTCGAGGAGGTCGGTGGCCTGCACCGCGCGCGCATCGGTTCGCTGGATTTGCCGGCTGACCTGCTGCCCGGGCAGTGGCGCTGGCTGACGGCGCAGGATCTGGCCGCGATTTCAGCCTGAGTCTGCGGTTTGAGCATCAAAATGGCCTCTAGCCCCCGTCTGGCGGGCGCAAGTAGCTATTGATTTAATAGCATTCGACGCTCATCAGGGCAATGGCTTGAGGAAGGCCGCCACAGCCTGCAGCGTGCGCTCAGGCTGGTCGCGCTGGGGCGAGTGGCCGCAGTCGGCCAGGTGCAACTGCACCGTCTGCGGCGCCGCCAGCGCCAGTTCATCGAGTTGGGCCATGGTGCCGTATTCATCACCCAGGCCCTGGATCGCCAGAAGGGGAGCTCTGATCAAGCGGCAGTCCGGGCGTATGTCGAAGCTGCGGAAAGCTTGCGACAGCCAGACGTCGTTCCACTGCCAGAAAGCGCCGTCCACGTCGGCGTGGTGACGGGACAGCTTGTCGCGCAACCCCCCTGATTCAAAAGCCGTGGTCGCTTGCGCAATCGCCTGGAGGGCGACGTCTTCGACCATCAGGTGGGGCGCCATCACAATGGCGGCGCTGACCGGGTATCGCGAGGCATGGAGCAGGGCGATGCTGGCGCCATCCGAATGGCCCAGCAGCACCGGCTGGCGGATCTGCAGGGTCTCCAGCAGTGCGGGCAGCACCTCACAGGCTTGGCGGTGCATGTAGTCGGGCGCGAGACGGCCGCTGCCGCGCACATCGGCCACCGCGTCCGACTGGCCGTAACCGCGGCGTGAATAGACGAAGCCGGCCCGGCCGGTGGCCTGGCACACCGCCTGCGGCCAGCTGTTGCCGCGCTGGGTCCAGAGGCTGACCGATCCCAGGCCCTCATGCAGGAAGACCAGGGGCGCGCGTGCGGTTGGGCCGGCGATGCGCTGCAGCTCAATGCGCACGCCCTGAATGTCCAGAAAATCCATCCAGCGATGGTACGGGATGTAAGCGGACCGCCCCCCTGGCGCGTTAGGCAAGGCCCGCCCGCTACACTTGCCCGTCGCCTGAAGAAAGCTCTCTGTGATCCTCCCCCCTCGTCTATTTGCCGTGACCCTGTGCTGCCTCGTAGGCGCCGCAGCACTACCCGCCCTGGCCCAGCCCCAGCCCCAGCCCCAGCCCGCTCCGGTGTTTGTGCTCAACTCGCTGGATGCCAATGTCAGTGTCATCAACCCGCTGACCTGGACCGAAACCAAACGCATTGCGACCGGCAAGGAGCCGCACCACATTTACCTCACGCCAGACGAAAAGTCGGTGATTGTGGCCAATGCGCTGTCCGACACCCTGACCTTCATCGACCCGAAAACGGCCGAGGTCCAGCGGGTGATCTCTGGCATCCTGGACCCTTACCATCTGCGTTTTTCGCCGGACATGAAGTGGTTCGTCACAGCCGCCAACCGGCTCAATCACATCGACCTTTATCGTTGGGACGGCAGCAACATCACGCTGGTCAAACGCGTGGCAACCAGCAAGACACCCAGCCATTTGTGGATAGACAGCAAAAGCACCACGGTGTACTCGACCATGCAGGACAGTGACGAGTTGATTGCCATCGACCTGGCGACGCAAACCATCAAGTGGCGCACGCCCACCGGATCGATCCCGGCCGACTTGTACGGCAGCGCCGACGACAAGCTGATCCTGGTCGGTCTGACAGGCGGCGACACGGTGGAAGTGTTTGATGTGAGCGGCAAGCAGCCGCAGCGCACCAAGGTGATCAAGACCGGCGCTGGCGCGCATGCTTTTCGCGCGCTGGGCGACGGCCGCCATGTGCTGGTCAGCAACCGTGTGGCCAACAGCATCAGCAAGCTCGACCTGCAAACCCTGGCCGTGGTGGACAGCTACCCGGCGCCCGGTGGGCCGGACTGCATGGATGTCTCGCGTGACGGCAAGTTCATCTACGTCACCTCTCGCTGGGCGCGCAAGCTCACGGTGATCGACATGACCGACCGCAAGGTGGTGCGGCAAGTCAATGTTGGAAAGAGTCCCCATGGTGTCTGGACGCTGGATCATGCGCCAAGGTGAGCCCCCACGGTGGATGTGGCCCCCACGGTCGCTCACTACGGGCCTGCGGCAGCTCCCTGCCCCTTGCAATGAAAAAGGGGCCGCTGCGCCTGCGGTCGGGCAAAGCCCGTTCCGCGGCCCCTGCTTGAAAGGGAACCGAGTTCGGTCTCTGGCAGCATTCTTGGTTGCTACCGTTTTCATAGCTACTTCCGCACGTCCGGCGTGGGCTGAGGGCTGTTTTGATGTTCAAGGCAAGCCTGGCAAGGCGGTTTACCTGACTTTGGACACCGGCCACATGGGGGTGGCGCCGCTAATGGCGGACATCCTGGCCAAACACCAGGTCAAGGCCACGTTTTTTGGTGCCAATGAACGCACGCAGACCGGTGACGGCAGCCTGGGCAAGGACTGGGCGCCGTGGTGGAAGGCGCGCGCCGCCGAAGGCCACGAATTTGCCTCGCACACCTTTGACCATACCTACTGGCGCGGGGACCTGGCCGGGGGGCAGTTCCGGGTGCGCCCGTCAGCCGGCCCCCAGGAGGGCAAGGAGTCGGTCTGGACCGCCGCCCAGTATTGCGCCGAGATTGACAAGGCGGGCAAGCGGCTCGAAGACCTCACTGGCAAAAAGCCGCTGCCGCTGTTCCGCGCGCCGGGCGGAAAGACCTCGCCCCAACTGCTGGCCGCCGCGAAAGCCTGCGGCTATGAGCACGTGGGGTGGTCGCCGGCCGGCTTCCTCGGCGACGAGTTGTCCAGTGAGGCGTATCCCAACGATCAACTTCTCAAAAAAGCGCTGCGGGACATCCGTGCCGGCGACATCCTGCTGGCCCACTTGGGCATCTGGTCGCGCAAAGACCCGTGGGCTCCAGCGGTGCTGGAGCCGCTGGTCACCGGGTTGAAAGCGCGCGGTTTCTGCTTTGCCACCCTGGCTGAACATCCGCGCTACAAGCCGTGGATAACGCAGCAGGCGCAGCAGGCGCCGGCCAAAGCGGCAAAATAGGCGGCATGGACAGTCTTGAGGCCTGGTTTTCGATGCTGCAGCAATGGCTGTTCGAGAACGCCGTGCAGCCTGTGTTGTTTGCGACGGGGCTGGGCAACCTGCTGGAAGACGGCTACGCTGCCACCGCCTGGTTTCTGGTCGGACTGATGCAGATCACCATCTTGCTGGCGGTGGTCGGCCCCTTGCAGCGCTGGCGGCCGGTCGAGCCGGTGACGGACCGCGCCACCATACGCACTGACATCCTCTACACCCTGATTCACCGCCTCGGGCTGTTCCGCATCGCACTGTTTTTCACGCTGGAGCCCTTGTTCGACGATTTTTTCGGCATGGCGCGCACGGCCGGCTTTGGCACCTTGCACCTGGACCAGTTTTGGCCCGGCGTCAGCGACAACGCTGTCGTCAGCCTGCTGATTTACCTGGTGGTGTTCGACTTTATTGCCTACTGGACGCATCGCGGCCAGCACCAGATCGAGTGGTGGTGGCGCTTGCATTCGCTGCACCATGCGCAGCGGCAAATGACCATGTGGAGCGACAACCGCAACCATCTGCTCGACGATGTGTTGGTGGACGTGATCATGGTGGTGGTGGCGCAACTGATCGGTGTGGCGCCCGGCCAGTTCATCGCCATCGTGGCGCTGACTCAGCTCAGCGAAAGTTTCCAGCACGCGAACCTGCGGCTCTGGTTCGGCCGTGTCGGTGAGCGCCTGTGGGTCAGCCCGCGTTTTCACCGGCTGCACCACAGCATTGGCCTTGGGCATGAAACCGCGGGGAAGGGCACCCTGGGGGGATATAACTTTGGCGTGTTGCTGCCCTGGTGGGATGTGATCTTCGGCACCGCCAACTTCCAGCAGCGTTACGACCCGACCGGCATCCGCGACCAGGTCGAGCACTCGCGTGACTACGGCCAAGGCTTCTGGTCGCAACAGTGGCTGGGGCTCAAACGCCTCTTCGGCAAAGCCTGAACTGCCGCCACGCGGCGGGGTATCCTCCAGCTATGAGCAAACTCCTGGACTCCTTCTGGCGCGCGGTGGCCTACTGTTTGCATCCACGTGTGATTGCGCTGTCGGTGTTGCCGCTCATCATCATGGTGGTGCTGGCGCTAGGGCTGGGTTACTTCTTCTGGGAAGAGGCGCTGGCCGCCGTACGCGCCAGCCTGGAAAGCTGGGAACTGCTGGGCACCATGGCGCGCTGGCTCGAAGGCCTGGGCATGGGCAAGTTGCAGGTGGTGCTGGCGCCAACCATCCTGCTGTTTCTGAGCATTCCGGTGATCGTCATCGTGGCGCTGCTGTTTGTGGCCCTGCTGATGACGCCAACCATGGTGGCGCTGGTGGCTGAACGGCGTTTTCCCCACATGGAGCGCAAAAAAGGCGGGTCCCTGCTGGCCAGCGTGGCTTGGTCGCTGGGCTCGACGGTGCTCGCTGCCCTTGCGCTGATCATTTCCATTCCGCTGTGGCTGATCCCGCCGCTGATCCTGATCCTGCCGCCCCTGATCTGGGGCTGGCTGACTTACCGTGTGATGTCTTACGACGCGATGGTTGACCATGCCAGCGCCGAAGAGCGGCGCGAGATTTTTCGGCGCCACCGCGGCAGCCTGCTGGGCATAGGCGTGCTCAGTGGCTACCTTGGCGCTGCGCCCAGCCTGTTGTGGGCGTCGGGCGCGATGTTCATCGCCATGGCGCCGCTGCTGGTGCCGCTGGCGATCTGGCTGTACACCCTGGTATTTGCCTTTTCATCACTGTGGTTCGCCCACTACTGTCTTGCCGCGTTGGAGCAACTTCGAAGGCAAAACAATGCTCTGGCCCAAGAACTGCCTGTGCAGGATGCTATTGAATCCATAGCATATGACAAACGGCTGGAGTCGCCGCGGGCGGCTGCCGACACATCTCTGCCGGCCCCCGGGGCGCCCGGGCAACAACCCTGATTCTTCTTCGGCTTCACAACACACCATGAGCACCTCTTTTGGCCTCGTCATCGTCGGCGACGAAATCCTGTCCGGCAAACGTGCCGACAAACACCTGCCCAAGGTCATCGAATTGCTGGCGGCGCGCGGGCTGCAGCTGGCCTATGCCGACTATGTAGGCGACGACCCGGCACGCATCACCGCCGTGCTGGCGCGCGCTTTTGCTGCTGCGCGGAATTCCGGCGATGTGGTGTTTTCCTGCGGCGGCATTGGTGCCACGCCGGACGACCACACCCGCCAGTGTGCCGCCGCCGCCCTCGGCGTGGAGCTGGCGCTGCACCCCGAGGCCGAAAGCCTGATCCGCGAGCGCATGCAGGACATCGCGAAAGAGCAGGGCGTGGCTTACGAGCCGGATCGTCATGACAACATCCACCGCCTCAACATGGGCATGTTTCCAGCAGGCGCTGACATCATTCCCAACCCCTACAACAAGATTCCGGGGTTTAGCTGCAACGTTGGGCGTGGGTGCGTACATTTCGTGCCGGGGTTTCCTGTCATGGCTTGGCCCATGATCGAATCCGTACTGGACCAGACCTATGCCGATCTGCACCAAAAATCAGCTTACGCCGAGAAATCCGTCATCGTCATGGGTTCTATGGAAGCGGCGTTGACGCCCTTGATGCTCGCAATTGAAGCAGCCCACAGCGGAGTCAAGGTGTTCAGCCTGCCCAGCGTGGATCACCCCGAGTACGGTCGTCATATCGAACTGGGCGTCAAGGGGTCGCCGGCGGCTGTCAATTCGGCTTATCCGGCCTTGCTGGCCGGCCTGCACGGCTTCAATGCCAAGTTAGGCCCCGAGTTGGTGCGTTGATGTGATGCACCAATGGTGTGCATTTGCTTGCGCCCTGTGATGGTGCATTGAAAATCGCGCAATTTTCCGGTCGGCCCCGCGGCCCTGTTGTGTCCGAGGCCTCAAGTTAACGGCACAATCGAAGGCTTGGCAGAAAAAAGCGCCATCCGGTGTGGCACAAAACGTGCATCCCACCGAAGCTGAAAGTTATTTTCAACCACATCCAGCAACAGGAGATTCTGATGGCAAAGACCGTCGCAGACGTCATGAAAATGGTCAAGGAAAACGAAGTCAAGTTTGTTGACTTCCGTTTTACGGACACCCGGGGTAAAGAGCAGCACGTGACCGTGCCGGTGTCCCACTTTGACGAAGACAAATTCACCTCGGGCCACGCCTTCGACGGCTCCTCGGTGGCTGGCTGGAAGGGCATTGAAGCTTCCGACATGCAACTGATGCCCGACCCCAAAACGGCCAACATCGACCCCTTCTTCGAAGAAACCACGCTGTTCATGAGCTGCGACGTGCTCGAGCCCGCCGACGGCAAGGCCTACGACCGCGACCCGCGCTCTATCGCGCAGCGCGCCGAGGCTTACCTCAAGGCATCTGGTCTGGGCGACACCGCCTACTTCGGTCCCGAGCCTGAGTTTTTCATCTTCGACGACGTGCGCTGGAACACCGACATGTCGGGCACCTTCTTCAAGATCGAAGAATACGAGGCACCCTGGAATTCGGGCAAAAAGCTCGAAGGCGGCAACCGCGGCCACCGCCCAACCGTCAAGGGCGGCTACTTCCCCGTGCCTCCGGTTGACAGCACGCAAGACATGCGCGCCGAGATGTCATTGATTCTCGAATCCCTGGGCATTCCCGTCGAGGTGTTCCACCACGAAGTGGCAGGCGCCGGCCAGAACGAAATCGGCACCAAGTTCAGCACGCTGGTGCAGCGCGCCGACTGGACGCAGATCCTCAAGTACGTGGTGCAAAATGTGGCCAATGCCTACGGCAAAACCGCCACCTTCATGCCCAAACCCATCGTTGGCGACAACGGCTCCGGCATGCACGTGCACCAGTCGATCTGGAAAGACGGCAAGAACCTGTTTGCCGGCGACGGTTATGCGGGCCTGTCCGACTTTGCGCTGTATTACATAGGCGGCATCATCAAGCACGCCCGTGCGCTGAACGCCATCACCAACCCTGGCACCAACAGCTACAAGCGTCTGGTGCCTGGTTACGAAGCACCGGTCAAGCTGGCTTACTCAGCCAAGAACCGCTCGGCATCGATCCGTATTCCTTACGTCGCCAACCCCAAGGGCCGCCGTATCGAGGCACGTTTCCCCGATCCACTGATGAACCCCTACCTCGGCTTCTCGGCGCTGATGATGGCTGGCCTCGACGGTGTGGAAAACAAGATCCACCCGGGCGAAGCCGCCACCAAGGACCTGTACCATCTGCCGCCCGAGGAAGATGCCAAAGTGCCAACCGTTTGCCACAGCCTGGACCAGGCACTGGACGCGCTGGACGTGGGCCGCAGCTTCCTGACCAAGGGCGGCGTGTTCACCGACAGCATGATCGACGCCTACATTGAACTGAAGATGACCGAAGTGACCCGCCTGCGCCAGGCGACGCACCCGATCGAATTCGACATGTACTATTCACTGTAACTTTCCAAGGGGTATCCGCTTAGCTCCAGCGGACTTAGATATACTGGATGAATACCCAGCTATTATGCCCATTTCCGCTCAAG
>NZ_JACDDD010000108.1 GCF_013817205.1 Polaromonas sp.
CATTTGTGGGGTGTGCGACTCGATCTCGGCAATAAAACGCTCGGCGGCGGCTGCGCCCTTGACGTCACGGACCAGTTCCCTGGCCCGCTTGACTGCGGCGACGAAGTCAGCGAGGTTGCCGGCAGCCTCAATCTTGATGCACAACACTTCCGAAGTGGGACCCAGCAACTCGACCAGCAGCCTGGTCGCGCAACGTTGGGCTTCCGGCAGGGAGACCACTACCAGGGGCGTGGGCGCTGTGACAGCGGCCTGTGACTCCGGCCAGTTGGCGGCCGGTCCCGTTGCGGGCGCCGCCGCCACCGCCGCAGCCATACCTGGGACGGGCTCTATCAAGCCGTCCTGCGCCAGCTGCTGCAGCAGCGCCTCGCACTCGACCGTCAGTGCCGCCAAGTCGGAAAAACTGCGCTTGCCGTCGATCATGATCAGCAAGGAGCGCAGCCTCGGGCCCAGCCCCGATTGGCGGTTGGCAATCGCCTCCATGCCTTGTGGCGTCTTGTGATAAATCGCTAGCTTGTCCAGCATGGCCCTCTCCAAAAATCGTTGTCAGATCAGTTTAAGACTGAAACAAGCCTGTCAAGGCGGGGCTTACCCGCAATGGCGGGTCAAGCCTTCAGCCGCGGCGCGCACGCAACACTTTCAGGCGCGGCGATCGAGCACCCGTTTGGCCTTGCCCAGGCTGCGCTCCACCCCGCCTTCTGCACGCAACTCGACCTCGGCCGTGGTGCCGACATAGACCTTGATCTCATGCTGGAGCAGGCTTGCTGCAGCCCTCGCTTCAGCGCTGTCAGGCACCAGACCGGGACGGGTTTCGACCGCTACGCGCAGGCAGTCCATGACACCCTCGCGGGTGAGGATGCACTGGTAGTGCGGCGCGAGCTCGCTGCGCTTCAGGATCAGCTCTTCGATCTGCGTTGGGAAGACGTTGACGCCGCGCACAATCATCATGTCGTCGCTGCGACCGGTGATTTTTTCCATGCGGCGCATGCTGCGCGCCGTGCCCGGCAGCAGCCGCGTCAGATCGCGCGTGCGGTAACGGATGATGGGCAGCGCTTCCTTGGTCAGGCTGGTGAAGACCAGCTCGCCGATCTCGCCATCGGCGACCAGCTCGCCGGTGTCAGGGTTGATGATCTCGGGGTAAAAATGGTCTTCCCAGACGGTCGGCCCGTCTTTGGTCTCCACACATTCGCTGGCCACTCCGGGGCCTATGACCTCACTCAGGCCGTAGATGTCCACGGCATCGATCCTCATGCGTTTTTCGAGGGCATGGCGCATGTCGTTGGTCCAGGGTTCGGCGCCAAAGATGCCGGTGCGCAGGCTGGTGTCGGCGGCGCTCATGCCCTGTTTTTCAAACTCGTCGGCAATTGCCAGCATGTAGCTGGGTGTCACCATGATGATGTCGGGCTTGAAATCGGTGATCAGCTGGACCTGGCGTTCGGTCTGGCCGCCGCCAAAGGGCACCACCGTCAGGCCCAGTTTTTCGGCACCGTAATGCGCCCCCAGGCCGCCGGTGAACAGGCCGTAGCCGTAGCTGATGTGCACCAGATCGCCGGGCCGCGCGCCCGCCGCGCGTATGCTGCGCGCCACGCAGCCGGCCCACATGTCCACGTCGTTCTTCGTGTAGGCCACCACCGTCGGTTTGCCGGTGGTGCCGCTGGACGCATGCAGGCGCACACACTGCGCGCGCGGTACGGCAAGCATGCCAAAGGGGTAGCTGTCGCGCAGGTCGGCCTTGGTCGTGAAGGGAAATTTCGCCAGGTCGGCGAGTGACCGGCAGTCATCGGGATGCACGCCGACGGCGTCGAACTTGACCCTGTACACCGGCGAGTTGTTGTAAGCGTGCAGCAGCGTGGAACGCAGGCGCTTGAGTTGCAGCGCGCGCAACTCGTCACGGCCAGCTTTTTCGATGGGTTCAAGGGCAAAACTTGTCATGGGGTCTCCGTATCAGCGCCCGCAAGCACGGTGCCGGGGAGCTGCGCGCTTTTGCCGCGGAACATGGCCACCACTTCGCCACGCTGGTTGCTGACTTTCATGTCGTAGATACCGTGCCGGCCCTGCAGCAGCTGCTCCACCCCTTCGCAGGTCAGCACATCGCCGGGTTGGCCAGGTTTGAGGAATTCGATGCTGCAGCCGGCCGCCACGGTGACGCGGTTGCGGCTGTTGCAGGCAAAGGCGAAGGTCGAGTCCGCCAGCGTGAAGATGAAGCCGCCGTGACAGATCTTGTGGCCATTGAGGTGCCGTTCAGTGACGGTCATGCGCATGAGCGCGCGGCCGGGCTCGCAACTGAGCAGTTCCATGCCCATGGTGTCTCTGGACGCCGTGTCCGCGGCAAACATGGCTTCGCCGACGCGCTGCGCCAGTGTATGTTCGTCCATCATTCGCCTTTGAATTGGGCCGGGCGCTTCTCGCGGAACGCAGTCACGCCCTCGATGAAGTCGTGCGTCTTGCCAAGCGCGGACTGGGTGTCGCGCTCGAGGTCGAGCTGGGCGTCGAGGTCGTTGCTCGCGGCCGCGCGCAGCAGCTCGCGGGTGGCGACCAGGCCCTGCGTCGGCAGCACGGCCAGCTGCTGCGCGACCTCCAGGGCGCGCTCGACGCAGTCCACGCCTTGCGGGACCACGTCCCAGATCATTCCCCATTCCTTGGCGTCGCCGGCACTCACCTTGTTGCCGAGCATGGCGCAACCCATCGCCCGGGCCAAGCCCAGCTTCTTGACCAAAAACCAGCTGCCCCCGGCGTCAGGAATGAGCCCCAGCCTCACGAAGGCCTGGATGAAGGTTGCGCCGGGCGCGGCGATCGCGAGGTCGCAGGCCATCGCCACCGAGGCGCCGGCGCCAGCTGCGACGCCGTTCACCGCCGCGATGGTCGGCACCCGCAACGCTTGCAGCTTGCGTATGGTCGGGTTGAACAGCTTTTCAATCACCGGGCCCGGGTCGGCGCGTCGCACCAGGTCGAGCCCCGGCGTCATGTCGAACTGCGACAGGTCCGCGCCGGCGCAAAAGCCTCGCCCTGCGCCCGTGAGCACCAGAGCGCGGATCTTCTTGTCGGCTTGGATGCGGTCCAGCGCCGACCAGAGCGCATGGTGCATCGCCGGGCTGAAGCTGTTGAGGGCTTCGGGTCGGTTGAGCGTGAGCAGCGCAACCGCGCCGTGTTCGGCATACAAAACCGTGGATTCGCCTGCAGTATCGCTGGATGCTTGTGTCATGAATATTTGTCTCCTGAATCGAATTTATCATTAACCGACCGATGGGTCGGTTAATGTTTTCCCTTGGCTGGCCCTATCCTCAGCATGGCATGATTCAGCCACAAAGGACCCGCCATGACTTATGAATTGATTCTGACCCGCACCGAAGGCCGCGTTGCCATCATCACACTGAACCGACCCAAGCAGCTCAATGCGCTCAACGACCAGCTGATGGATGAGCTGGGCGCTGCGCTCAAGGGCTTCGATGCCGAAGACAACATCGGCTGCATCATCCTGACCGGCAGCGAAAAAGCCTTTGCGGCCGGCGCCGACATAGGCGCAATGGCGAGCTACAGCTTTGCTGACGCCTACAAGGGCGACTACATCACCCGCAACTGGGAGCAACTGCGCAGCATCCGCAAGCCGGTGATTGCGGCTGTCAGCGGCTTCGCCCTGGGCGGCGGCTGCGAGCTGGCGATGATGTGCGACTTCATCATTGCCGCCGACAACGCGAAGTTCGGCCAGCCCGAAATCAAGCTGGGCATCATTCCCGGGTCGGGTGGCACACAGCGCCTGCCACGCGCGGTCGGCAAGGCCAAGGCCATGGACCTGGTGCTGACGGGCCGGATGATGGATGCGGTAGAAGCTGAACGCAGCGGACTGGCCAGCCGCGTCGTGCCCTTGGACAAGTTGATGGACGAAGCCTTGGGCGCCGCGCTGCAGATTTGCGATTACGGGCAGATCGCCGTGATGGCCGCCAAGGAGGCCGTCAACCGCGCCTACGAAGGCACGCTGGCCGACGGCATCATGTTCGAGCGACGCCTGTTCCATGCACTGTTTGCCACTGATGACCAGAAGGAAGGCATGAACGCCTTCGTCAACAAACGCAAGCCGGCGTTTACGCATCAGTGAGCCCCACGGTCGCTCACTGCGTGTAGCTCCCTGCCCCCCGAGGGGGCCGCTGCGCCTGCGGACTGGCAAAGCCAGATCCGCAGCCCCTGCTTGAGTTAGGACCCCGCAGTCGTTGACCCCGCGCAACCAGCCTCTCCCGAGACCGTTCAGGTTTGGCTATAATCTGAGCCGCGCGGTGATATAGCTCAGTTGGTTAGAGCGCAGCATTCATAATGCTGATGTCGGTGGTTCAAGTCCACCTATCACCACCAGATTTCCCGCAGCCCCAGAGGTGATTTCTTCTGGGGCTTTGTTACTTCACAGCCTCTGGATAGACACCATGAAACGCTGCCTGAAACACCTCGCCCTCGCCCTCGCCCTGCCGGCCGTATTCGCGGTCGCCTTGACGACGTTGGCCCCGCCTTCCGCTGCGCAAACCGCAGAAAGCGACGGCAGCCTCAGCGTGCGGCAGTTCCCGAAAGCCGCGCTGCGTGGCGTGCTGGTCGTCAAGGCGCCGCCCGAAGTCATCCTCAACGGCAAGCCGGACCGGCTTGCACCCGGCGCGCGCATCCGCAACCTGAACAACACTTTTATGGTGCCCGGGGCCTTGATCGACGAGAAATTGCTGGTCAATTACACCCGCGACAACATGGGCCAGATCTACGAGGTCTGGATGCTCAGCGCCGAGGAGGCGAAGGAAAAACGTGCCGGCATGCCGGCCCGCTTCAGTTTCGGCTTCGGCTTCGGCTTCGGTTTCGGCTCCAGCGCGCCGCCGCAGGACGACGGCAAAACACCCTACGACCAGTTGCCGCGCTACAACCAATAGATCGCCGGCTTTTCAAGCCAAATCCGGCCTCAGCCCTTATATGATGGGCGTATGCAGCTAGCAATTCGATAGCAAATCATGAGCAAAAAAGTCTTTATCAAAACCTTCGGGTGCCAGATGAACGAGTACGACTCGGACAAGATGTCCGACGTGCTGCATGCAGCCGATGGTTACGAGCCCACCAGCAACGTCGATGAGGCGGACCTGATCCTGTTCAACACCTGCTCGGTGCGTGAAAAGGCCCAGGAGAAGGTGTTCAGCGACCTGGGGCGCGTCAAGCACCTGAAGAAAAAAGGTGTGCTGATCGGCGTCGGTGGCTGTGTCGCCAGCCAGGAGGGCGAGGCCATCATCGCCCGCGCGCCGTATGTCGACGTGGTGTTCGGGCCGCAAACGCTGCACCGCCTGCCCGAGCTGCTGAACCGCCGCGCGCGCCTGGGCCAGTCGCAGGTCGACATCAGCTTTCCCGAAATTGAAAAATTCGACCACCTGCCGCCGGCGCGCGTCGAGGGAGCCAGCGCCTTTGTCTCCATCATGGAAGGCTGCTCCAAATACTGCAGTTATTGCGTGGTGCCCTACACACGCGGCGAAGAAGTCTCGCGCCCCTTCGAGGACGTGCTGGTCGAGGTCGCCGGGCTGGCGGACCAAGGCGTGCGCGAGGTCACCCTGCTCGGGCAGAACGTCAACGCCTACCGGGGCCCGATGGGCGGCACCGCCGACATTGCCGACTTCGCCACCCTGCTTGAATACGTCTCCGACATCCCCGGCATCGAACGCATCCGTTATGTCACCAGCCACCCGAACGAGTTCACGCAGCGACTGATCGACGCCTACGGCAAGCTGCCCAAGCTGGTGAACCATCTGCACCTGCCGGTGCAACATGGCTCGGACCGCATCCTGATGGCCATGAAACGCGGCTACACGGCGATGGAATACAAATCAACCGTGCGCAAGCTGCGCGCCATACGCCCCGACTTGGCCATGAGCAGCGACTTCATCATCGGCTTCCCGGGCGAGACCGATGACGACTTCAACAAAATGATGAAGCTGATTGATGACGTGGGTTACGACACCTCGTTTTCCTTCATTTTCAGCCCGCGCCCCGGCACACCGGCAGCCAACCTGCCGGATGACACGCCCCACGCGATCAAACTCGCGCGCCTGCAGCGCCTGCAGGCCGCCATTGACGACAGCGTGCGCGCCATCAGCGCCAGCCGGCAGGGCACAGTGCAGCGCATCCTGGTCGAGGGCGCCTCGCGCAAGGATGCCTCCGAGCTGATGGGACGCACCGAATGCAACCGGGTCGTCAATTTCACCGGCTCGCCGCGCCTGATCGGTCAGATGATTGACGTCACCATCACGCAGGCTTCACAGCGCTCACTGCGTGGCGAGGTTCTGCTGCGCGAGGAAGCCGCCTTGCCGGCTTGAGACAGACTCCTGGCCGTCGGGATCTGGCTGACGCGGCGGCTCAGGCGTCTGGGAAAAACCGCCATCGGCCGAAAAGGGGAGGAGGGCGGGGGACCCTGAAGCTCAGGCCAGCGCTTTGGCCTTGTCCGCCTCGGTCGTGAACGAATCCGCAAAAAACTCTTCTTCCGGCAGCTTGCCGGCTGCGGTGTATTCGACTCGGGCTGAATCGACCACGATGGGCGCGCCGCAGGCATACACCTGGTGGCCCGAGAGGTCCGGAAAGTCTTGCAGCACGGCTTTATGCACGAAGCCGGTCCGCCCTGTCCAGTCGTCCTCGGGCAGGGCGTCGGAGATCACCGGCACATAGCTCAGGTTGGGCATCTCGGCGACCTTGGCCATGACCCAGTCATGCATGTAGAGGTCGGCCGGCCTGCGGCCGCCCCAGTACAACACGGCAGGGCGTGTGCTGCCCTTGAATTGCAGGTGTTCGATCAGCGCCTTGATGGGCGCAAAGCCGGTGCCCGAGGCCAGCAGCACCATGGGCTTGTCGCTGTCCTCGCGCAGGAAGAAGCTGCCGTAAGGGCCTTCGACGCGCAGGATTTCCTTTTCCTTCATGGCGGTGAACACATGGTCAGTGAACTTGCCGCCGGGCATGTGGCGGATGTGCAGCTCCACGCCCGGGTTCTCAAGTTGCGTATGTGGCGCATTGCCCATGGAATAACTGCGGCGGTCGCCGTCGCGCAGCAAAAACTCCACATACTGGCCGGCGTGGTACTTGAACACGTCGCTGGCCGGCAACTGCAGGCGGATGATCATCACGTCGTGCGAGGCGCGCGCCATGGTGTTCACGCGGGTCGGCATCTTCTTGATCGGGTAAGCGCTTTCGTCGGTGACTTGACGTGACTCCAGCACCACATCGGTTTGCGGCACGCCGCAGCAGGTCAGGATGAACCCTGCCGCTTCTTCCTCGTGGCTTAGCGCTTTGAGCTGGTGCGGGCCATGCACCACCGTGCCTTCGATTTTCTTGCACTTGCAGGAGCCGCAGGCGCCGTCCTTGCAGCCGTAAGGCATGCCCACGCCCTGGCGAATGGCCGCTGCCAGCATCGCTTCGTCGGGGTGGGTGGTGAAGGCGCGGCCACTGGGCAGCACGGTAACGTTAAAAGTCATACTGGTTATCCTCTGACGTTGTCCTGTTTTTTATACTGTGCTGTTTCGCAGCAGACTCCCAATTTTGCCTTCAAACCAAAGTCCCCTTGGCGCCCTGCCTTCGCGCTTTCGCCGCCAGCGCATCCTGATCATTGGCTGCGGCGATGTCGGCCTGCGTGTGGTGCGCCAGTTGCCGCCGCGTGTGCGCGTGCTCGCACTGACTTCGTCCCCGGAAAAAGTGCCGGCCTTTCGCCGCCATGACATCACCCCCCTGGCCGGCGACCTGGACCAGCCCGCGACACTGCGCCGCCTGGCCGGCCTCGCCACAAGGGTGATCCACCTCGCGCCACCGCTGGGTGATAACCTGCCCGACTGGCGGCGTGACCCGCGTACGCAGGCGCTGCTGCGAGCGCTGCGCCTGCGCGGCCTGCCCCAGTCCATGATGTACGGCTCGACCAGCGGGGTCTATGGCAACTGCGACGGCGAACTGGCCACTGAAGTGCGCGCGGTGAACCCGCACACGCCACGCGCGCAGCGCCGGGTTGATGCCGAGCAGCAACTGCGCTTTTTCGGCCGTTCCAGCGGCGTGGTGGTGCACACGCTGCGTATTCCGGGAATTTACGCCCCTGACCGCGAGGGCGGCACGCCGCGCAGCCGCCTGCTCAAGGGAACGCCGGTGCTGCAGCAGGTCGACGACGTGTATACCAACCACA
Source organism: Polaromonas sp. (assembly GCF_013817205.1). Lineage (GTDB taxonomy): Bacteria > Pseudomonadota > Gammaproteobacteria > Burkholderiales > Burkholderiaceae_C > Polaromonas. Next base: position 8,159 of record NZ_JACDDD010000108.1, read on the forward strand.
TTCACGCTGACGACCTGGCGCGCGCCTGTCTGGCAGCGCTGTGGCGCGGCAAGCCGCAACGCATCACCAATGCCAGCGACGACACCGAACTGAAGATGGGCGACTACTTCGACCTGGCCGCCGACCTCTACGGCCTGCCAAGGCCCCCGCGCGTGGCGCGCAACAGTGCGCAGGATGAGTTGCCGCTGATGCTGCTGAGTTTCATGCGTGAATCAAGGCGGCTGGACAACACCCGGCTCAAGCAGGAGCTGCGGCTGAGGCTGCACTACCCAACGGTGCGGCAAGGTCTGGTGGCTCCGGCTGCCCCCTGATTTGCTATCAAAACAGGAGCTGCTTTCTCCCGTCAGTCAAGGGCTGGGGGACGATTTGATGTGAAATTCAGATGCCGGAAGGCTTCTTGAGTGTGAGCATCCGGTCCTGCGCCCTGAGCACCACCGTTTTGACCTCGGCGCCCTGCAGCACGGTCAGACGGATCTCGGCATCCGGGCTAGCGCGGTCCCAGAGCTTTTTGTAAAAGGCTTCCAGCGTGGCCACCGTGGCGCCGTCCACCGCCAGCACCACATCGCCGGCTTCCAGCCCCGCCAGTTGCGCCGGGCTGTCCTTGCTGACGCGCATGATCTGCACCCGGCCCCCCTGGTCATTGGAGGTCAGGCCCAGCCAGGGCCGTCGGCTTTTTACGCTGGTGCCCGACTGCTGCAACTCGGCCAGGATGGGCCGCAGCAAATCCACCGGCACAAACATGTTGCCCGGCAGGCGCACATTCGCATCGGCCGCGTTCGAGACAAACAGCGAGCCAATGCCCAGCAGTTCCCCCCGGCTGTTGAACAGCGGGGCACCGCTGTGGTTCCCGCCGCTGGCCAGCACCGGCGGGCTGGTGAACAGCGCCGTGTCGATGTGGTACTCCCAGTTGCCCGAAAAAGCACGTTTGCTGACCAGCCGGGTCATGCTGACATCGCCGTCCTCGTTGCCCTGCGGGCCGGTCATGACCATCAGCGTTTCGCCCGGCTGCAGCTCGCGGCTGCTGCCCAGTGTCGCGGCGGGCACTCCGCGCAGCGGCAGCAGCGGCCGCAACAAGCCGAAACCGGTGGCCAGGTCGTAAGCCACGGCGCGCGCCGGCAGCGTTTTGTTGTCCTGGGTAATGATCTCGATCTGCTCGGCTTCCAGCATCAGGTAGCCGATGGTCAGGATCAGCCCGTCGGGGGCGATGACCACGCCCGAGCCCGCGCGGCGCTGGCCCAGGGTTTCGGCTGAGCGCGCCCCGTCTGCCGCCGTGACCTTGATGCCGACAACTGCGGCATTGGCCCGCGCCAGTGCGTCCATCATCATCTGCGCTCCCGGCGGTTGCACCGTGGCCCCATGGGCCCCGTTCAGCTGCAGGCAGGCACCCAACAGGGCGATCAACCAGCGATGAAGTGAGCGCATGACAGCCTCCTGACGCGGCAGATGGCCGCGATCAAAGAATGCGCCTATTTCAAGACCCTTGCAAGCGCCCGGGGAACAAAAAAGTCGCTCCCCGCAGCCGCCCAACCCGCCGGAATCAGCCGGTCAGGCGCTGGTGCAGGGGGGTGGTGGCGGAAAAATCCATGCCGTGAGTATCCGGTCTTTCCGGGGCCTCGTGCTTTCAATTCTTGCGGGAACCCAGCGTGATACGCGCGATCACAAAGGTCACGATGGCGCAAGCTGCAATGCCCGCGACCATGGGCCGTGCCGTGCCGTCGGTGAACGGGCCGACCAGCGCCATCATGGCCGCACCGGTGACGAACTGCAGCGTACCCATCAGCGCCGATGCGGTGCCGGCGATGTCGCCATGGTCATCCAGCGCCAGCACTGCGGTGGTGGGAATCACCAGGCCGAGAAAGCCGTTGCCGACCAGCAGCAACGCAATCATCAGCCGCAACTGGTCCAGGCCCAGCAGGTTGCAGGCGAGCAGCAGCACCATCATCGCCACATAACCGGTCACCGCGACTTTCACCACCGGCACCATGCCGAATCGGCTGGCCAACTGGGCGGTGAACTGCGAGACACCGATGAAGGAAGCGGCATTCACCGCGAAGGCGATGCTGTACTGGCGCGGGCTCAGGCCATAGTGGTCGATCAGCACAAAGGACGAATTGGCGAGGTAGACAAAAAAGCCGGAGATGCCGAAAGCGCCCGTGAACACCAGACCCATGAAGCGGCGGTCGCGCAGCAGCACGCCGTAGGACTTCAG
>NZ_JACDDD010000147.1 GCF_013817205.1 Polaromonas sp.
ACTTGGCAGCGTTGTCCAGGAGGTTGGCAACCACCTGGGTGAGCCGCAGGCGGCTGGCCAGGACGCATGCGCCAGGATGGCGGTCGTCCACCTGGAGCGTGTGTTGCCTGGATTCGATCAGCGGTCGCACCTGCTCGATGGCGCTGGCGATGACAACCCCCACATCGACCCGCTCCTTGTCCAGCAGGATGAGCCCGCGCGTGATCCGCGAGACGTCCAGCAGGTCATCGAGCAGGTCCGACATGTGGCCAACCTGGCGCGCAATGATCTGGCTGGCCTTCATCACGCTGGCGTCCGTGCCGTCAAGCCGGCGCAGCAGTTCCGCCGCGGTACGGATCGGGGCCAGGGGGTTTCGCAACTCATGCGCCAGCAATGCCAGGAACTCGTCTTTGCGCCGGTCGGCCTCACGCAATTCGTTCTCCGCCTGTTTCAGGGGCGACACATCGGTGTTGGTGCCAAACCATTGCACAAGCTTGCCCCCGGTATCGCTGACCGGCGCAACGCGCGTGAAAAACGGGCGGTAGATACCGTCTGCTCCGCGCAGCGGGAAGGTCATCTCGAATGCCTGGCCTGTCCGGATCGACTCCTGCCACTTCTGCATGACTTCCGGCAGGACGGCCGGGTCATGGACCGCCTGCCAACCCCAGCCATCCATCTCGGCCGGCGTGGTACCGGTGTAGGCGTACCAGCGGTCGTTGTACCAGGTGATGCTGCCCTCGGCATCGGCGATCCAGGCGAGGTTCGGGATGGTGTTGGCCAGCCGCAAAAGCCGTGCTTCGCTTTGCCCCACTTGCGCCGCTGCTGCCTCGGCTTCCTGGCGGCGCAACTCCAGCGCCTCGTTCGCGCCGGTGATACGGCGGTCGGCTTCCTGCAGCGAGGCAAGCACAAGATCTGTTTCGCGCAGCCCAGTCGATTCGATCGCGAGCAGACGGCCGGAGCCGAGCGCTTGAGAGGCGTCCTTCAGGCGCTCGATCGGTTTGAGCAACCGCCGTCCCGTGGCCACTGCCAGAAGCAAGGCCCCTCCCAGCAGGAACGCCGAAAAAACGCCGAACAAGGCGATGGATTCGAGCGGCGCGGGAATGGCCGCCAATGGGACCCCGACGACAACGGACCACCCATACGTTGGCGACTTGCTGAAGGTCGCCAGGATCGGGGTGCCATCAATGGCGGTGGATTCGAACACGCCTTCGGCGCGCTGCGCCATCTGCGCGGCCAGCCTGTCGCTGGTTGCCTTCCCGACGAACTGCTCGGGCGCCTTGTTGCGCGCAACGACAACACCCTTGCGGTCCATGATGGAGGCAATCCAGGTTGCCGGCAGTCCCTGGTGGGTCATGATGGACTGCAGGGCGGTCGCGTAGCCCGCAACAGACAGGTAGTAGATGACCTGTCCCTGCCGGACCACCGGAACCTGCACTGCAAAGCTGAACTGCTTGCCCACGGGAGCGAAGTACAGGTTGGAGACGACGGTGGGCATGGGGCCGGCCTCAATGCGCTCCTTGCTGTTCATGGATTTCGGCAGCGGCTCGCCCAAGGGCACGCGCGTGTTGACAAGCTGCCGGCCCGCAAGGTCGTGCAGCACCACGACCTTGTCACGTGTTGGCGCAGTCTGGAGCGCGTATTCACGGAAGCCGGCCAGGTCGCCCCTGGTCAAGGTGGGTGAGCCGGTCATTGTGAGCGCGACGGCTTCCCGCGTCGCGATCTCGCGGTCCACCACCAGCGCTAGGGCGCGGGTGGTGTCGCTCAAGCCGTCCCGAAAGCCAGCCTGCTCCTGCGTGTAGGCGTAGAGCAGGGCTGCAACCGCAGCGATGAAGGTGGGCAGGACAGAGGCAACAACCAGGGCCATCAGGGCCCGGCGAACAGTCAGGTTTTTTCTGGCCACGGCGCATTTTGCCCTCCCAGGAAGGTTGGCACCCGCCTTGCCGGGCGCTCCGATAGCAGGTCGCCTCGAACAGGTCCGCCGGAGGCTGCTGTGGACGACCGACCGTAATCGCGAACGCGAGCACTCAGCCCGACCCAGACCGGTCGATCGGCTCCTCAAATTCGCGGCCGCAAAGCAGTTGTTGCGTTCACGGCAGTCAGCCGAAATCGAAACCAAGCTGCCGGGCAGCTGCTGTTCGGCTATTCACAGGCCATCGTCACAAGACACGCCATCCGCCGATCAGGCCGCGAAACATCCGGCCGAACGCCTTCAATCAGTAGAACGGCGCCGCGGGTGCCTCGTGTATGTTTTCAGACGTTCCTTCATTGGAGTGCCGTCTGCCCGTGGCAGGCGAATCGTGAACGCCGTTCCGGCTTCCTCCGACGATTCGACGGCGACCGAGCCGCCATGGCGGGTCACGATCTCATGGACGATAAAAAGACCCAGCCCCAGGCTGGTCTTCGAATCCTCGTGCACTTCCTTGCCTGCGGTCGGCACACGAACCATAGGCTCGAAGATTGATTGCAACGATGCAGCGGGGATGGGACGCCCGAAGTTTGCTACGCGCACCTCGATGTCGTCGTCCGCAGCCCGTGCCGTTAGGGAAATGGGCTTACCTGGATCACCGTGCTGAAC
>NZ_JACDDD010000109.1 GCF_013817205.1 Polaromonas sp.
TATCGGATATATACCTCCGGCAGAAGCTGAGGCAAACTACTACCGGCAACTCGCCAGTCAAGCCTCCACGGTGGAGGCATGACTTAAACCAAACAGCCTCCATGAAACCCGGGGCGATTCATGCCGACGATTGACCACAGAGTATGTGTCAGGTTTCATTTTGCCCAGCTGTCTTTCATCCCCGTCACCCGATTGAACACCGCTTTCCCCGCAGCGTGATCCTTCAAGTCAGTGACAAAGTACCCATGCCGCTCAAACTGAAAGCGCGTCCCGGCCGGCACATCGGCCAGTGAAGGCTCCACAAACGCCGTCACCGTTTTCAAGCTGCCGGCATTCAGCTCTTCCAGAAAATCCTTGTCGCCCGTGCCGGGATGTTCGACGGTGAAGAGGCGGTCGTACAAGCGCACTTCGGCTTGCACCGCGTCGTTGACGCCGACCCAGGTGATCACACCCTTGACCTTGATGGCGTCCGATCCCGGGGTGCCGCTTTTGGTGTCGGGAATCAGCTTGGCCTGAACTTCGGTGATCTCGCCGTTCGCGCCCCGGGTCGCGCCTGTGCATTCGATGACGTGGCCGTATTTCAGGCGGACCTTGTTGCCGGGGAATAAACGGAAGAAACCCTTGGGCGGTGTTTCCTCGTAGTCGGTGCGTTCTATCCAGACTTCCTTGCCGATCTTGAATTCACGCTTGCCCTGCTCGGGGTGGTGCGGGTGTACGGGGGCAGAGCAGTCATCGAGTACACCTGCGCCCATGACCTCGTCCCAATTCGTCAGCACCAGCTTGACGGGGTCGAGCACGGCCATGGCGCGGGGGGCGATGGGGTCCAGCGTGTCGCGCAGTGCGCCTTCCAGCGTGCTGTAGTCAATCCAACTGTCGCTTTTAGTAACGCCAATACGTTCTGCAAACAACTGGATGGCCTCGGGCGTGTAGCCGCGGCGGCGCAGGCCGACGATGGTGGGCATGCGCGGGTCGTCCCAGCCGCTGACGCGCTTCTCGTTGACGAGCTGGGCCAGCTTGCGTTTGCTGGTCAGCACATAGGTCAGGTTGAGGCGCGCAAATTCGTACTGGCGCGGGTGCGGGCTGGCGATGAGCCCGCCTTCGGCCAGCTTGTCGAGCAGCCAGTCGTACCAAGGGCGCTGGTCTTCAAACTCCAGCGTGCAAATGCTGTGCGTGATGTTTTCCAGCGCGTCTTCAATCGGGTGCGCGTATGCATACATCGGGTAAATGCACCATGTGTCGCCCGTGTTGTGGTGGTGCGCGCGTCGGATGCGGTAAATCGCAGGGTCGCGCAGATTGATGTTGGGGCTGGCCATGTCAAGCTTGGCGCGCAGCACGGCGGCGCCGTCTGCGAGCTTGCCATCACGCATTTCGCGGAAGCGGGCCAGGTTCTCCGCCGAGGTGCGGGCGCGGAACGGGCTGTTGATACCGGGCTTGACGAAGTCGCCGCGATTTTGGCGCATCTCGTCGGCGCTCTGCTCGTCGACATAGGCGTTGCCGGTTTCGATCAGGTACTCCGCAGCGCGGTACATGAAGTCGAAGTAGTCGCTGGCCTGATACAGGTTCATTTCACTGGCGTTATGCCAGTCAAAGCCAAGCCACTGGACCGAGTCTTTGATGGAATCGACGTATTCGGCGTCTTCCTTTTCGGGGTTGGTGTCGTCAAAACGCAGGTGGCACACGCCGCCATAGTCGCGCGCCAGGCCAAAGTTCAGGCAGATGCTTTTGGCGTGGCCGACGTGCAGATAGCCGTTGGGCTCGGGCGGAAAACGCATGCGGACTTTGGCCTGGTCGGGCTGGCCGGCCGCATGGTGGGCGGCGTCGCCGGGGCTGCCGCCCCACTTTCGCCCGGAATAGGTGCCTTTGGCCAGGTCGTTCTCGATGATCTGGCGCAGGAAGTTGCTGGTTTTGAGGGGTTCTTTGTCGGCGGGGGAGGCAGTCATGCGCTTGATTCTAGGGGGTGCGCATTTGTAAAGCCGGGCCGCAGCTTACTTTTGGAAACGCTCTTCACCGTGCGTGCGGTAGGCTAGCGAGGGCTCACGTCGTTTAATTTCCATTTGGGCACTCTGCCCGACGCAAGGAGAAAGCAAGATGATCAAGACAATCACCCATTCCGTATCGTCCGTCCGGACGCTGCTGATGGCAGGTGCAGCAGCCGTTGTGTCGGTAGCCGCGCTGGGTTTTTCGACCGGCGCGCATGCCCGCAGCGACGTCAATTTCTCGATCGGGGTGTCCACCCCGGGCGTGGTGGTCGGCGTGAGCAATGCGTACCCGGTTTACACCTCACCTGTGTATGGCTCGCCGGTGTATGGCTACCAGCCGCAACCGGTGTACATGCAACCGCAGCCGGTTTATGTCCAGCCGCGGCCGATTTACCGTCCTCACCCGATTTATGTGCAGGCGCCGGTTTACGTGGCGCCGCCCCCGGTGTATTACCCTGGGGGGCATCACTACCGCAACCATGGGCACCGCAGCCACGGCCATGGGCATCGTTACCACGGTTATGGGCACGGCTATTACCGCTAAGCCGGCTCGCCAGGCAACAAAAAAAGCCCGCAGGTTTGAAGCCTGCGGGCTTTTTCATGGAGGAAGGGGATCAAGAGCTGAGTTGGCGCCAGAACACATAGTCGGCCTCGTAGGGCACACGCACGCGCATGCCGAGCTCGGCCGCGCTGCAGTTACGTATGGAAGGCAGGCCGCCGAGGGTACGAACGCGCTGGATATAACTGATATTGTTCAAGGTGCCGGGCAGGGAGGATGGTTCGACCCGCGCGCGCTGAAGCGGCAGGTTGACAATGCCGTTGTCTACCTCGACAAATTCACGCACCGCAAGCTCGGAGCCGTCGCGGTGTACCCAGCTGCGTGCGCTGCGGGCCAGCGTGATGGTGTTGTTGAAACTGTCGCGCAGCTCGATGCTGCGGTCCAGTGGCAGCCAGGCGTACTGCCACGGTGAACGATTGGTCGCCTGGCATTCATATTGAAGCTGGCCGATGCCGCGTGCTTCCAGCACGGCCTGGTGGCCGGCAGGTACGCGGATGTCGCCAGGCAGGGCCGGTTGCTGGGTGAGGTACTCGCTCAGGGGCGGCCTGGGCGCCGAACAGCCGGCCATCAATGTCAGGGCCCCGGCGGCCAGCAGGAGGCCGACCATTTGGCTGACGGAAGAGCGCTTGCCAGTGTGTGTATTCAAGAGATTTCCCGGTGATGAAACCCGATAGTGGTGCGATCAGTGACTCGGCATCAGCTGATGTCAGGCCAGCCACGCCGACAAAGCAAATTCTGCGGACCTGAACGGTGGGCTGGCTGGCAACGGCTGAACAGGAACTGACGCCGGACAACGTGTCCAGCGGTGGGCGAAAAGCTGAAGTAGCGGTATGAAGGACTGATTTCAGCTCAGTCAAATCATGGTCTTACACGCAATGTCATAGGCGCTGTTGGCAGAACGGGCGCAATTCGTCACTGGCTTGCTCAGGCCGGCAGGCTTGACCACCAGGGTGTAACTGACTGTGTTTGCTGCACTGGCATAAAGCTGCGACCTTGTGGTGGTTGCCGCAGTCACCGGAGCTCCGGCGTTTTTGGCCAGTGTGGACAGTGCGGTGGCAGGCTCATCCGTGAGTACCCACTGCACTCGGCCGTCGGCCAGCACCACACGCTCGTACAGGACGCTGTCATGGCCGGTAGCCATCAGTGAAGCGGGCTCTGGCGTCACGGCGGCGCGCCGGTAAATGTCAGTGGTGGGGGGAGAGGAGGAGAAGGCTGCCATCATGGCGGCGGTGCCGGTGACGACCAGCAGCGTCAGAGCCAAGCCAATCGCCAATGCGCGAATTGTGTTGTGCGTGCTTCTCATGGCAATCACCTCTTTCAATTGTTGCTGCTCTGCTCTGCTTTACTCGTGAATTCAGTAGACGTCATCCAGCGGTTTAGCGGTGTAGGAGGTGGACCACAAAGAACGCAGGCGGGCTCCCTTGCCCGGCTGCTTTGAGGGTTTACCCCGATGTATCAACCTTGCCGCCAGAAGACGTAATCCGCTTGGTAGGGCAGGGTCAGCTTTTCGCCGTTGTTGGACGCGGCGCAGGGTTTGGTTTTTTCAACGCCGCCCTGGGTGTTGACGCGCTGGATGAAGCTGATGCCCTGCAGCGCGCCGGTACCCTTGGAAGGCTCTGCGCGCGAAAGCTGCAGGGGCAAGGTGTAGTCGCCATTGGGCGCCACCGAAATCTGCGTGCCGACAACGCTGGAGCCGTCAATGTGTTTGAAGGTGGCAGGGGGGCCGGAGTAGGCCACCACGTCTTTGCCGGTGCGGTCCAGCAGCTTGGCCTGCGGGCTGACCAGCACCCAGCCGTAGGGGCCGGCGGCAGTGGGTTTGCATTCGTAGTTGAGGATGCCGGTGGCGCGGGTTTCCAGGGCCACGCTGTTGCCAGCGGGCACCATCACAGCTTGGGGCAGGCGGTCCTGGCTGTGCATCTTGGGCAGCGGCGGTGGGCTTGAACAGGCCGCCATGATCAGCGCGGTGCCGGTGATCAGAAAAGTGGTGCCCAACAGGCTTTTGCCAGCAGTGCGAACGTGTGTGTTGGTGCTTCTCATTTGTTTTCCCCCGTGTGTTTTGTGCCAGATGTCAGTGGAGCGGGGAATGATGTAAGCGGTTGTAGGACGCCTGACCGGCATGCTGCAAGGCAAGCGCGCTCTTCGTGGTGCACCTGCCCCTGGGGCTGCGAACAGGGGAAAAAAGGCCCACAGGGCGCAGGGCGGCCTGTGGGCTAAAACCAGCTCCGCCTAACTTCAGAGCTGGCCGCTCACCATCTGTTGAGAAAGCGAGCTTCCCCGAGAACAACCGGCAGGGCCTACACGGCCTTGTAGAAGATGTAGTCGGCCTGGTACTTGACGATCTGTTTGGCATTCAGGTTGTCGGCAGTGCAGGGGGTGGCCGGGGCGACGCCGCCGCGCGTGTCTACACGCTGGATATAGCTCACGCCCTGCATGGCGCCGGAGCCCATGGCCGGGTTGCCCTTGACGAGCTGCAACGGAATGCTGCCGGCCATGGCGGTATTGGGCGCTACAGCGACCTGCACGGCGGTCAGTTTGGAGCCGTCCATGGCTTCCCAGGTGGCTGGTGGGCCGTAGTACTTGCCGACCTGTTTGCCGCTGCGGTCCAGCAGCCTGGCATCAGGACCAACGAAGACCCATTCGTACTGGCCGGCCATGTCCTTCTTGGCGCTGCATTGGTAGGTGATCTCGCCCATACCCACGGTTTCCATGACGACCCGGTTGCCGGCGGGTACCTGCACGGCGGCGGGCAGGCTGGCCTGCAAGTAAGTCGGCATCATGGGCGGCATGCTGCCGCAGGCGGCGATCAGCGAAACGGCGGCAGTGGCGATGGCGGTACGGATCATCATCATGGGTAACTCCTGCTTAAGTGAGAGGTGAGAGGTGAGCTGGCGGCTGCCAGTTGTTATTGACGTTCATGACCGGCCCCCCGCAGGGCCTCGTCATTGCGTCCTGTCGGGGGTACGCAGCGATGGGCGGCGCTGGATTCAAGTTGCGGGAGAAATCGTGGCAAATTTTCGTGGCGCTGGGGTTCGCCCGGCGCTGCGATTGCGGCTGCGGCTGCGATTGCGATTGCGATTGCGACTGTGGCTATTGCCCGAAGCGCGGGCCGTTTTTCAGAAACTCGTATTCCAGCGCCGAACTGGTGCGGTCCAGCGCATTGTTCCGGTAGGGAAAACGGCCCAGACGGGCGATGATGTCTCGGTGCTGTTCGGCAAAACGCAGGCTGCTGGTCAGCGTGTCCCGCAGGTCTTCGGGTGCTTCGGTGGCGAGCTTGCGAAAGCGCCGCACCCCTTCTTCCTGCAATGGCAGGTTTTCCGCGTGCATCAGCGGCATGTAGAGAAACACGCGGCCCACCCAGGGCAGCTCGGTGTCCATGCCCTGCGCGAGCGCGTCTGCCACCAGGCGCTGGGCACGCGCGTCGCCGGCGAAGGCCTGGGCCTGGCCGCGATAGATGTTGCGCGGAAACTGGTCCAGCAGGATCACCAGCGCCAGCCGGTCCAGCGGCCGGGCTTCCCATTCCGTCAGCCCGCCGACCAGCGCCTGTTCAACCAGTGCTCCGAAGCGGTCGGCGATCTGCTGGTCCAGCTCGGGTGTGCCGCTAAACCACTGCTTGCCCATATCGCTTGCGGGCCAGCCGGAGGCAAAGTCCTCACCGAGCCAGAATTCGAGGATGGCGGCAGGGGTCGCGGGTTCTGTCATGCGAATAATCCGAATAGTCCGAGTCGGGCGCTACATGGCCCGGAACTGTTGACTGTACAGGCGGCTGACGGCCAGTTTTTCCGGTCGGTCGCGCAGGCTCAGCGACAGCTTGCCGGCTTCATCGCGATGCACGCTGTCGATGGCATCGGCCTGCACCACGGTACTGCGGTGCACCTGCCAGAAGCGTTGTGGATCAAGCTGAGGCAGCAGCTCCTTGAGCGGGGTGCGTATCAGGTATTCGTGCGCCGCTGTCAGCACGCGGATGTACTTGTCGGCGGCTTCGAAATACAGCACCTCGGCAATCGGCACCATGCGGATGCTGCTGCCCACGCTGGCCTGGATGACCTTGAGCGCTGGCGCCGATCCGGCGGGTGCGGCGGGTGCGGCTGGTGCGGTGGCCGCCAGCAAATGCCGCAATTGCTCCAGCGCCTGGTCCAGGCTGGGGCTTTCGTTTGCTCCTGAATTTATAGCTGCTTGCGCCCGTGTCATAAGGGCTAGCTGCACTTTTGACACTGTTTTTTCGAGTCTGGCCGGTTGCACCGGCTTGAGCAGGTAGTCCACCGCCTGGGCCTCAAAGGCCTGCACCGCGTACTGGTCGTAGGCGGTGACAAACACCAGTGCGGGGAAGGGCGTGTCCTGCGGCCATTCATCGGCCAGCTCGGCTGCGGCTTCCAAACCACCCAGACCGGGCATGCGGATGTCAAAGAACAGCACGTCGGGCCGCAGCGCCAGCGCCTGCGTCACAGCCGAGGCGCCGTCGCCCACGGTGGCCAGCACGCGTAGCTCGGGCCAGGCGCGCGCCAGCTCGGCCTGCAACGCTTGCGCCAGCAGGGGCTCGTCTTCGGCGATCAGGGCGGTGGCAGGGTGATGGCTGGTCATGGTTTATAGGGAAATCGGGCTGTAGCCCTCGTCCCGCCTGCGCTGACAGCTACCAATTCGATAGCGCTTTGAGCGCCGTGGGTGCTGGCCAGGCGTTCGCGCACCTGTGCGATGCCAAAGCCGGTGCGCCCGCTTTCTGCCCCGGATAGGCCGATGCCGGTGTCGGTGACGTCCAGCACGATGTCCGCGCCCTCGACGCGCGCGCTGACGCTGATGCTGCCGCCTTCCACCTTGGGCTCCAGCCCGTGTTTGATGCAGTTTTCCACCAGCGGCTGCAGCAGCAAGGTGGGCACCGGGTGCTGCGTCAGCTCGGGTGGCAGGTCCAACGTATAGCTCAGGCGCGGGCCCATGCGGATGGCCATGAGTTCGAGGTAATCGCGAACCCGCTCAAATTCGTCCTGCAGGCTGTGCGTGGCCTGCAGCGAGGCACCCAGCGTGGCGCGCAGGTAGGCAATCATGTGGTCCAGCATGACCTGGGCGCGCGGCGGGTCGGTGGCGATCAGCGCGCGCAGGTTGGCCAAGGTATTGAACAGCATGTGCGGCTCAAGCTGGGTTTCCAGCAGCTTGAGCCGCGCCTCGCTGGCGTGCTGGCGCGCCTCGGTCATCTTGCGCTGCAGGTAGGCACTTTTGTTGATGGTATAAAAATAGAAGCTTCCGGCAATGCCGGCGATGGCGGTGATCAGGATGGAACTGCGAAGCTGGGCCGGGTCCTGGTGGCCGGCATCCGGTGGGTACCAGCCGTAGTACACACACAGGGCGTCAGCGATCCGGGTGCCGCCCAGGTAACCCGCCACGATGCCGCCCAGCACCAGCGCCAGGCCGGTCCAGCCTTGGGGCCAGCCGGTCTCGGCGCTGGAGGGAAGCATGTGGCGCCCCAGGTCGATCACGGCCCAAGTGATGGTAGCAATAAACAGCGAATACACCAGCGGTGGGCCGTAAGGCCGGTCCGGCATGAAGGCGTACTGGACGGTCGCGATCATCAGCGCAAAAGCCCACACCTGCAGAAGATGCCGCAGCTTGGAAACCCAGTCGATTTTCATGGAGCCGTACCGAGCCGGTTGGAGGGGTCAGAACGCATCGCGGCGCTCGCGCTGCAGCCGCTCGCGTTCTTTCTGCACCATGCGTTCGGTCAGCCCGTTGCCGGTGCCCAGCACAAACACCGAAATGCCGTGCAGCACCAGGCCGACGCCCCAGCCTAGCAGCGGGAAGAAGGACCAGCGCCGGTGGCCGAAGCCGTACTCGGAGTTTGCAAAAAGAAACAGGTTGATCGTGATGTAGACGGCCGCGTGGCTGTACCAGCCGAGCTTGGCGCCGGCGAGCTTGCGCGCGAGGCGGTCCATTTCTTCGGGGGACAGGGGCGTGGTCATCTCGGGGTACTGCGGGTGGGACTGATTCTAGGGGAGGCGCGCCTGCGGCTCCTGCGCCGCGCCGCTTATCACCTGCACCACGGCGCGTACTGCGGCGTCCTGGAGGGTCAGGCCCATGTGGTTGGTACCGGCAACCAGGGTCACGGTCACCGGTTTTTCGGCATCGGCGAACACCCCAGCAAAGCGGTCGGCATGAAACAGCTCGTCGTCCTTGCCAGCCACGATGTGCAGGACGCCGCGCGCGCCGCGGATGTCGCCCAGATAGTCGTGATGCGGCCCAAAGCTGGCGGCCAGCGTGTAGGAATAGCTGGGCGTGAGGAACTTGCGGGCCTCGTCGTCCAGGCCGAAATTGAGCACCGGCAGGTGGTTGAAGGCCGCGATGCCGGCCTTGTTCAGCAACTGCAGGCCGACCAGGCGAGCGACGCCCACCGAGGCCCAGCCGCCGTTGTCGGGGCGGGCCGTGGGCGCGTCAAAGCGCAGGTAGGGCGCCAGCAGCACATAGCGGTCGAACAGCGCTTGCCGCGAGCCGCCGGCGAAGCGCAGCACGAAGCCGCCGCCCGACGAAAACCCCAGCAGCGTGCTGGGCCCGGCGTGGGGAACGGCGCGCATGAAGTCTTCCACGTCGTCCTCCAGCTGACCGATGTAGCCGGCCTGGCCGCGTGGGCCGGAGTCGCCGTGGCCGCGCATGTCCAGTGCCGCCACCTCGAAGCCAGCGGCCGCCAGGCCCTGGGCCAGCACATGCATGCTGCGCCCGCGCGCCGACGAGCCGTGCACCAGCACCACGCGGCGGGCTGGGGTGGCCGCGCCTGCAGCCGGGTAGCGGTGCCAGGACAGGGCCGTGCCGTCGCGCGCCTGGAAGCGGCTGGCTCGCGGTACGGCGCTGAAGTCCACGTTGGCGAAGGGCTGGTTGATGCTGGCCAGTGGCGCAATCGGCGCGGGACCGCCAAAGGCGACGGCAGCGGCCAGCGCAGTGAGGACCAGCGCTACGGCGGTGAAGGTGGCAAGGGCAATGGATTTGCGGGTCATGGCAGCAGGTGCTTTCTGAAAAAGGCAGTAATTTTGCGGTCAACTTCGGGTAACACCGCACGGTCAAAGCGGGGCGGGTCGCCCAGCAGTTCAGCTGCGATCGTGCCGGGCTTGAACGGCGGAAGCGGTGAAAGCATGGTACCGTGGCCAGCGGTTGGCAGGTCGGCGATGACTTCGCACGATGCGCACACTGCGCGCACGGCATCGATGTGAAAACGCGGCACCTGGTTGATGTCTTTCTGCGCCACGACCAGGCCCAGCGGGATGCGCGGGGCGGCCAGCGAGGCCATGTCGAAGTCCGCGGCAAAGGGCACGCTGGCCACGATGGCTTGTACCCGCGCGTCGGTGTAGGTTTGCCAGGCGGCATCGTCAAAGCGCTGGCGGATCACGTTCAGCGCCACGGCTTTTTTGATACCGTCCAGAAAACCTCCGCTCGGACGGGTGATGAAGCCGACGCAGGAAGAAAAGTCGTCGGCAATGTGAGCCTCGCAGTGTTGCTTGAAGACCGCCGGCGACCAGCGCCCGCCTGCCAGGCTCAGCGCTGTATGCCCGCCGGCCGAGCCGCCGTACATGCCCACCTTGTCCAGCACCAGCAGCGGCGCAAAGCGCGCGTCTTGCGCCATGGTGTCGATGCTGCGCGACACTTCGGCCGGACGCAGCTTCCAGCTAACCCGGATATTTCATTAGCAGGAGTCGGCAGCCCCGTGCCGAAGCGCGTTGTCATTGGTGTTCGATGTCAATTGCAACCGGGGACTGCCAATGCCAAAGTGTACGCAAGAACGG
>NZ_JACDDD010000110.1 GCF_013817205.1 Polaromonas sp.
CGTTCTTGCGTACACTTTGGCATTGGCAGTCCCCGGTTGCAATTGACATCGAACACCAATGACAACGCGCTTCGGCACGGGGCTGCCGACTCCTGCTAATGAAATATCCGGGCTAGATGTTGTTCGAGGGCGGTCAGGACGGGTGTGGATGGTCACCACGCGGTTACCGCCCGGTTACCACGGCACAATCCGGGGTGGAGATATTTTCATGACCGCACCCCATCCCGCCACCGATCCCCGTGCCTTTCTTGAGCACCTTTACCGGGCCGCCGTTCAGCGAGCCTTGCCACTACACAACACAGCCGCCTATCTACCCAAGCCACCCAAAGGCCGCACCATCGTCATCGGCGCCGGCAAGGCCGGCGGCTCGATGGCGCAGGCGGTCGAAGCCCTGTGGCCTGCCGACGCTCCGCTGGAGGGGCTGGTGGTTACGCGTTACCACCACATTCCGCCGCGCCCCGAAGGATTGCCACAACGCATCGAGATCGTTGAAGCCGCGCACCCGGTGCCCGATGCCGCCGGTCTGCAAGCCGCGCAGCGCATCCTCCAGATGATGCAAGGGCTGACGAAAGACGATCTGGTGCTGTGTCTGATCTCGGGCGGCGGCTCGGCCCTGCTCACCTTGCCGGCCGAAGGTCTGAGCCTGGAAGACAAGCAGGGCATCAACAAGGCCCTGCTGAACAGCGGCGCCAACATCGGCGAGATGAACTGCGTGCGCAAACACCTCTCGCGCATCAAGGGCGGCCGGCTGGCTGCGGCCTGCGCGCCGGCAGCGGTGGTCACGCTGACCATCAGCGACGTTCCAGGTGACGACCCCTCGGTGATTGCCAGCGGCCCCACCGTGCCCGATGCCAGCAGCTGCGCCGATGCGCTGGCGATTTTGAAGCGCTACAACATCGATGTACCGCCCGCCCTACGCACGCAGCTTGAAAGCGGCGCGCTGGAAACACCCAAGCCCGGGGACCCGGCGTTCAACGGCCATGCCGTCCACATGATCGCCACGCCGCAGCAGTCGCTGGAAGCGGCGGCTGCAGCCGCGCGTGCGGCGGGGATTGCGGCCTACATCCTCAGTGATGAAATAGAGGGCGAGTCGCGTGAGGTCGGCAAGGTGCATGCCGCGATGGCGCGCGCTGTGGCGCTCAGGGGCCAGCCTTTCAGCAAACCCTGCGTGATCCTGAGCGGTGGTGAAACCACGGTGACGGTCCGGCCCCGGCAGCCCGATGATGCCAAAGGCCGCGGTGGGCGCGCGGGAGAGTTCTGTCTGGGTCTTGCACTGGCCTTGCAGGGGCAACAGGGCGTTTACGCGCTGGCAGCAGACACCGATGGTATCGACGGCGTGGAAGACAACGCAGGGGCATTTGTTGCGCACGACACGCTGGCGCGCGCGCTGGAAAAGGGCATGAAGATAGACCGCTTCCTGGACCGCAATGACGCTTATGGTTACTTCGAGCCGATCGGCGATCTGGTCGTCACCGGGCCCACCCACACCAATGTCAACGACTTTCGGGCGCTATTGATTTTGTAGCTCGCGAGGTGCGTTGCTGGCTGCTGAATCTGGCGAGGTGGGTCTCCAGGAGGTCTGGCTCGATTGGTTTGGTGAGATGAGCGTCAAAGCCCGCTTCGGCCGTGCGGCTACGGTCGCGCTCGGCGCCCCATCCCGTCAGCGCGACGATAACACCGACTCGAAGCCCGGGTCGGCTCGCAGCGCGCGTGCCACTCCGTAGCCATCCAGAAGAGGCAGACCCAGGTCGAGCAGCACCACGTCCGGCCTGAAACTGCGTGCCATTTCCAGGCCCTGCACGCCGTCGGCAGCGCCCGCCGCCTCATAGCCCATGGCGTCCAGCAGGGCCAGCAGGGTGCTCAGGCCGTCCTGGTTGTCTTCCACCACCAGCACGCGGGTGTTCGCTGCCAGGGGCATGTCATTCGCAGGCGGGTCCGGCCTCGCGATCGGTTGGGGCGCGGCCAGGGCCAGCGGAAGTTCAACCGTGAAGGTGCTGCCCTGGTCCAGCCCGTCGCTGAACACGCGCACGCTGCCCTGGTGCATCTGGACCAATGTCTTGACCAGCGCCAGGCCAATGCCCAGGCCGCCTTGCGCGCGTTCAGCGCTGTGGCTGAGCTGGGTGAACATCTGGAAAAGCTGTCCTTGTTCGCCCACCGGGATGCCAATGCCGTTGTCCATCACTTCAAGCACGGCCACGTCTCCCGCGCGCCGACCGATCAGCCGAACGTGCCCGCCATCGGGGGTGTATTTGGCAGCGTTGGTGAGCAGGTTACCTATGACTTGCACCATGCGTGCTGGGTCTGCGTTGAGCCAGAGGTCTTCCGGATCCAGCAACACCTCCAGTCGGTGCCGGGCTGCTTCCATGGATGGTCGGGACGAGGCCGCCGCCTGCTGAATCAGCTCGCTCAGCAACACGCGCTCGGGTTTGAGCTGGATCAACCCGCGGTTGATGCGTGACAGGTCGAGCAAATCGTCGATGAGTCGTGCCATCAGGCTGACCTGCCGGTCAATCACTTCGTGCGCCTTTTCAAAACAGCTTCCGTCGGGGCTCTTGCGCGCCATGGCAATGGCGTACTTGATGGGGGCTAGCGGATTGCGCAGCTCGTGCGCCAGCGTGGCAAGAAATTCGTCTTTGCGGCGGTCCTGCTCCCGCAGCATGGCGTTGTCGCGCACCCGCTCGATGTGGGCCCAGCAGCGGTCCACCACCTCTTCAATGACGCTGACTTCTGCAGGCGTCCAGCGGCGCGGCGTGGCTTGGTGCACCGCCATCAGCGCTACCAGCCGCCCGTCCTTGGCCAGGGCGCTGCACACCACCGCCCGAATGCCGATGGCCTTGAACATCGGCGCGCCGCCGTTTTCACCGAGTTCTGCATCGACATCGTGCACGACGAGGTGCTGGCCCTGGCGCAGGTTCGAGGTGGCCAGCGGTCCGAACAGATCCAGCGAATAAACACCGGCACTGCTGGGAACACCGTCCACCGCCCAGTCGTGCCGGATGGTGAAGCGGTCGCTGTCTGCTTCCACGTCGGCGTAGGCGCAACGCGTTGCCCCCAGGTACTGCCCCAGCATGCGGGCAGTGACCTGCATCAGTTCACCGGCGTCCGTCAGAGGGCGCGTGGCCTGGGCGAGTCGGTCCAGAAACTGCAGGCGCTCCTGACTGGCCTTGAGGGCTTCTTCGGCGCGCTTGCTTTCGGTCACATCCACGCAAAATCCAACCCATTCCCGCAACTTGTAGCCTTCAAGCACCGGCGCGCCTTGAGCGGCCACGTGGCGGTAGACGCCATCGTGACGTTGCAGGCGGTAGGCCAGTTCGACCAATCTTCCGGCTTTCACACCCTCGGTCCAGGTAGCAAGCACACCGGCGCGATCCTCAGGGTGGATGGCATCGAGCCAGCCCCAAGCCAGGCATTCATCGAAGGTCTGGCCGGTGAACGCCTCCCAGGAAGGATTGTGCGCCACCACGGAACCGTCTGGAGCCGTGTGCCACACCACCACGGAGCTGGCCGTGGCCAAGGTACGCATGCGCGCGGCGTCGTTGGGATGGGTGTTGTCTTCGGGCAGACGCGGCGAATTCATGGACGAGATAATGCCATGCGGCATCAAAGGGCTGCTGTAGGCCAACGCCCTGTATGCGCAGGGCCAAGGCAAACGCCGGGCCCCGCAGACGCCTGGTGCTTCGATCCGCGCCGTCCCGACCTCTACCAAGGTCAGCGGATTTTGGGTGCTATTGATTTTGTAGCTGCTTGCGCTTTCTGGACAAGGGCTGGAGGCTGATTTGATGCTGAACTATTCACAGAGGGCGCGAATTTCGGACGGAATCGGCAGCGCGCGTATGGCTTCCGGGTTGTTTGCGCGGCGGCCGGCGAAGATACGGATTTCGTCGCATTCCATAATCAGCTCGGCGCCGCGCATGATGCGGTAACGTTGCACAAAACTCTTCTCGCGCCACTCCGGAATCGTGACCTCGATGTCCAGCGTGTCGCCGTAAGTAGCGGTGCGCAGAAAGCGCGATTGGGTGTCCACCAGCGGGGTGCCGATCACACCCATGGTTCTTTCGGTTTCCTGCCAGGACGGCACGCCGCATTGCACAAAGAAATTGCGCGAGGCCGCGTCTATCCAGCGGAAAAAGTTTGGAAACCAGACGATGCGCGCCGGGTCGCAGTCGCCGAATTCAACGCGCACGGTGTGGGTGATCTGTTTGCTCATGGATTCATTATGTGGGCAAGCTTTCGTCCGTCGCTGTTCGTTTGCGTTCGTCCCCGTCCGTTCGCCCTGAGCCTGTCGAAGGGAGGCTTCGACAGGCTCAGCCCGAACGGTGGACGGGTTATTGCCTAGTCCCCCTTGATATTGCGCGCCTTGATCAGCGCGCCGAAACGTGCGCTGTCAATCGATGCCCGCATGTTGAAGTCGGCGGGCAACATCGGCGCCGGTACGCCGCCAATTGCCATGATGCGGTCCTTCACACCCTGGCTGCCGAGTATCTTGTTGATTTCCTGGTTTAGCCGGGTCACGACCGCTGCAGGGGTGCCGGCCGGTGCGTAAAACCCGAACCAGGTGTCGGCATCAAAACCCTTGAGTCCGGCTTCATCCAGCGTGGGCACGTCGGGGAACAGTGGCGAGCGCTTCGCACTGCCCACGGCCAGTAGCTTGAGCTTGCCGGCCTTGACATGCTGCAGCCCGATGCCGGGGTCAAACATGAAGTCGAGCTGGCCGCCCAGCAGGTCCTGCATGGCAGGCGCCGCGCCGCGGTAGGGCACATGTACCGCAAAGGTGTTGGCCTGCGCTTTCATCATCTCGGCTGCCAGGTGCGGCGAGCTGCCGTTGCCGGGGGACCCAAAAGACAGCTTGCCGGGGTTGGCTTTGACATACGCCAGGAATTCCTTGACGTTGTTCACCGGAAGCGAAGGCTTGACCTCCAGGAAAACCAGCACACGCGCTGCCGCGGCCACAGGCACCAGATCCTTGACCGGATCAAAAGCCATTTTGGGATAAAGATGGGGATTGACCGACACCATGCCGCCCGAACTCATCAGCAGGGTGTAACCATCGGCTGCTGCCTTGGCCACCGCCTCGCCGCCGATGTTGCCGTTGGCGCCAGCGCGGTTTTCAACCACCACCGGCTGGCCCAGCGCTTCGGCCAGGGGCACGCCGATGGCGCGTGCAAGCTGGTCGGCCGCGCCGCCGGGCGGAAAGTTGACGATGACACGCACCGGTTTGGCTGGCCAGGCGGCGGTTTGCGCATGCGCGGCAGGCAGCATGGCGCCGGCGGCAAGCGCCAGGGCCAGCAAGGCGCGGCGTTGGGAGTGGAAGGGGCGTGTCATGGTTTGTCTCCTTTTTTGAAGTTGAGGTCTGCTGTCGTAACTCGATGGGCCGGCTCAGGAAGCCTTCACGACGCGCGGCTTGCGGTGCGGGTTGTCCATCCAGCGTATCGGCTGGGCCTTGACGGGTCGTGCCGGCGCGCCGTGCTGCACCAGGGTCTGGTCCAGCGCCTTGCCGGCTTCGTCTGCCAGCGCGGCTTCGCGCGCCTGGGCAATTGCCGCAGCGCGTGATTTGTTCGAAGTAAAGGACGCGCCTGTGGCCAGGTGCTCCAGCACATGCATCAGGTTGTCCTTGCCGCGCTCGTTGGTACTGCCGTACCCCTTGATGAGGCGGCCGCACAGCGCGATCTCGTGGCCCAGTTGCCAGTCTTGTTCAGTGCCGCGCACTACGCCGGCCAGCCATTGCTCGATCAACGCTTGCTCAGCCGCATACCGGCTGCCACGCACGCGCAGCCACTTGAGGCTGGCCAGAAAACGCAGTGACAACATGCCAAACACCGAGTGCGTGCCGATCTTCAGCGCCAAGGCCCACGGCGCCTTGCCACCGGCCACACGCTGGCGGTCCCAGCGTGTCACACGCGAAGCCAGCCCAGCCGGCAGCAGCGCGGCAAATTCCGGCGCGCCCGGCTTGAAGTGGTCGTACACCTGCAGCAGGTCTCCGCTTTCGGCCTTGACTTCCCCGTGCACGCGTTGCCAGCGACTGACACTGCTTTTCAAGGCGGCGACACGCACGATGTCGTCAAAAGCCATCCACAGCGCCAGCCAGCGCGCCATCTCGCGGGTGGTGGCGTAGACATGGGCGGCAGAGGGATCAGCCAGCTGTTCTGCGCGCAGCACCTGCTGCAGCCGCTGCACATACAGGTCGGCGTAGTCCTCGTCCTGGTACTCGATCATGCGTGCATGGCCCAGCGCCAGCATGTCATGCACCTGCGGAGGAAAAATACGAATCAAATCGGCCTCCAGCCCATGACTGGCGGGCGCGGACAGCTCCTCATTTAGTAGCAGATCGACGACCAGCGCGGTCTGTGCCTGCTGGGCGCTGACCTGGGCGAAAGCCCGGTCAAACCCGCGCAGGCTGGCCTCGGCGCCTTTGCCGCCGTGGCGGATCGCGTCTTCGTACGCCTGTCGCGCAAAAGGCAGCAGGCCGCTGCCGGCAATCGCCCCCAGCATCACCGCGCTGACGACGGTGCCGCAGTCTTTCGCCATCTGACCCATGTCGAAGACTTGGGTGGCGCGGCTTTGCGCGCCTATGGCTTGCAGCAAGGGCGCAGGGTCGGTGCGGCCATCGCCGGGCACCATGCGTTCGGCCGTGGTCAGGGTGCGGCTGGTCGAACTGATGACCAAGGTGCGCTGCGGCGAGGCCATGCCGTTGCCGACCTGGCGCGCGGTTTCCAGCAGTTCTGACGAGATCAGTCCGTCGAGCGCACCCGGCACCGGGTTCAGGCTGAACACCGGGCGCCTGCCGTCAAGTTCTGCCAGCGGTACCGGAAACACTTCCAGATAATAGGTGGTGGCACCGGTGCGCTGGGCCACGCCGGGAATCGAGGTGCTTTGCGCCGCGTAGCCGCTGGCGCGTGCAATATCGACCAGCCATTCGGTCAATACGCCGCCGCCTTCGCCGCCGAGTGCGCAGATCAAAAAGGTGATCGGTTTTTGTTGATGCATGTTCATGGGGTCTGCAGTGCCCGTACAAATGCGCCGCGCACGCTGCCCAGCAGGCGCTCGTGCCACTTGGGGTTCTGGATTACTTCGGCGCGGTAAAACGAGGGGCACAAGGTGGCCGCATGCGCGTTGGCGCCGCACAGACCGCAACCGACGCAACCGTCGATCACCGTGGCCACCGGATCGACTTTGAGCGGATCGGGGTTGTCTTTCAGCGTCAGCGTTGGGCAGCCCGACAGGCGAATGCAGGCGTGGTCGCCATTGCAGATGTCTTCATCGACGCCGTATTTCACGCGCACCACGCGTTTGCCTTTCTTTAGCAGGCCGGCCAGCCAGGGCTTGATGCGGCGCTGGCGTTCGAGCTGGCATTCGCCCTCGGCAATGATGACCTTCAGGCCGTTGAACTCGGTGGTGAAGGCCTCGTTGAGCGTCTGGCGCATTTCCTCCACATGGTAGGTGTGCACCGTGCGCAGCCACTGGATGCCCAAACCCTGCAGGGTTTTTTCAATCGTGGTGTTGGTTTGCGTCAGGCTTTGCAGCTCGTCGCTGGCATTGAACTTGGCGTCGTCGCTCGGGGTGGAAATGATGTCCTGCGTGCCGGTGGCCGAGGTGTAGCCGTTCTTGAAAATCAGCAGCACCGCATCGTCACCGTTGAACAGCGCCGACTGCACGCCGGTCAGCAGGCCGTTGTGCCAGAACCCCCCGTCACCCATGATGGACAGGGTGCGGCGCGCCATCATGGGCGACACGCCAGCACGGCTGGCCAGGCTCATGCCGTAACCGAGGATCGAGTGGCCGAAGGAGAAGGGCGCAAAGGTGCCGAAGGCGTGGCAGCCGATGTCGGCGGCGATGTGCACCGGCCCGACATCCTGCTGCGCCAGCTTGAGCGCAGAAAACACCGGCCGTTCGGGGCAACCGATGCAAAAGCCGGGCGGTCGCACCGGCAGTGCCTGGTTTATCTGCGCTGCGATTTGTGTTCCCACGGCGGTGCGGCGGTCGCTATTGCCCTGCAGCCAGTTGGTGGCGGACGCCGTGTCCACATCGGTGGCGTAACGCGCGACAAAAGCAGCGATACCGGCCGCCACGACTTCCACCGAGTATTCGCCGCCCGAGGGCAACATGTCCTTGCCGTGCAGCGGCGTGTTGATGTCACGCCGGCGCAAAAAAGTGGCAATCTCCTGCTCGATGTATTCGGGCTGGCCTTCCTCGACCACCAATACCGCGCGTTTGCCCAGCGCAAATTCCGCGACTTGTTCCGGCACCAGCGGGTAGGTGACATTGAGCACCAGCATGGGAATTTCGCTCTGGCCGAAGGCATCACACAGGCCGAACTGCTGCAGCGCGCGAATCAGCGCGTTGTAGATCCCGCCCTGCACGATCAGCCCCAAGTCTTTGCGCGGTCCGTCTGTCAACTCGTTGAGCTGCTGCTCGATGATGTAGCGGCGCGCTGCCGGGATGCGTTCCTCAAACTTGAGCTTTTCGTGGCGGAAGGTCACCGGTGGATGCGCGAGCTTGGCGTAGTCGAAAGCCGCGGGCTCCTCCATCAGTTGCCGCTTGGAGATCGCCGGTGGCCGGTTGTCCTTGCACTCAAAACTGCCGCGCACATGGCAGGCTCGTATGCGCAGTTCCAGGATGGCCGGCATGTTGGAGGCCTCCGACAGCCGGAAGCCGTGTTCCACCATGTCCACCATTTTGCCAAGTTCGGGTCGCGGGTCCAGCAGGCACATCGTTGATTTGAGCGCATAGGCATGGGTCCGTTCCTGAATCACGCTGGCGCCCTCGCCGTAGTCTTCGCCGACCACAATAAGCGCGCCCCCGATCACACCGGGGGATGAAAGATTGGACAGCGCGTCGGCGGCGACGTTGGTACCCACTATCGACTTCCAGGTGACTGCGCCGCGCAGCGGGTAGTGGATGGACGCACCCAGCATGGCCGCTGCCGAAGCTTCGTTGGAGCAGGCCTCTACATGCACGCCGAGTTCGTCCATATAGGGCTTGGCCTGCACCATGACATCGAGCAGGTGCGACACCGGTGCGCCCTGGTAGCCGCCCACATAGGCCACGCCCGACTGCAGCAGGGCCTTGGTGATCGCGAGAATGCCCTCGCCGTGGAAAGTCTCGCCGCTTTTCAGCCGCAGTGATTCAATTTCCTTGCTGAATGAAACTTCCAAGACTGTCTCCGTTGTATTTATCGTGGGAAGCGGCAAGTTTCGTCGTCAGCGAACTATCCATCAATAAAATAACAAGACTATCTGGTATTCATTCAATGCATATAAAAGACATCGACCTCAATTTGTTGCGGCTGTTTGACGCGGTCTACCGCACCCGCAACGTCAGCCGCGCGGCCGAATTGATGGACCTGACCCAGCCTGCGGCCAGCCAGGGCCTGACGCGCCTGCGCCTGCTGATCAAGGACCCGCTGTTTGTGCGCGCCGGCGGTGGTGTGCAGCCCACGCCCAAGGCCGACCGCCTGGCCGATGCGGTGCGCAGCGCGCTGGCGACGCTGGAGCAGGCCCTGAACGAATCGGCGCTGTTTGAGCCTTTGCAGTCGCGCAAGGTGTTTCGCATCCACATGAGCGATATCGGCGAGGGGCGCTTCCTGCCCGAACTGATGGTGGCGCTGCGTCGGCTGGCGCCTGGCCTGCGCATAGAAACCACGCCACTGGCCAGCAGCGACATAGCGGCCGGCCTGGACAGCGGTCGAATCGATTTCGCCTTCGGTTTTTTGCCGACGGTCAAGGACACGCAGCGTGTGCAGCTGCTCAAGGACCGCTACATCGTGTTGCTGCGCGAAGACCACCCCTTTACCCGGCGCCGCCGCAGCGGCCAGGCCCTGCTCGACGCACTGCGCCAGCTTGAGTTCGTCGCCGTCCGCACACATTCGGACACCCTGCGCATTTTGGAGCTGATGCAGCTGGAAGACCGGCTGCGCCTGACCACTGAACATTTCATGGTGCTGCCGTCCATCGTGCGCGCGACCGACCTGGCTGTGGTGATGCCGCGCAATATCGCGAAAAGTTTTGCAGCCGACGGCGGCTACGCCATCATCGAGCCGCCGTTTCCGCTGCGCGACTTCACCGTGTCACTGCACTGGAGCAAACGCTTCGAGGCCGACCCCGGCAACCGCTGGCTGCGTGAGGTGATCGCGGTCCTGTTCCGCGAGAAGGCTTAGAACCTATCCGTAAATAATATTTACGTCCAATTTGATCTTGCGTAGTGCCATGATGGATGCAGCCAAGTGGTTCAGCGCGACAAAGCTGCGGTCAAGCTTTTCGTATCGCACCAGGAGTTTAC
>NZ_JACDDD010000024.1 GCF_013817205.1 Polaromonas sp.
GGACATCCGTGTGGTGCCGGGCGCCGCCGGCGGGCCCAAAGGCCTGGTGCTGGGGCCGCTGGACCGCTTCATCTTTGGCGACTGGTTACGGGCAAGCACGCAGGAAGTGCACCTGGTGGGTGCCTCCATAGGCGCGTGGCGCATGGCCACGGCCTGCCTGGACGACCCGGTGACGGCCTTCCAGCGCCTAGAAGACGACTACATCCAGCAGCACATTGCCGCGCCGCCCGGCAAGAAGTTGCCGCCGGCCCAGCTCGTGAGCGAGCAGTTCGGCCAGAACCTGAAGGACTTTTATGGGGGCCGGGTGCAGCAGGTGCTGCAACACCCGCGTTACCGCCTGCACATCGTGACCTCGCGCGGGCGCCACATGTTGCGCCGCGAACATGGTGTGGCCACGCCGCTGGGCTACCTGGGCGCCTTCCTCACCAACACCCTGCACCGCAAGGCCATGGGCGCCTGGCTGGAGCGGGTGGTGTTTTCCAGCCAGCAGGCACCGCTGCCGTTTGCCACCGGCGACTACCGCACGCGGCAGCTGCCGCTGACCGAAGCCAACTTCAACCCGGCGCTGCAGGCCAGCTGCTCCATCCCCTTCATGCTTAAGGCCGTACACAATATCCCCGGTGCACCCCCCGGCGCCTACTGGGACGGCGGCATCACCGACTACCACCTCCATCTTAACTATGCTTCTGATTTGATAGCTGCTAACGAAGGCGGGGCGGGGGCTACAGGCCGAAATGCTTCAAAAACAGGGGGGCTGGTGCTGTACCCCCATTTCCAGAAAGCCGTGGTGCCCGGCTGGCTCGACAAAGGCCTGAAATGGCGCCACGGCGCCACACACTTCCTTGACAACGTGGTGCTGCTCGCGCCCGACGCCGAGTGGATCAAAACCCTGCCCAACGGCAAACTGCCGGACCGCAATGACTTCGTGCGCTACGCCTCTGACCCGAGCGGCCGCATGAAGGCCTGGAGCCGGGCAGTGGCAGCCAGCCGCCAACTGGCGGAAGAATTTCAGGGCTGGCTGGCAAAGCCGGATATGGGGCTGGTCGCCGCGCTGTGAATCCCGACCGTTCAACTTGACATTTGATCCAGCCGTCGGCTAATATTGTGCCATCATTTGATGGCACAAATTGGAGTCTCAACCATGGAAGCATTTGCAATTCGGGACCTGCGCGAACACACCGGTGAGTTGGTGCGTAATGCAGAAAGCGGGCAGTTTTCTGTGGTCTCCAAACACGGCCGTCCCTTGTTTGTTGCCATGCCTTTTACCGACGAGTTGCTCAGCGCCGGCGTGTCGGTGTCACTGGCCGACAGGCTGGTGCAAAGCGGCGAGTTATCCACGTCTTCCGGGGCCAAGCTGGCGGGTATGCCGTATGCGCGCTATTTGCAGCATCTGGGCGCCATGGGCTACAGCCTGCTGGATGACACCGCCCGGCTGGAGGACGAACTCGCCTTGCTTGATCCCACAGAGCCAGTCGAGGCTGACACGCCATCTCCCCGCTGAAAGCTTGGCGCCATGCAACTGCTGGTGACTGACGCGGGGCCGCTGATTGCACTGTCGGTGGCCGATGTTCTGGCGATCACCCTGCAAAGTTTTGAGGTGCTGGTGCCCCAGGCCGTGCTGAACGAGTGTCTGGCCGACCCCTATGCCCCCGGCGCAGTCCCAGTCGCCGAGGCCTTGCGCCAGCAGATGTTCACGGTTGTTCCTGACGAGTCAATCACCCCGCTTGACGCTGCTTTTGCCGCAGGGCTGGGCTCGGGCGAGGCCGCCGTGCTGGCCTACGCGATGCAGCATCAACAAGTCGCGCTGATCGACGAGCGCCGCGCCCGGCGCATCGCCCAGCGCCTGGGGGTGCAGGTGGTAGGTAGCGGAGCCGTGCTGCTGGCCCTCAAATCCAGAGGCCTTATCAGAAGCCTGCAAACCGTGCTGGATATCTGGCAGGCGCATGGCTATTACCTGTCGCCTGAATTGAGGGCAGAGTTGCTGGAGAGGGCGGGGGAGTAGCCCACGCCAGACCTTGGGCGTGATGGTCACGGTGGGCGCCTGGAACATGCTGTCGCGCTTTCTGGTGGCGCTGGAGATGGGACACTGAGGTGCTGCGCCTGCCTGATTTGCTCTGTTTTTGATAGCTGCTCGCGCAGACGGGTCGGGGGCTGGAGGCCGATTTGATGCTGAGAAATTGCAGAAGAGCTGCTTGACGCCTAAACTCCGTCCATCATGACGCCCGACGTCTACCCGCTCAATTCAGACGGAAGCCGAGTAGAGGGCTGCGCTGCAAGTGGTGGCGCCTTACTTTGAGAATGAGCCTGAGATTTGTGGTGATGCAGCAGTGCACTTTGAGGCGATGCTCGCGCTTATTCAGGCCTACGAGGCAAAACACTACTGACAGCAACCGCATACCGGGCTGGGCTACGGAGGTTTTTCACAAGATCAGTAGCTTTGCTGCGAACGCCCCGGTGCAGTTATCCTCTGGCCATGGCTATTCCTGACTACCAAACCTGCATGCTTCCATTCCTACGCTTTCTCGAAGATTGCGAGGAGCACTCCCTTCGCGAGGCTGAGGAGTCGCTGGGAGAGTATTTTCAGTTGTCTGCTACTGAGCGTGCCGAATTGCTGGCAAGTGGGCAGCAGAGAGTCTTCAAGAACAGGATCGGCTGGGCAAGAACCTATCTAAAAAAGGCATGTCTCATCGAGGCGCCCAAACGTGGCGTGTTCAAGATCACAGACAGAGGACTCAAAGTCTTGTCGACCAATCCACTGCGCATCGACGGGAAATTTTTGGAACAGTTTCCTGAATTCATGGAGTTCAGGGAAATCTCCAAGAAACCAAACGAGAACACATTGGCTTCGGAGCCTGCGTTAAATATGTCGGCTACCGTTACACCCGAAGAGGAAATCGAGCGTGCTTACCAAGGGTTACGTGAGCAGCTTGCGCAGGAACTGATTACTGTGATCCTCAGTTGCTCTCCAGCATTTTTCGAACAGCTTGTTGTTGATGTGCTTGTGAAAATGGGTTACGGCGGCTCCAGGCGCGATGCAGGTGAGCGAATAGGGCAAACCGGCGATGGTGGTATCGACGGAATCATCAAGGAAGATCGCCTGGGCTTGGACACAATTTTCATCCAGGCGAAACGCTGGCAAGGATCGGTCGGGCGACCTGAAATCCAGAAGTTTGTCGGTGCACTTCAAGGTCAGCGCGCAAAGAAAGGCGTCTTCATTACTACATCGACGTTTACAGCCGACGCAACTGACTACGCAACAAGAATCGACACGAAGGTCGTGCTCATTGATGGCAAGGCCTTGTCTGCGCTAATGATCGATTTCGATGTTGGTGTTTCGGCCTCGGCCTCGTATGTGGTTAAGCGTGTGGACTCTGATTACTTCGAAGAGGGTTGATTAAAGCGAATCCCCCAACATCCCCGCATACTCCTCAGCCGTCGCAATCCGCGGATTCGTCTTGTGGCAGTGGTCGGCCATCGCGCCCTTGATGATGTCGGGGAACTGGTCGCGGCTTACGCCCATGGCGGCCAGGCCGGTGGGCAGGCCCAGGCGGGCGTTCATGTCGCGGACAGCATCGGCGACATCGCTGCCGGCGGCCAGGCCCATGGCGTGGGCCATACGTTCCAGGCGTTTTTCTTTCTGGATCGATTCGGCACCGGCGTTGAAACGAATCACAGCCGGCAAAAACATGGCGTTGAGTGAGCCGTGGTGCAGGCGCGGGTCGACGCCGCCCAGGCTGTGACTCAGGCTGTGCACGCAGCCCAAGCCCTTCTGGAAAGCCATGGCACCCTGCATGGACGCGCTCATCATGTTGAGCCGGGCTTCGCGGTCGCTGCCGTCTTTGGTGGCGCGTTCGATATTCGCCCAGCCGCGCTGCAGGCCGTCGAGCGCGATGCCGTCGGCGGGCGGGTTGAAGCTGGGCGCCATAAAGGTTTCCATGCAGTGCGCAATCGCGTCCATGCCGGTGGCGGCGGTCAGTTTGGCGGGCAGGCCCAGCGTCAGTTCGGGGTCGCAGATGGCGGTCTTGGGCACGATGTGCCAGGAGTGAAAACCCAGCTTGCGGTGGTCGTCCACGATGATGATGGCGCCGCGCGCGACTTCGCTGCCAGTGCCGCTGGTGGTCGGCACAGCAATCAGCGGCGCGACGCGGTCGGTGATTTTCAGCGAGCCGCCTTCGATGGTGGCGTAGGTGGTCAGCGGGCCTTCATGCGTGGCCGCAATCGCCACGCCCTTGGCGCAGTCGATGGCCGAGCCGCCGCCGACGGCGATCAGGCCGTCGCAGTTGTTGGCCTTGTACATGGCGGCGGCGGCACGCACGGCGGCTTCGGTCGGATTCGAGGGCGTTTCGTCGAACACGGTGACGGCCAGCCCGGGCAGGGCGTCAAGTGCTTTTTGCAGTACGCCCGCCGCCTTGACGCCGGCGTCGGTGACGATCAGCGGCCGCGTGATGCCGACCCTTTCACATTCCTGCTTGAGCAGCTTGACCGCGCCGTACTCGAACTGGATCTGGGTGACGTAATAAATGAAAGCCATGGTGGGGTGTCTCTCTCGTCTGATGCGCACGTTGTAGGATGGGATGACGTTACTTTAATGGCTGCAGGCGACCTGGCCAGCCAGCAAACCCGAAAACCGTCACTTTGGCGATAGCGCTGCCCCGACTTCTTCATCTGATGACACATTCTGCTGTTCCCAAAGACCCCTTGACCCCGGCCATGCGCGACGTGCTGGTGCGCATGGCGCGCGCTGCGCGGCCGCCGCTTCACACGCTGAGCCCGCAGCAGGCGCGCGCCGCGTACGAGGCCGGTGCCGGTGTGCTGGAGATTCCATCGGCACGGCTCGCACGGGTCGAGGACTTCACCATCGCCACGCGCGACGGGTTTGCGCTGCCGCTGCGCCTCTACGCGCCGTCGTACGACAAACTGCCGGTGCTGATGTATTTCCACGGTGGCGGATTCACGATTGGCAGCGTGGCCTCGCATGACATCCTGTGCCGCCAGCTCAGTCATCTGGCCGGCTGCGCAGTGGTCTCGGCAGATTACCGTCTCGCACCTGAATACAAATTTCCGACCGCCGCCAACGACGCCTGGGACGCGTTGGCCTGGCTGTCATTTCATGCTGACGACAAGGGCCTGGACGGCACGCGGCTGGCGGTCGGCGGCGACAGTGCCGGTGGCTCACTGGCGGCGGCCTGCGCCATCCAGGCGCGCGACATGGCCATGCCGCTGGAGCTGCAACTGCTGATTTACCCGGGCTGCGCGCCGCAGCAGGATTCGGCTTCGCATCAGCACTTTGCCGAAGGCTTTGTGTTGGAAACCTCACTCATCAACTACTTCTTCAGCCAGTACTTACGCAGCCCGGCCGACAGGGACGACTGGCGCTTTGCGCCGCTGACTGCACCCGATGTGGATGGCGTGGCCCCGGCCTGGATAGGGCTGGCCGAATGCGACCCGCTGGTCGACGAGGGTGTGGCGTATGCCGATAAACTGCGCATGGCCGGGGTGACGGTGGACCTCGAAATTTACCGCGGCGTGACGCATGAGTTCATCAAGATGGGTCGCGTCATTGTTGAAGCCAGGCAGGCCCAAGCCCATATGGCACATGCGCTGCGTCATGCCTTTTCAAAGTAGAGTGACTGACATGAAACGACACGACTTCCGATTCTTCCACCGGCTGCGGGTGCGTTGGGCCGAGGTGGACATGCAGAAAATTGTCTTCAACGCCCATTACCTGATGTATTTCGACACCGCCGTGGCCGACTACTGGCGCGCGTTGGCCTTGCCGTATGAAGAAACCATGCATCAACTGGGCGGCGATCTGTATGTGAAGAAGGCTTCGGTCGAATACCACGGCTCGGCGCGTTACGACGACCAGATCGACATTGGCATGAAGTGCGCACGCATCGGCAACTCTTCCATGGTCTTTACCGGTGCGATCTTTCGGGGCGATGCGCTGCTGATCACCTGCGAGCTGATCTACGTGTTTGCCGATCCGGCGACGCAAACCTCGCGGCCAGTGCCCGAGGGTCTGCGCAAAATCCTGACTGCCTTCGAGGCCGGCGAAACCATGGTCACGGTCAAGACGGGATCGTGGTCAGAACTGGGCGAACATGCCAGCGCCATCCGCACTTCGGTGTTTGTCGAGGAGCAGGGCATTCCGCCGGAGATGGAATGGGACGAGGCCGACAAGGCCGCCGTGCACGCGGTCGCCTACAACGGCCTGGGCCGGCCGATAGCCACGGGCCGCCTGCTGCAGCACGGGCCGGGCAGCGCAAAAATCGGCCGCATGGCAGTCAACCGCGTGTTGCGCGGCGCCAGCCTGGGACGCGAATTGCTGAACGCGCTGGTGGCGCAGGCCGAGCAACGCGGCGACACCGAGGTGCTGTTGCATGCCCAGCGCAGCGCCGAAGGTTTTTATGCGCGCCTCGGTTTTACGCCACGCGGCGAACCGTTTGACGAGGTGGAGATTCCGCACATTGAGATGGTGCGGGCCATCGGCGCCAAACGCTAACGCTCCCAGCGCAAGCGCAGGTTTTGCATGCCGGGCGTATCGTCGGCGCCGTGCGCGTGGGTGACTTCCTGCAGCGCGATGTCCCAGCCTTCACTGGCGACGGACGCCCCCAGCACGGTGCTGCAACGCGTGCCGTAACCATGTTCGGGAAAGTCAACAAACGCGCTTGACAGCGCCTCTTCCAGCGCCAGCGGCACGCCGGTGTTGGGCAGGTCTTCGCGGTCGGCGCGCCGCCGGTCCTTGAGGGCCCTCATCAGTTCGGCGGTCAGCGCATCTTCATCAGAAGTTGCCAGCGCCGAATACAGCGCCTTTTTCAGCCCCAGCGTTTTTGGCCAGGGTGTGTCGAGTGCGCCGTTGGACAGGCCGTAAACGCCGGGCTTCAGCGCGCGGGATTCGAGGCCGGGGCCGGGCTTGTTGCTGAGCCAGTGCCAGGCGCCGGTTTTAAAGTCACCCAGCACCAGGTTGAAGCCGCCATAGGCTTGGGCCTTGATGCCTGCCATGAAGCTGGCCGCGTCGACAGTGCGGTCCAGCCAGCGCGTGACCAGCTCGCCGCGCGACTTGTCCCCTGTGAGGGACGCCGGGCCGCGCACATTGGTCAGCATGGCGATACGCCCGCCAGCCGTCAGCCCCATCCAGGTGCCGCCGGCACGCAGGTCGCGGCCGGAGATGATTTCATTGCCGCCATCGCCGTGCCAGCGTGCCAGGGGCAGGGTGGGGCGGTCCAGAAACTCGTCGCGGTTGGCGGCGATGACCAGCGGCCAGCGCGCCGAGGCGCCGATGGCAAAGGCAATCAGGCACATCTCAGGACAAGCTCAAATATCTTCGAGCAAGGAGTAAGGCAAAGGCAGCAACACCAACGCCGGGCCAGTCTCACTGCCCAAAGTCAGTCGCCGGCCGTCGGCATCGGCCGCAGCCGAGGTCTGCATCGACAGGATCACGTCGAAACCGCCGCCGGGGCGCGGCGCGCAGGCTGCAACCAGGCCGCAGGGCTGCTCGGCGTCAGACGCGTGAAACACCTCCTGACCAACCGCCGGCTCGCCGTCGGTGTGCGCCAGGTAGGCGCGACGCTTGAGCGTGCCGCGAAACTGGCTGCGCGCCACGATTTCCTGGCCGGGGTAACAACCCTTCTTGAAGTTCACGCCACCGACGGATTCGTAATTGAGCATCTGCGGCACAAAAGCCTCGAAGATCGGCTGGGTAATCATGGCGATGCCGGATAACACATCGAGCCAGTGCCATTGCTCCAGCGGCAACGCCTCGCCAGCCGGCACCGGCGTGCCGGTCGGTGCGCACCACATCGCGCGCGGCTGGCCGTTGCCGGGATAGAGAAACACCACATTTGCGGCATCAAAATTGGCATTGACCCACGTCGGTTGTGTGCCGCCAGCTATCGATTCGATAGCACTTCCGACAAGCCCGAACAGCGCAAAATCAGCCGATGCGTCGCTGAGTTTTGCCTTGGCGCGCAGCACAAACATCGACAGGCGCTTGAGCGTGGCCGCCAGAATGTCCCGGCTGCAGACCATCAGGATCTCATCCTCGCTGCGTTTGAACACGACGAAGCTGGCCTGCATCCGGCCCTTGGCATTGCAGAAGGCCGCCAGACGTGCTTCGGCCAGGCTCAGCAGCGCGACATCCTGCGTCAACTGGCCCTGCAGAAACTTGACGGCGTCTTCGCCCGCGACGCGGATCACGCCGAGATGGCTCAGTCCGGCAACGCCGGACAAGATGGAAACAGGAGGCAAGTCAGTGGGAAGGGTCAACATAAGCTGAATTATCATGGACCCATCGTTTTCAGGAAGGCAACAGGATTGTGCGTCGATTTTTCATGAGTTTGCTGGTGTTGGTGTTTCTCGGCGGCCTGTTGGCGTTTGGCGCGGTCGGCTGGTGGCTGTACCAACCTTTAAGCTTGCAGCCCAAGACCGGCAGCACCGTGGTGGATCTTGAAATCGAGCCTGGCACACCCGCCCAGCGCGTCGCCGACACCGTGGCCGCCAGCGGCGTCGTTGTGGAGCCCATCCTGCTTCACGCCTGGTTCCGGCTGTCCGGCCAGGCCCGCCAGATCAAGGCCGGCAGTTATGAAATCACCCCCGGCACGACCCCACGCTCCTTGCTGAACATGCTGGTGCGCGGCGAGGAGAGTCTCAAAAGTGTGGTCATCGTTGAAGGCTGGAATTTCCGTCAGGTGCGCGCGGCGCTGCAAAAGGCCGAGGCGCTCAAGCCCGACAGCGTGGGTATGACGCCGGACGCCGTCATGACGCAGCTCGGAAAGCCGGGCGTGCATCCGGAGGGCCGTTTTTTCCCCGACACCTACACCTACGCCAAGGGTTCCAGTGACCTGGCTGTGCTCAAACGCGCGGCGCGGGCCATGGACCGGCGGTTGGAGGCCGCTTGGGCGCTGCGCGACGCCGACACGCCTCTGAAGACGCCGGAACAGGCCCTGATCTTGGCCAGCATCATCGAAAAGGAAACCGGCAAACCTGCGGACCGGCCTGAAATCGGCGGCGTGTTCACCAACCGCCTGCGCACCGGCATGTTGCTGCAGACCGACCCAACCGTGATTTACGGCTTGGGCGAACAGTTCGACGGCAACCTGCGCCGGCGCGACCTGCAGGCCGACACGCCTTACAACACCTACACCCGTGGCGGCCTGCCGCCCACGCCGATTGCCATGCCCGGGAAGGCCTCGCTGCTGGCTGCCGTCAAGCCGGCACAAACCAAGGCCTTGTATTTCGTAGCGCGCGGCGATGGCAGCAGCCAGTTCAGCCCCAGCCTGGACGAGCACAACCGGGCCGTCAACAAATATCAACGAAACCAGTAGAGATGGCCCCCACGCTCCGCACTGACATGTCGTCGCTGCCCCCCGAGGGGGCTAATTTTTCTAGGGGCGGCCCGTCGGAAAATTCCGGTCTTTTCATCAGCTTCGAAGGCATAGACGGCGCGGGCAAGTCCACGCACATCGCGGCGCTGGCCGATGCTTTTAGGGCGCAGGGCAGGGCAGTGACCCTGACCCGCGAGCCGGGCGGCACACCGTTGGCGGAAAAGCTGCGCGCGCTGATCCTCAACGATGCGATGGACCCGCTGACCGAGGCCTTGCTGATTTTTGCTGCACGCCGTAACCATTTGACGACCGTGATCGCGCCGGCGCTGGCTCGCGGAGACGTGGTGTTGTGCGACCGTTTCACCGATGCCACCTTTGCCTACCAGGGCGGCGGGCGCGGTTTTGATTTGGACGTGCTATCAAAACTGGAGCTGTGGGCGCAGGCTGCACAAGGGCTAGGGCCTGATTTCGTTCATGAACTGGGCAGAAAGGGCGCACCACCGGCGATTGTGCAGCCCGACCTGACGGTCTGGTTCGACCTGGCGCCCGAAGAAGCCGCGCAACGCCTGGCGGGTGCCCGGGTGCCGGACAAATTCGAGGCCCAGCCGGTCGAGTTTTTCCGGCGCGTGGCCCAAGGCTACGCGGACCGCATGGCGCAGGACCCGGCACGTTTTGCGCGCATCGACGCGGCGCAGAGGCGCGACGCTGTCTGGCATGCTGTTTTTCAGGTCTTCGCGGGCAGGGGCTGGCTGCCATGAGCGAAGAGGTCATCGACGCCAATCCGCCGCTGGCCCCCTGGCTGCATACCCAGTTGCGCAGCCTGCTGGCGCAGCGCGGCCACGCCTGGCTGCTCAGTGGCCCGTCGGGTCTGGGCCAATTCGATCTGGCACTTGCGCTGGCCCGGGCCTGGCTGTGTGAACAAGCCACGCCCGATGGCGCGTGCGGGGTTTGCGGCAGTTGCCACGCCGTCACCGTCCACACCCATGCCGATCTCTGCATGCTGATGCCCGAAACCCTTTCCCTTGCTTTGGGCTGGCCCCTGGACGAGAAAACCCAGGACGACCTGGACGCCAAGAAACGCAAGGCCAGCAAGGAAATCAAGGTCGATGCGGCGCGTGAAGCCGTCAGCTTCACACAGTTCACACGTTCCCGCGGCACGACCAAGGTGGTGCTGGTCTACCCGGCCGAACGCATGAACACCATCACGGCCAACACCTTGCTCAAGACGCTGGAAGAGCCGCCCGGTGCGGTGCAGTTCATTCTGGCGACCGAAGCGGCGCACCAGTTGCTACCCACCATCCGCAGCCGCTGCCAGGGCCACACCATGCACTGGCCAGCGCAGGAAGAGGCATTGGCCTGGTGGGCGGAGCAGGCGCCGGGCGAGGGCAAGGCCTCGTCCCGGCCGGCGCCCGCCGACCTGCACACCCTGCTGGCCGCAGCCGGCGGCCGCCCCGCCGATGCGCTGGACCGGCTGCGCGCCGGGCCCAGTGCCGCCAGCGCCCAGCATTGGCAGGCCCTGCCAAAAGCCATGGCCCGCGGCGACGTCAGTGCGCTTTCCGATATGGCGCCGGCGCAGGCCGTTGATGCCTTGCAAAAACTCTGTCACGACGTGCTGGCGGTCAAAGCCGGCGCGCAGCCCCGGTTTTTCAGGGCGGGCGACCTGCCGGGCGGCAAATCCGTCGGGCCGGGCTTCTTGGCCCTGAGCGCCTGGGCCAAAGAACTGGCCGCCACCGCCCGCACTGTCGAGCACCCCTACAACCCCGGCCTGATGCTGGAAACCCTGGCCAGTCGGGCGCGTCAGGCGTTGGCCGCCAAATAAGCGCGGTTTCTTGCTGACAGCCGGGCGACCCAGCCTATAAACTAGCCCACATGAGCACCTTGCCACCCGCCAGTACCCCCGGCGCCAGCGCCCGGCCCAGCGTCATCCAGCTGGCTATCAAGGAAAAGGCGGCGCTGTACGCGGCCTACATTCCGCTTTTCTCCGAGGGTGGCGTGTTCATCCCGTCCGCGCGGGACTACAAGCTCGGCGACGACGTTTATGTGCTGCTGACGCTTCCGGACGACATCCAGCGCTATCCGGTGGCGGGGAAAGTGGCTTGGGTCACACCAGCACGCGCCTCGGGCAACCGCACCCAGGGGGTGGGCGTGCGTTTTCCAAAGGACGAAAAGTCGCGGCTGCTCAAGCTCAAGATCGAGGAGATCCTCGGTGCGCATCTCGCGTCTGACCGGCCAACTCAGACCATCTAGTTCAGGCTGTCTGCCCGCTCCCGTCATGCTATTATTTTGATAGCTGTGTTCGCCCGTCGGACAAGGGCTGAAGGCCAATTTGATTCATAGCCCCCCGCTCCTTGATGTTCACCGATTCCCATTGCCACCTGAGTTTTCCAGAGCTTCAAGCCCAGCTGCCGCAGATCCGTGAAGCCATGGTCCAGGCCCAGGTAGACCGCGCCCTGTGCATCTGCACCACGCTGGAAGAGTTCGACACCGTTCACGCGCTGGCCACCACGTATGACAACTTCTGGTGCAGCGTGGGTGTGCATCCGGACAACGAAGGCGTCACCGAGCCCACTCTTGACGATCTGGTGCAGCGCGCCGCGTTGCCCAAGGTGGTGGCCATTGGTGAGACCGGGCTGGACTATTACCGCCTTGGCGAGCGCAGTGTGGCCGACATGGAATGGCAGCGTGAGCGTTACCGGGTCCACATCCGCGCTGCCCGCCAGACCGGCAAGCCGCTGGTGATCCATACCCGCAGCGCCTCTGCCGATACCCTGGCCATCCTGAAAGAAGAGGGCGAAACGGCGGACGGAGCAGGGCGGGCCGGCGGAGTGTTCCACTGCTTCACCGAAACTGCCGAGGTGGCGCGCGCCGCGCTTGATCTGGGGTTTTACATCTCGTTTTCCGGCATTCTGACCTTCAAGAACGCAGCCGACCTGCGCGAGGTTGCCCGGTTTGTGCCGCTGGACCGCACCCTGATCGAAACCGACAGCCCTTATTTGGCCCCCATGCCATACCGCGGCAAAACCAACAATCCTTCCTATGTGCCCTATGTGGCCAAACAGGTGGCCGAGCTCAAGCAGCTGCCTGTCGAGGCTATTGCCGAGGCCACCAGCCGCAACTTCGAACGCCTGTTTTCAGGAATCATGACATGAAAAATTACTTCACAAATTACATTAAAAACGCGGTTTATCTTATTGTTTTTGCTGGATATGTTTCGGCATTTGCCGGATCTTACGAGGACTTCTTCAGGGCCATCAAGCGGGACGATGCAGCGCAAGTCCGGCAACTGCTGGGACGCGGGTTCGATGCCAACACCATAGACCCCAACGGCCAGAACGGCCTGTACCTGGCGCTGCAGGAGCCTTCGCCCAAGGTGGCGCAGGTTTTGAGTGAATGGCCCAAAACCAATGTCAATCTCCTTAACGCCCAGGGCGAAAGCGCATTGATGATTGCCGCGTTAAAGGGTGATCTGGCGGCCGCCACCAGCCTGCTCAAGCGTGAGGCCCACGTCAACAAGACCGGCTGGGCGCCGCTGCATTACGCGGCCACCAGCGGCAGCTTGCCCATCCTGAGCCTGCTGCTGGAGCAGCATGCCTACATTGACGCCGAGTCACCCAATGGCAGCACGCCCCTGATGATGGCGGCCATGTACGGCACGCCACAGGCCGTCAAGCTGTTGATCGACGCTGGCGCCGATCCTTCGATCAAAAACCAGCAAGGCCTGACAGCGCTCGATTTTGCACGCCGCGCCAGCCGTCCCGATGCGATCGATTTGCTGGGTGCTGCTATCCGCAGCAAGTAAGCTGCGGGCAAGGGGAAGTTGCCGTGCCAGGACTCGTCGCCACCTTCATCCGCAACCGCAGGGCAAGGGAACATGGTGCTTCTGTGGCGCGCCGGGCGCGGCTGATCGCAGCCCCGCCTTGTTAAACTCATCAAGAACTTGAGCGACCGCGCTTTATTTGTTGTCAATTAATCAGAGGAATCCATGAGTGAAAAGCCGTTTTCTTGCACGCTGAGTGCCGACAAATCACAGCTCAAAATAACCCCGAGCGCAGTGTCAGCCCAGTATTCGGCAGATGAAGTGTCTGATCTGATTGCTTTCCTGGCTCAACTCAGGGCCCAGATGAGCCCGCCCATTGCCGAAGAATCTGGCGATGTGGTGAATTTTGAAGGCGACCGATGGCAAGTTTTCCGCAAACCCGCAGATGGCAGCGCACGAATCTACTCGCGTATTCCGGGCATGGGCTGGTCGTTTATTCATCTGCAAGAAGATGCCGCGGTGGGACTCGCCGGCGTGCTGAATCCAAAGGGCTTGGTGCAAATCGCCCAAGGCGTTGTGACTGAAGCGCCTCGGCGTTGACGCTCATTTGGTGACATACACAAAGCCAAGTGCGCTGCTCAGGCGTTGAAGTCCGAGCCCGGACAGGTCGCCGGATCCAGGTTTGGGTATGCTCCGGGGAACTTGTTTGATGTTCTACGATGTATATTATGTTAACTAATAATTGCACGTGGTCTGATCTCTGATCGCCGATGGCATCTCATTACCCAGCGACCATTCCTCCCCGCCCCATGTTTGCTTCCGGACCGCCAGCAGTGACTGACTGGGTCCGAGTCAGTCGCGCAAGTGGCCGACTGGCGCTTCTTCATCAGTTCCCCCATGTGTGTAGGACGACGGAGCATCTGGCGACGGTGCGCTTGCGCGACAGGCAAACTGTGGGGATGCTTCAAAAACACACTCTGACAATGAGGCGCTGGGTCGCGTCGGCTTGCCTGTTCTCCAGCTTGGGCGCAGGTCTGGCCCATGCGCAGGCACCCGAAACAGGCGCAGCTGCGCTGCAGGCCAAACACACCGCACTCGCACCTCAGCTCGCACGTAATCAGTTCCAGCGCCCCTTGGTGATGGACTCCACCGAGTCTGCTCAGGCCGTCAGCGGCAGTGCTTATGCAGTCATCAACTATCCATACACAACGGTGCTCGCTGCTTTCAAGGATCCTGAAACTTGGTGCGAGGTGATGATTCTTCACCTCAACACCAAACACTGCAGCGCCAACAAGGACAGCCAGCCGGCCACCATGTCGGTGACTGTCGGCAAGAAAACACCCCAAGAACTCAAGGATGCGCACGCCCTGACCTTCGGTTTCACGCCAGCTGCAACCCGGGCCGACTACCTGGCGGTGCGGCTCAACGCGCCCAGGGGGCCGCTGGGCACCCACAACTATCGTATTGACCTGGAGGCCGTTCCAGTCGACGGCGACAGGACCTTCATGCACCTGCGTTATTCCTATGGCTACGGGATGACCAGCCGTCTGGCCATGCAGGCCTATATGGCCACCGTGGCGAACAGCAAGATTGGATTTTCAGAAGTCGCTGGCGAGGCGGGTGGCGCCAAGGCGCCCGTGGGGGGCATGCGCGGCGCGGTAGAACGCAATACCATGCGCTACTACCTGGCAATTGACGCTTACCTGGCTTCGCTGGCAGTTCCGGCATCGCAACAGTTTGAAAAGCGCTTGCAGTACTGGTTTGACGCCACGGAACAGTACCCGCGTCAACTGCACGAGATCGACAAGACGGCCTATTTGAGTATGAAACGCAGCGAATACAAACGCCAGCAGACGCCGCAGTAAGGTCGCGGCTTGGGGCAGGCCTTACGCAGCGCAGGCCTGCGCCCTGCCCCTCTCACCCCACGTTGATGCCGCTCAGGCCTGAACCGGTGTTACCTTGCCTGGTTCCCTGACCGGAATGGTGGGTTCCGTTGTCGGCGGCTCGATGATCTCGGGCGGGCTGCCGGGCCCGGGCATGGGTGGCATCACTGGCGGCGGCATCTCTGGCGGGATCTGGGTGCCCGGCTCAAGGTTGCTGGCCAGGGTCGTTGAATTCATGGTGTTGTGCAATTGAGGTGACTTGAAATGCAGTTCACCGACGGCGTCGGCTCAGCGCAAGCTGGATCAATGCAGTCAGCAAGCCGCCCGCGACCATTGCAGCCAGGGCGGCCTCGAGAGGCCTCTTCCCGACGAGGCGCCCGAGGCGGCCGGGGCGATGCTCGGCGGGTGTGGCTTCGCCATCCGGTAAAGCTTCTTCGTTCTGCAGCGTCCCGGCCGAAGCCGGGCTGACCAGCACGGCCTCTTCGGCGGACTGAAGCACGTCTTCGGTCAGTGGCCGGGGAGGCGCGCCAAAAGGCAAATCGGAAACATCGGATGCGGTGGTGACCATGGATTACCTCTGAATGACACGTTCAAAAAAGAAATGCGCAGGCTTGGGGGCTGCAATGCTTACTCGCTGGCCAACTGGCGCGGCAGGCTGGTTGTTTCGTCGAGGCTCTTGGCCAGGGCGACGCAGTAGCGAACCATGTCGTCGATTTCCGTGGTTTTATCGAAAACCTGATCGACGCCGAGTTGCGCGCAGTTCCAGCGGATGTCTGCCGTCACGTGGTTGCTGAGGACCACGATCTTCTGCCCGGCATGCCGATAACGGCAAGCCTCAACCACTCCCAGGCCGCTGCCAGCACTGAGATACAGGTCAACGATGGCCAAGTCCCAATGCACATCGTCGCGCGCTAGCCAGCGGATGCCCTCTTCCTCGGTTTCAGCCACACCGATGATCGTGATCGGCACCAGATCTTCGAGGGTGACGATCAGGCTCTGCCTGACGGCAGGGTTGTCTTCGACGAGAAAAACACGCATCAGTCATACCTTGGTTGCGGGGTGCTGCCGGCGTCTTGGTGACCCGTCCGGTTCATCCCTGACTTTAGGAGCTTGCGTGGGATTCAGACGCGGGAGAAGTCGGCGTGGTCATGTAGGAGGACGCCGTGCCCAGCGCCGTGGGACGCGTCTTACAGGTGTTCGCGATTGCCCTTACAGACACTGCGGCAGGGCAGCTACTGGCACGCCCCGATAAGCTGCGTAAGGTAATGATTTGCCAAGCATGTCCGCACTATTCAGGACTCACCATGACATTCGCAGCTTCTTCTTCCAAAATTCCGCCGTGTGACGGTGTGCACCCGGTCCGAACGGCTAGCTTGCAGCACTTTTTCCCACTGTGGCAGGTGCTAATGGTTGCGCTGGTTGCGCTGGTCGGATTTTTGGCGGTGGCGCCGGACGGTTTCGCCGAGCCACTACAAAGTTTAGCCAGCTGGTTGATCGTGGGTGGCTTGGCCACCCTCACCGTGCTGGCCGTCGTGACGGGCCTGACCCGGTTGCTGGACTGCGAAGGTAACTGATACCTGATCACCCGGGTGGCGCCATGCCTGCCCCGAAGGGCGTGATCAACGCCCGCATTTTCTTTTGATTTTCCCGAGGACACCTGATGCCGCAACCCAAGCGCAGCGCTGCTACAGCCGCCAAACCTGCTTCCGCAGGTACAGAAAAGCAAAAACAACTGCTGGCTTCAACCGCCGAGGCAATCGGCAACCTGACAACAAATCAGGGTTTGCAGATCCCTGACAACCACAACTCGTTGAAGGCTGGCGTGCGTGGCCCAACGCTGCTGGAGGACTTCATCCTCCGCGAAAAAATCACTCACTTCGACCACGAGCGCATTCCGGAGCGCGCCGTACACGCGCGCGGCACTGCCGCCCACGGGTTCTTCAAGGTTTACAAACCGATGGCGCAATTCACCAGCGCCGGCTTTTTGCAGGACCCGGAGGCCGAGATCCCGGTGTTCGTGCGCTTTTCCACCGTGGCGGGCTCGCGCGGTTCAGCCGACACCGTGCGTGATGTGCGTGGTTTCGCCGTCAAGTTCTACACCAACGAAGGTAACTACGACCTGGTGGGCAACAACATTCCGGTGTTTTTCATCCAGGACGCGATCAAGTTCCCGGACCTGGTGCATGCCGTCAAGCCCGAGCCGCACAACGAAATGCCGCAGGCGTCGAGCGCACACGACACCTTCTGGGACTTTGTGTCGCTGATGCCCGAATCCACCCACATGCTGATGTGGACCATGTCGGACCGCGCCATCCCGCGCAGCTACCGCATGATGGAGGGCTTTGGCGTGCACACCTTCCGTTTCCTCAATGCCAGCGGTGAATCGCATTTCGTCAAGTTTCACTGGAAACCCAAACTCGGCGTCCACGGCCTGGCCTGGGACGAAGCGCAGAAAATCGCCGGCAAGGACGCCGACTTCCACAGGCGGGACCTGTGGGAAGCCATCGATCAGGGCAATTTTCCGGAATGGGAACTGGGTGTGCAGATCATCGAGGAGGGCAAGGAAGACAAGCTGGGCTTCGACATCCTGGACCCGACCAAGCTGATTCCTGAATCGGTGGTGCCGGTTCAGATCATCGGCAAGATGGTGCTCAACCGCAACCCGGACAACTTCTTTGCCGAAACCGAGCAAGTGGCCTTTCACCCGGGGCACCTGGTGCCAGGCATCGATTTTTCCAGTGACCCGCTGCTGCAGGGCCGGTTGTTTTCGTACACCGACACCCAGATCTCGCGCTTGGGCGGCGCCAACTTCCATGAGCTGCCGATCAACAAGGCGGTCTGTCCCTTCCACAACTTCCAGCGCGACGGGATGCACCGCCAGACCGTTAACAAGGGCCGCGTCAA
This sequence comes from Polaromonas sp., assembly GCF_013817205.1. Classification (GTDB taxonomy): domain Bacteria; phylum Pseudomonadota; class Gammaproteobacteria; order Burkholderiales; family Burkholderiaceae_C; genus Polaromonas. The sequence continues at coordinate 17,871 of NZ_JACDDD010000024.1, forward strand.
TTACGAGCCCAACACGCTGGCCACCGGTTCGGAATACCGTGTCGACGGCGGCGCCCAGGGCTTCCAGTCCTATCCCGAACCGCTGCAGCCACCAAAAGTCCGGCGTCGCAGCCCGTCATTCGATGATCATTTTTCGCAGGCCACCTTGTTCTGGAACAGTCAGACCCCTGCCGAGAAGGACCACATCGTCGCGGCCTTCCGTTTCGAGCTTTCCAAAGTGGATGTGCCGGAAATCCGCCAGCGCATGGTCGACAACCTGGCCCATGTGGACGCCAAACTGGCCACCCGCGTGGCGGCACCCCTCGGCATCAATACCCCCGACGCCAAGGCCGCCGCCGGCCGCCTCGGTTTTCGCGATTACAGGATCGAAAACGCCGTGGAAGAAGATGCGGCGCTGAGCATGGCCAAAACGTCGGACGGTATCAAGACGCGTAAGATCGCCATCCTGGTGGCTGACGGCGTGGACTGGCTGACCTTCAAGCGCCTGCAGCAAGAACTGACTGATGCCGGCGCCGCCTGCAAAGTGGTCGCACCGCAACTCGGCACCGTCAAAACGTCCTCTGGCAAGCAGCTCCCGGTGGACCATACATTTGCCAACGCCCCGTCCGTGATGTTTGACGCCGTGCTGGTACCCGGCGGCGAAGCCAGCGTCGCGGCGCTGTCGCAGCTTGGGGATGCGGTGCACTTCATCCTTGAAAGCTACAAACATTGCAAGACGCTGTGTGCGCTCAACGAAGGCGTGCAGTTGCTCGGCAGCCTGGGTTTTGCGCTCGAAGGCAAGGGCGACCAAGTGATGGAGCCGACCGCCGGCGTGTTGCTTGCCGATGCGCGCAAGACGGTCGAGGGGCAGATTGCCCAAGCCTTTATCTCATCCATCGCTGTCCACCGGCACTGGGACCGACTCAATGTGGATGCCGTTCCCGCCTGACCCAGCAAAGTGTTGAGCGGGATTATGGCCGGAGCTGGAGTTCGTGCTTGAAGCCGACCGGGCGCATCTGCAACGGCCGATAATCCACGCCGACCCAGCGTGCACTCATGTCGCGATAACGGCTGGAAAATACCAGCCCGCTCTGACCGGTCTGGTAAATAAACTGTGACTTTTCCAGGTCTGCCAGGTCATATACGGCCCGAAGCGACGCGGCGTGCCGGTTCGCAAACGGAAATCTGGCATCGTCGGGCCAGTACTGGCCGACATTGACCGTGAACGAGTCACCACCGGTGGGCACGCTGACATCAAAAAACCGCGCCAGCGCTGCCACATTGCTGAACGGTCGGTGCGCCGACAGTGCCTGGTGCACATCGCCCCACTTCCATTGCGCAGGCTGGCCGCCCCGCGAAGTCTGCAATACCGTCAGCGCGCGGTCCAGCGCCGCCGTGGATTGGGCGGCGCAGCCGGCAGGCCCGCACCAGCCCTTGTCGTCGCGCTCCATGATTTCTTCGATGGCACCGCGGAAGTGGCGCTTGCCGTACATGCTTTTCAGGCGCGCCTCGCCCAGTTTGCTGCCAATGACACCGCGCGTGAGTTCATCGACCCAGACTGAAAAAATCAGCGGCGCTGCGCTGTCGGCGCGCATCACGCCGTCGAAGCCGGCAAGCGCCTGCTGCGCCTGAGCCGCCAGCGGGTGCTGCGAGGCCGTTTTCTGCAAGAACGGCAGCAAGCGGGCGGTGGCCAGCGACAGCTGGTCGGCGTGGATTTTCTGCACGGAGGCAGCGTCATGCCGGGGGGTGGCGGCGAGCAGCTGTTCGATGCGGTTAAAGCGGTAAGGCTCCGCCCAGTCCTGCCCGAGAAAAAGGTCAGACCCGGGCGGCACCACGCTCTGGTTGGCGTTGGAGAACCAGCCCTTTTGGCCGATGCTGGCCGCATCGGCCTGCGGTGTCTGCGTATAGGGCAGCCAGCCGGCCCAGTCGTAACGGGCGTCCCAGCCCGGCGAGGGCGCGACGCCGCGGATGTCGTTGTCGGCTTTGCGCAGTGGCGCCTTGCCGATGGCTTTGTAGGCGACCTTGCCGGCCACATCGGCCATCACCACGTTCTGCATCGGCGAATGGTGATCGGCATAGGCCGCGATCAGTTCGTCCACCGACTGCGCCTGGTTGGCTCGCAGGGCGGCCATCGCCGAGCGGTTGTCGGTTTCCAGCGCGCTCCAGCGCAGCGAGATCACGTACTTGCCGGTGTCCAGCAGCTGGCCATGGGTTTTCTGCGCGTCGCTGAGCACCGGCCCGTGGCGGCTGCTGCGCACGGGTAGCGTGACGTCGGGCTTGCCCTTGACCTTGATAGTTTCATTGCGGATCTTGAACTCCGCCCACTGCGCCGGCCCGCTGCCCGGCACGCGGTATTGCTGCGGGTTCGCCGGGTTGATCTGTTCCAGGTAGAGATCCTGCACGTCGGGGCCGGTGTTGGTGAAGCCCCAGGCGACTTTGGCGGTGCGGCCCAGCACCACAAATGGCAGGCCCGGCAAAGTGGCGCCGATCACGTCGAGCGCGGGTGCAGGCTTGCCGTCAGCGCCCTGCCCTGCAGGCGCCTGCAGCCGGGCGAAGTACCAGATCGCGGGCGCGGACAGGCCCAGGTGCGGATCATTGGCCAGCAAGGGTTTGCCGCTGGTGGTGTGGCTGCCGGCCAGCACCCAGTTGTTCGAGCCCTTGCCTTCCACATTGCCGATGTTGGCGGCCCAGTCGTTGATGTCCAGCGCCAGCAGATCTGTGTTTGCTGGAATTTTCATGCCAAAAAGGCCTCCAGCCCCCGCCGGATATTCGTCACTAGCTCCTGTTTTGATAGCATCCGGACGAAACACGCCGAGACCGGCATACAGTTTGGCAAAGTCGGTGCGCGACGCGGGCGCCTCGCCCGGGTAGGGCGTGAAGAGCTGCCAGAGTTCTTCGGTGTTCAGGACTTTGGCCGCCGACAACCGGGCGAATTCGTTGCCCCAGTTGCCGCCCAGGTCCAGCGCCATCATCAACGCCCAGCCCACGCTGTCCTGGGGGGTCCAGGGTTGGCCGGCGCCGCCCGGCTTGACACCGAGGATGTGAAACTCCGGTGACAGCGCCTGCGCGCTGCCAGCGTAAAACGCATTGACGCCGTCGCTGTAGGCTTGCAGCGGCTGTTTCGCTTCGGCCGGCAGCGCCTGCCACTGGCGCTCGGCCGCCTCCATGATGCCCAGCGTGCGCAGCAGCTTGTCAGTGTCCAGCGTGACTTCGCCCAGCACTTCGGACAGCTCGCCGCGCATCACCCGGCGATTGAATTCCAGCTGCCAGCCGCGCTCTTGCGCATGCACATACCCGAGCGCCATCCACGCGTCGCGCGGGGACTGAGCCTTGATGTGGGTGACATCGGCAGCATCGCGGGCCACATTCACGGCTGCGGTCAGCCCGCTGACCTTGAGCTCACCGTTAAGCGCCGGAAAGCTTCGGTACACATAGATGCCGATGGTTGCGGCCAGCAGCAGCACGAGCAGCAGGACACCAGCGAAAAATCGTTTGATCCAGACCACGATGGTGTCTCCCGGAATAAATGGAGGGACCGGGCCGACCGGCCGGAAAAATCAGGCGGCGGCTGGCTTGAGCTGCAGGGATTTGAATTCGAGGAACTCCTCGAAACCGTAAACCCCGTTCTCACGGCCATTGCCCGACTGCTTGTAGCCGCCGAAAGGCGCGTTGCCGTTGAAGGGGCCACCGTTGATGTCAACCTGCCCGGTGCGCAGGCGGCGCGCCACCTTCATCGCGTGTTCGTCGCTGCCGCTCCAGACGCCGCCGCCCAGTCCGTAAATGGTGCTGTTGGCAATCGCCACGGCTTCTTCTTCGTCCTTGTACGGAATGACCACCAGCACCGGGCCGAAAATCTCTTCCTGGGCCAGGGTGTCGCTGGCCTTGATGCCGAGGATGGTGGGTTGCACAAAATAGCCTTTGTCGATGGCTGGCGCCTCAGCCCCTCCGGCGATCACCTCAGCGCCCTCTTCGATGCCGGTGCGGATGAAACCCAGCACACGTTCGCGCTGGTTCGCACTGACCAGCGGGCCGAGCCGGCTACCCTCTTCCAGGCTGGGGCCGATGCTGAATTTGGCGATCGCGGTCTTCGCCAGCGCCTTAACCTCGTCGTAACGACCCGCCGGAACCAGCATGCGGGTGTGGGCCGAGCAAGTCTGGCCACTGTTGAGCATGCAGGCCGAGATCGTGCCCTTGACAGCGGCTTCCAGGTCCGCGTCTTCCAGGATCACGCTGGCCGACTTGCCGCCGAGCTCCAGCGCCACCCGCTTGACCGACTGGCTGGCCAGCTCGCTGACACGTTTGCCGGCGCGGGTGGAGCCGGTGAAGCTGACCATGTCGACCTCGGGATGCGTGGCCAGCACCTCGCCCACCACCGGGCCCATGCCGTTGATCAGGTTGAACACACCAGGGGGCAGCCCGGCTTCGTGGATGATCTCAGCGAGGATCATGGCGTTGACCGGGGCGATCTCGCTGGGCTTGAGCACCACGGTGCAGCCGGCTGCCAGCGCCGGCGCAATTTTCAGGGTGATCTGGCTCAGGGGAAAGTTCCAGGGCGTGATGCAGCCGACCACCCCGATGGCTTCGCGGACCACCAGCGAATTGCCGACGTTTTTTTCCCACTCGAAGTTGCGCGCCACCTTGGCGAAATTACCCCAATGCCAGGTCGGGCCGCCGACCTGCACGGATTTCGCCATCTTCAGTGGCATGCCGACCTCGCGGGCGATTGCCAGTGCCATCTCGTCGGTACGTGCTTTCAGGCCGGCCGCGACCTTTTCCAGATAGGCTGCGCGGGTTTCAACCGGCAAGGTGGACCACGCATCAAAGGCGGCACGTGCCGCCAGAACGGCACGCTCCGCCTCCTGCGCGGTACCGGCGGGCACGGTCGCCATCACCTCTTCGGTGCTGGAGTCATGGACTGGCAGGGTTTCGGCAGATTGGGCGGGGACCCACTGGCCGTTGATGTAATGCGAAGGGTAGGTGGTCATGGAGGAGCTCACAGTGTTGGAGAGGACAAAAGAGAAAATCGAAGGTAAATATTTCACACGATTAATCAGACCCAGTTTTCTGGACGCTGCAAAACGACGCCGCATTCGAAAGTATTGGCTTGATACAAATTCAAGAATCAACCTGACATTTAGTTACTAACAGGTTGATTTCTTTGTTGTTTTACGTTAACCCTGTCACAAGATGGATCTTGCATCTGGCACTTTCCGGGCTTAATCTACCAGAACGCGCACTGCCCGCGTCAATTTCAAATCCCTGGAGACCTATGCGCTGGATTACGCCTCATTTGAAAAGCAGTTTGCTTGGCTTGCTGAGTGGTGGCGGCGCGACACCGGCTGTCAATCAAACTCGCACCGAGTCCATACGGCAGATCATGCTCAACGAGTTGGGCGAGTTCGGTGAAAAGCATTACCCGAAAATCGCGCTGCGGGTGCGTTACGCCCAGGACGCGCAGGGCCTGTGGTATGCCCGCGGCGACGTGATGGCCGTCTTGTCGGCTATGCAGGGTGAGACCATTGCCCGACAAAAAGTCGGCACCATCACCAAGATGTTCGATGGCCTGTTACCCGGCAGCCTGGGCTCACGCCGCAGCTCCCTGAACTGACGCCCCGGTTCGCGTCATCGCTGCCTGCTCACGCTCAGTGGGCATGGCTCCAGAGCAAAAACGCATCTCGGCCTTCCACGGTCAAAACCACTTTTTCACCCACCGGCAGCAGGACCTTGGTCGGAACATGACCGAAAGGTAGGCCCGTCAGCACCGGCGCCTTGATCTGCTTTTGCAGCCAGGCCACCACCGTCGCCAGTTTGAAGCCCTTGTCGTGCGGCACCAGCTTGTAGTTGGTGAACTGGCCCAGAACAATTGCTTTTTGCTGCGCAAGTACGCCCGCATGCAGCAGCGTCGTCAACATGCGCTCGAGCCGGTAAGGGTGTTCATGGACTTCTTCAAGAAACAGGATGCCACCCTTGACCGCCGGAAGATACGGTGAGCCCACCAGAGAGGTCAGCACCGCCAGGTTACCGCCCCACAGGGTTGCATTATTGATGCTGAACACGCCTCCAGCCCTTGCAGGTATTGCGCTAGCAGCTCCTTCTTTGATAGCAGACGGCGGCAAGCGCCAACCTGTACCCTCGCCCTGCCCCGTGATCAGGTCGTCGAAACAAGCTTCCATGATGTCGTCGGGCTCGCCATCGACGCCAAAGTCCTCGCCCAGCGCCGGACCAGACCAGGACACAGCGCCGGTTTTGGCCAGCAAGGCGCTTTGCAGCGCAGTGAAGTCGCTCAGGCCGACAAAATGCGTGCCCTTGTCCACCGCTTTTGCGATGGCTTTGTAGTTGATGGCCGGCAGGATACGTGTAAGGCCATAGCCACCGCGCGAGATCAGGGCCACGTCCGCGCCACTGGCAGCGGCCCGGTGAATCGCCGCGAGGCGGGTTTCGTCGTCACCGGCAAAACGCTGGTGGCTGCTCAAGGCGGCGGCATCGACCTCGACTTCGTAACCGAGTTTTGTCAATCGCAGCACACCGCGCCTGAAGGCCGGTTTGTCGCGCACGGCGCTGGAGGGGGAAAAGATGTAGATATGTTTTGTCACGACCTGGAGTATCCCACCGCAGCAGGCGCAAACACGCCGAGCGCGTGTTGCGCAATCGCCTGGCCGTGCTCCTGCACAAAATGCCCAGCGTTGTCGATGACCAGCGGCTCGGGGCAGCCTCGGATCATTTCCTGCAGATTGCGCATCACCGGCAGACCCAGCACTGGGTCTTGCGCACCCACAGCCATCAGGGTCTGGCCCTGCCATTGCTGGCCCCAGAAGTCGCGCGCCTGCCGCGAAACCTCCGCGCCGGGTGAATCGGCAAATTGCGGAAACATGGGCGGAAAAGCGCGCAAGGCGGCGCGGTGGCCACGGTCAGGAAACGGCGCATTGTAGGCAGCACATTCGGCGGCGCTCATCTGCGGGTTGCCACGGGCGAACAGGCGGCCCACATCAAATTCCGGGTTTTTGGCACACATCTCGCGCCAGGCCAGAAAGCCTGCCGACAGCGGCTGCTCCCCGGTCGCCAGCGTGGTGTTCATCACCAAGAGGCCCGCGTAACGCTGCGGCACCGCCATCGGCAGGGTCAGGCCCAGCAGACCACCCCAGTCCTGCACCACCAGCACGATGTTGCGCAGGTCCAGCCGTTCCACCAATTCCAGCAGGTTCTGCCGGTGATCGTCAAAGGTGTGGAAGCTGTCTTTCTTGGGCTTGTCGCTTTTGCCGAAGCCGATCAGGTCGGGCGCCACAACCCGGTGACCCCCAGCTAAAAAGACGGGAATCATTTTCCGGTAAAGATAGCTCCACGCCGGGTTGCCATGCAGGCACAGATAGGTGAGTTGGCCGTGGGTCCCCTCGTCCAGATAATGCATGCGCAAACCAGCCAGCGATGGCAGGTCGCTGAGGTAGTTCGGTTGCCACGGGTAGCCCGGCAAACCGTCAAAGGCCGCGTCGGGCGTACGCAGGGTGTCGTCCCGTAACGGGTGCGCACTGCGTGTTTCTTCGCGCTGCGTGCTACGCCGCTGCCTGAAAAAATCCTGCAGCGCGGCACCGCATTCTTCCGCGAGCACCCCGCCCTGCACCTGCGTCTGGTGATTGAGCTGCGCATGCTCAAACAGGTTGAGCACCGATCCGGCGGCACCGGTTTTTGGATCGGCCGCGCCGAACACCACACGTTTGAGCCGGGCATGCAGCATGGCGCCAGAGCACATGGCGCAGGGCTCCAGCGTGACGAACAGCTCGCAGTCTTCGAGGCGGTAGTTGCCCAGCGCAAGCGCTCCGGCGCGCAAGGCCAGCATCTCAGCGTGGGCGGTCGGGTCCTGGCCGGCGATGGGCGCATTGCGGCCGGTGGCGATGACCTCACCCCGATGCACCAGCACAGCGCCAACCGGCACTTCCCCTGCGGCGGCCGCTTCACCGGCCTGCGCCAGCGCCAGGCGCATGAAGTCCTCGTCACCCATGTTGCTTCTCTTTTGATAGCTGCTCGCGCTCAGCCGACGGGGGTTGGAGGCCGATTTGATTCATATTTCCAGATCCACCGTGCCCATGCCCAACCGGTCCATCCACTGCGCCAGCGCCTGCTCGTCCGGGGAACCGGCGGCGTAGACGGCTTTCATGGCGGCATGTGCTTGCGGCCTGGCCTGCAGGTAGCGCCAGTGAGGGTTGGGTTTAGCGACGTGGCCGAGCAACACGAAGTCCGGCTGTCCTGAGCCCGACGACGGGCGTTGTTCAAGATGCAGCGGCAGGTGCGTCACATACGGCAAACCGGTGTCATCGACGCTGATCAGGCTGACAAACGGATGGCTTTGAATCAGCTGCGCAGCCTGCTCGGCCTGGCCTTTGAACTGGGGGGGCTGGTACATGACCCGAGTATCTCAAATCGGTTGGAATACCCAGCGTCCCATCACGTCATAGTGCGTTTGTTTCAGGGCGCTGTGGATCAACACAAATTCCCCGGCTTGCCACCCTATCGGGCCAGCAGGCTCTTCCTGTAGAACCTGACGGTCATACAGCAGACTGACATGCGGCGTAAAGGAGCTGCGTGGGCCGCCCGGCACACCTCTTGCCGCCAGCGCATCCCACAGGCGGCTCCGAAATTCTGCAAGCATGGCATTGCTCGAACTGGAATCACGAAGCACCACGGGGCGTGAGTCATCGCCGCGCCCGAAACTCACCGTCTGGTCCAGGCGCACCGCAAAACCATGGCATTGCGCCGCGAGCTCGCTGGCCACTTCAATTGCATGCCTCACGATATCGGAGGGCATGCTCTCGAAGTCACCCAGGTGGTCCAGCGTCAGATGCAGGCGATCTTCCAGGTGGAGCTTCCCGGCCAGCTGGTGCCTGCTTTTGATCTCGGCGCCAAGTGCCAACATCTTATTCCGGGCGTCTCCATCGGGAAACAGGGCAAAAAACAGCCTGCACAAGCCCTTGCGCGGTGCCGGAGGCCTTTTCAGTTTGGGCGGCGGTGGCTCGAACCCGAAAAGATCCACAGGCTCACCTTATTCCCACTCAATCGTCGCAGGCGGCTTGCTACTGACGTCATAAGTCACGCGGTTGATACCGCGCACCTCGTTGATGATGCGGCTGGAGACCTTCTTGAGCAGCGCATAGGGCAGTTCGGCCCAGTCTGCCGTCATGAAGTCGCTGGTCTGGACGGCTCGCAGGGCCACGACGTAATCGTAGGTGCGGCCGTCGCCCATCACGCCGACACTTTTCACCGGCAGGAAAACCGCAAAAGCCTGGCTGGTCAGGTCGTACCAGCTCTTGCCGGTATCGAGGTCCTTGAAGTTGCGCAACTCCTCGATGAAGATGGCATCAGCGCGGCGTAACAGATCGGCGTATTCCTTTTTGACTTCACCGAGGATGCGCACGCCCAGGCCCGGGCCCGGGAAGGGGTGGCGGTAGACCATGTCATGCGGCAGGCCCAGCGCGACGCCGAGTTCGCGCACCTCGTCCTTGAACAGTTCACGCAGCGGCTCCAGCAGTTTGAGGCCCAGCTGCTCGGGCAGGCCGCCGACGTTGTGGTGGCTCTTGATGGTGACGGCCTTCTTGTTCTTTGCGCCGCCGGATTCGATCACGTCGGGGTAGATCGTGCCCTGCGCCAGCCATTTGGCGCCTTTGTGGCCCCCATCGCCGGCCTTCAGACGCGCCGCTTCAGCCTTGAACACTTCAACAAACTCGCGGCCAATGATTTTGCGTTTGGCCTCGGGCTCGTCGACGCCAGCCAGATGGCCTAGAAACTGCGCGGCAGCATCGACCCGGATAACCTTGGCATGCAGTTTGCCGACAAACATGTCCATCACCATGTCGCCCTCGTTCAGGCGCAGCAGGCCATGGTCAACGAAAACGCAGGTGAGTTGGTCGCCAATGGCACGGTGGATCAGCGCCGCAGCCACCGATGAATCGACACCGCCCGACAGGCCGAGGATGACTTCTTCATCACCCACCTGCTGGCGGATTTTTTCCACCGCTTCGCTGATGTAGTCGCCCATGATCCAGTCCGGGCGGGTGCCGCAGATGTCCAGCACAAATCGCTTGAGGATGGCATGGCCCTGTTTGGTGTGGGTAACCTCGGGATGGAACTGCACCGCGTAGAAGCGGCGCGTTTCATCGGCCATGCCGGCAATCGGGCAGGACTCGGTCGATGCCATGAGCTTGAAGCCGGGCGGCATCTCGGTGACCTTGTCGCCATGGCTCATCCAGACGTCCAGCATGCCCTGCCCCTCGGGCGTGGTGTAGTCGGCGATGTCTTTGAGCAGCGCGGTGTGGCCGCGCGCGCGCACGTCGGCGGAACCAAATTCACGCTTGTGCCCGCTTTCGACCTTGCCGCCGAGCTGGTGCGCCATGGTCTGCATGCCGTAACAGATGCCGAGCACCGGGATCCCGAGCTCGAACACCGCTGCTGGTGCCTTGTCGGTGGTGTCTTCGTAAACGCTGGCATGGCTGCCGGACAGGATCACACCCTTGAGCATGCCGTCTTTAGCATAGTCACGCACCCAGTCGTCGGTCACGTCACAGGGATGAACTTCGCAAAATACGTGGGCATCCCGCACCCGCCGTGCGATGAGCTGGGTAACCTGGGAGCCGAAATCGAGGATGAGGATTTTCTGGTGCTGCATGAAAGATTTTCTTCAAGGCAAAAAAAGAAAAAGGCGCCTGTCAAGACGCCTTGGGCAAGTCAAAGCGGTCAGTCTGCCCTGTAATTCGGGGCTTCCTTGGTGATTTGTACATCGTGGACATGGCTTTCACGGATGCCTGCCGTGGTGATCTCAACAAACTCGGCCTGGTTGCGCATGTCCTCGATGGTGGCGCAGCCGCAGTAGCCCATGCTGGCACGCAGGCCACCAGCCATCTGGAAAATGATGGCGACCATGGAGCCCTTGTAAGGCACCCGGCCTTCGATGCCTTCGGGCACCAGCTTGTCGGCATTCGGATTGCCGGTGCTGCTTTCCTGGAAGTAACGGTCGGCGCTGCCCTGCTGCATCGCCCCTATGCTGCCCATGCCGCGGTAACTCTTGTAGCTGCGGCCCTGGAAAAGAATCACTTCGCCGGGCGCTTCTTCGGTGCCGGCGAACATGCCGCCCATCATGACGGTACCTGCGCCGGCAGCAATCGCCTTGGCGATGTCACCGCTGTAACGGATGCCGCCATCCGCGATCAGCGGCACGCCGCTGCCGCGCAGCGCGGTGGCCACGTTGTCGATGGCCATGATCTGCGGCACACCGACACCTGCGACGATGCGGGTGGTACAGATGCTGCCGGGGCCAATGCCGACCTTGACGGCGTCGGCGCCGGCCTCAGCCAAGGCCAGCGCTGCCGCGCCGGTAGCGATGTTGCCGCCTATGACATCAACATTCGGGTAATTCTGCTTGACCCAGCGCACCCGGTCGATCACGCCCTTGCTGTGGCCATGGGCGGTGTCGACCACGATGGCGTCCACGCCGGCTCGGACCAGTGCCTCGACACGTTCCTCGGTGCCCTCGCCCACGCCGACCGCCGCGCCCACGCGCAGCTGCCCGTGCGCGTCACGCGCGGCGTTCGGGAAAGTCGTCTGCTTGGTGATGTCCTTGACGGTGATCAGGCCCTTGAGCTCAAAGTCCTCGTTGATCAGCAGGATGCGCTCAAGCCGGTGTTTGTTCAGCAGCGCCTTGGCATCGGCCAGGGTAGCGGTTTCGGGCATGGTGATCAGCCGCTCACGCGGCGTCATGATGGTGCTGACCGGCACGTCCATGCGCGATTCAAAGCGCATATCGCGGCCGGTGACGATGCCGACGACCTTGCCGCCATCGATAACTGGAAAGCCGGAGATGCCAAGCTGTTCACTGAGGGCCATGACCTGGCGCACCGTATGCGTCGGGGTGATGACGACCGGGTCTCGCAGAACGCCGCTTTCGTAGCGCTTGACCTTGGCCACCTCGGCCGCCTGCTGCTGGGGCGTGAGGTTTTTATGAACGATGCCGATACCACCTTCCTGCGCGATCGCAATGGCCAAACGGGCCTCAGTTACGGTGTCCATGGCGGCCGAAACCAGGGGCAGGTTCAGGCGGATATTTCGGGAAAACTGAGTGGAAAGCGAGGTGTCCTTGGGCAGGACCTGGGAGAACGCTGGCACCAACAATACGTCGTCGAAGGTGAGCGCTTTGCCGAGTAGGCGCATAGGGAGGGCTCCAAAAACACGATTGTACCCGCGCCCGTCGGTACAAACCCTGCCACCGCCGCGCCGACCCGTCGCGTTACAAATAGACGCTCCGCCCACATGACGATTTGTTGTGCCCGCGTTGGGCGGCGCTACACTGGAAACCATGGACCTCAAAATCACTCCCCAACAGCTGATTCTGGTGCTCGCCGGCTGGGCGTTTGCGTTCTCCGCTGCAGCCCAGTACCAGTGGATTGGCAAGGACGGCCGCAAGGTATTCAGCGATCGCCCGCCCCCCTCGGACATTCAGGAAAAAAACATCATTAAGCAGCCCGGCGGGCGCCGCGCTGCCCAGCCCACTGTCACGGTGGAGCAGCCGGCGGACGCTGATGGCAACAGCGCTGCAGCAACGCCTCCCGTAGCGGCCGCAAAACCCAAAGCCGATCCCAACGCCCCGAAGATTTCCGGCAAGGATGCCGAACTCGAAGCCAAGAAGAAAAAACTTGCGGAAGAAGAAGCGACCAAAAAGAAGGCTGAGGAAGAAAAAGTTGCGCAGTCCAGGGCGGAAAACTGTGAACGTGCCAAAAAGGCCGTGTCCATGTTTCAGTCAGGTGTACGCGTGGCCAGCACCAATGCCAAAGGTGAGCGCGAAATCATGGACGACAACGCCCGGGCCACTGAACTCAAGCGCGTGCAGGCGGTCGCCGACCGGGACTGCAACAAGCTTCCTGCTCAGTAGCCGGCCTTGGCCCCGGCCCTCTTGCGGGCAAACAAACCGGACTTTTTCACGCCCTGGCTGTTGAAGCGCTCGCGCCGCGCGACCTTGGGGTCGACTCGCAAAGGCCGGTAGATTTCCAGTCGGTCGCCTTCCTGCAATATCTGTTTCAGGCTGGTTTTTCGGCCCCAGATTCCTGCCAGCAAGGAGCCAGACATCAGCTCCGGGAATTCCGCAACAACCCCGCTGGCCTGCAGCGCCTGTGCCACCGTGCTGCCCGATGGCAGCACCAGTGCCCATTCCCGCACCTGACGCGGCGCCGGGGAATACAACAGCACGATGTTCATTCAGGTCTCGCCATACGCCTGGGTCGCGCGTTTGACAAAAGCGTCCACCATGCTCCCAGCGATCTTGTCGAACACCGGGCCGACCAGTGCGGCCAGCGCCGCATTGTCGAAGTCGTAACGCAGGCTGAAGTTGATCTTGCAGGCGCGCTGGCTGCCGTCGCCCAGCGGCGTGAACTCCCAGTGGCCATCGAGTTTTGAAAACGGGCCATCCACCAGTTTGAGGGTCACCTTGCGGTCCTTCACATGGGTATTCCGCGTCGTGAAGCTCTGGCTGAGCCCGGCAAACGAAATGCCGACCCTGGCGGTCATGCCGTCGGCGTCTTCCTCTACCACCGCGGCTTGGTCACACCACGGCAAAAACTGCGGATAACTCGCGACATCGGTGACCAGGGCAAACATTTCAGCTGCGCTGTACCAGATCAGGACGGACTTGTGGACGGTTTTCATACAATCAGGGGCTGCGCCCGATTGTATTAGCCGAGGCCACCCCTAACTTTCCTTCATGGCCACCAAAGAAGCATCCTCCAAAAAACCGGCCGCCGCCTCCTCCGGAAAAGCCGTAGGCAAGCCCGCTGCCAACCTCACGCCCAAGGCCGCAGCTGCGGCCGTGCGCATTGCCGACAACAAAAAAGCGCTGTTCAACTATCACATCGAGGAGCGTTTCGAGGCCGGCATGGTGCTCGAAGGCTGGGAGGTGAAGTCTCTGCGCGAAGGCAAGGTGCAACTGACCGACGGTTATGTGGTGATCCGCAATGGTGAGCTTTTCATCATCGGCTGCCAGATCAACCCGCTGGGCACGGCATCAACCCATATTCGGCCGGACTCGGTGCGCACCAAGAAGCTGCTGATGCACAAGGACGAGATCCGCCGCCTGATCGGCAAAATCGAGCAGAAAGGCTACACCCTGGTGCCGCTGAACCTGCACTGGAAAGCAGGCAAGGTCAAATGCGAGGTCGGCCTGGCCAAGGGCAAGGGCGAACACGATAAACGCGACACCATCAAGGACCGCGAAGGCAAGCGCGAGGTCGAGCGCGCCATGAAGTCGCGCAGCCGCTAAAGGCGCCTTGCCGGGCTGGTTCATCGCCAGCCTTGAGCCGCGCTTTTTTTACAGCTCGCGCAGCGGGTGAGCGTCAGTCGTCCAGGGGCTGGCGAAAAATGCTTGCGTCATCTCCGGCTTCACATCTTCGATGCGTGCCGGGTTCCACTTCGGTGTGTAATCCTTGTCGATGGCGAGCGCGCGTATGCCTTCCACGGTCTCCCCAGCATTGCCGGGACGCAGATGGAAGCAGTGGTGCACGATGTCACGCTCCATGCGCAGATCGTCGGCCAGGCTCATGCTGCGTGCGCGGCGGATCTGTTCCAGCGCCACATGCAGCATCAGCGGCGAGCGTTTGCGCAACATGGCGCCAACTTTCTTCGCCGCCTCGTCCGGCGATGCCTCCAGCGCATCGACCATGTGTTTCACCCGCGCCAACGAAAAACAGGGGTCAAATTGGCCTCCAGCCCTTGTCGGACGGGCGCGATCAGCTATTAAATCAGTAGCAATCCACTGATCCACATCAGCCGCTGAAGCAAAGACCCGATCACCCAGCGCCTGCCATAAGGCGGGCAGCTCTGCCGCCGACAGCTTGATGTCGGCCAGACCATAGTCCATCGCCTCATCCGCGGCGATCACGACGCCGGTAAGCGCCAGATATTCGCCCACGCTGCCCGGGCACCGGCTCAGGAAGTAACCCCCGCCGACATCGGGGAACAGGCCGATGTTGGTTTCCGGCATGGCCATTTTGGTGTGCTCGGTGACGATGCGCACACGCGCCCCTTGGCTCAGTCCCATGCCGCCGCCCATGACCACGCCGTCCATGAAGGCGATATAGGGCTTGGGGTAGGTGTGGATCAAATGATTGAGGCGGTACTCTTCGGTGAAAAAGTCGTCGAGCGAGGAGTCACCCGCGAGCGCCACCTCATGGAAAAAGCGGATGTCGCCGCCCGCCGAGAAGCCACCGAAAAGCGCCTCAGGCGTGCCGGGGCGTCCGGCCTTGTTGCTGCCGCGTATCGCCACCGCCAGCACGGCCGGGTCGTCGTGCCACGCCGTCAGGGCCGCAGCCAGCTCTCGCACCATGGCCAGCGACAGCGCATTGAGCGCCTTGGGCCGGTTCAGGGTGATGAAACCGACCTGGCCGCGTACCTCGGTCAGCACGTCGCCGTTTGTTTTGCTTGCGTAGCTCGTCATGCTCTTTGTCTCCACCCCAAAAGTTCATTCACCACCAGCGCCCCTATGACCAGCGAGCCGCCAGTCAGTACACTGGCAGCAGGCACCTCGCCAGCGCCGGCCCAAGCCAACAGGATGCCAAAAATAATCTCAAGCAGCGCCAGCAAAGCCATTTCCGGCGCTTTCAGCACCCGCGCACAGACGACCGAAAGCACGCAGGGAATCGCCAGCTGCACCACGCCCAGCAGCGCCAGCAAGCCAATGTCATGTGGCGTCGCGGCAAACGGAAAAGCCAGCGGCAAAGTCATCAGCGATGAAATCACCGCGCCCACCAGTACGGCCGGTACCAGGTCGATCTTTTCGCCATGCGCCTGGCTGCGCTGCACAACTGTCCAGTTCACTGCCGCCGCGATAGGCACCAACAGGGCCACCAGCGTGCCGGCGAATTGCCCTGCCCCGCCGCCCACGCTGACCTGGCTGCCATACATCCACGCGATGCCCATGCCTGCCACGGCGATGGCGAACCAGGTGCGCGGTGCAATGCGGTGGCCGATGAAGACCCGCGCGATCAGCGCCGTGAGTAAAGGCCCGAGCGCCATGGTCACCAACACGTTGGCCACGCTGGTCATGGTCAGCGCCAGCATGAAGGCGGTGAACATGACGCTCCAGCACACGCCAGACAGCCACAGGAAGCGGCCCGCATGGCGAATTTTGGAAAACACCTGCCGACCTTGAAACACCGGAAGAATGACCAGCAGCGACAGCATCGTGAAAAAGCTGCGCCAGAAGGTCACTTCAAAGCTCCTGGCCGACTCGAGATGGCGCGTCACCACACCCGCGATCGACCACATCAGCGTGATCGCGATCATCAGTAATACGGCGCGGCTGTGAGTCAGTTTCATCTCTTGTTCCGAACGAGGTCAGGCCCGCAATAACAGCCAAACCCGAGACCGCCTCTCTTAAGTCAAGCAGGGGCCGCGGATCTTGCTCCGCCAGTCCGCAGGCGCAGCGCCCCTCGGGGGGCAGAGAGCTACACGCAGTGAGCGAACGTGGGGGCCTTATCTACCAGCGCGCTTACGCTCGCTCTCCGTCAGGTGGCGCTTGCGCAGACGAACCGACTTGGGCGTGATTTCGACAAGCTCGTCGTCTTCAATAAATTCCACGCCGTATTCCAGCGTGCATTCGATTGGTGGCGTGATCTTGATCGCATCTTCCTTGCCCGACACGCGGAAGTTGGTGAGCTGTTTGGTACGTGTGGCGTTGACCACCAAGTCGTTGTCGCGGCTATGAATGCCGACAATCATGCCTTCGTATACAGGATCGTTGGCCTTGACGAACATGCGGCCACGGTCGTCGAGCTTGCCCAGTGCGTAGGTGAAAATCTCACCCGCGTCCATGGAAATCAGCACACCGTTTTTACGGCCGCCGATGTCGCCCTTGTGGGCTTCGTAGCTGTCAAAGATGTTGGAAATCAGTCCCGAACCGCGTGTCAGGTTCAAAAATTCGTTGGTGAAGCCAATCAGGCCACGCGCCGGGATGCGGTACTCCAGACGCACGCGGCCACGGCCATCTGATTCCATATTCACTAGGTCGCCCTTGCGCTCACCCAGGGCCTGCATGACACCGCCCTGGTGGATCTCTTCGATGTCAGCAGTTACCAGTTCGATGGGCTCGTGCTTTTCGCCGTTCACTTCTTTCATCACCACGCGCGGCTTGGACACGGCCAGCTCAAAGCCTTCGCGGCGCATGTTTTCCAGCAGGATGGTCAGGTGCAGCTCACCGCGGCCCATGACTTCAAAGATACCCTCTTCGTCAGTCTCCTTGACGCGCAGCGCCACGTTGTGCTGCAGCTCTTTTTGCAGGCGGTCCCAGATCTGGCGACTGGTGACGTACTTGCCTTCACGGCCGGCCAACGGGCTGGTGTTGACGCAGAAGTTCATGGTCAGGGTCGGCTCATCCACCTTGAGCATGGGAAGCGGCGCCGGGCTGGTCGGGTCAGTGATCGTTACGCCGATGCCAACGTCATCAATACCGTTGATCAGAACAATCTCGCCGGGGCCGGCCTCGGTTGCCTGCACACGCTCAAGACCCTGGAAGGTCAACACCTGGTTGACCCGTCCCTTGACAGCCTTGCCATCAGGACCTTCCATGACAACAACGTCCATCATGGGTTTGATCGTGCCCTGGCTGATGCGGCCGACGCCGATACGACCGACGAAGGTCGAGAAGTCGAGCGCGGAAATTTGCAACTGCAGCGGCGCGGCAGGGTCGCCTTCCTGATGCGGCACGTGCTTGAGGATGGTGTTGAACAAGGCCGACATGTCGGGCCCCCACTGTTCATTAGGCGGGCCTTCTTCCAACGAAGACCAGCCGTTGATGCCGGAGGCGTAGACCACGGGGAAGTCGAGTTGTTCGTCGGTAGCGCCCAGCTTGTCGAACAGATCGAAAGCGGCGTTGACCACGTAGTCAGGGCGCGCGCCTGGCTTGTCCACCTTGTTGACGACCAGAATGGGTTTGAGGCCCAGGGCCAGCGCCTTCTTGGTCACAAAACGCGTCTGGGGCATGGGGCCCTCTTGCGCGTCGATCAGCAGCACCACACCGTCCACCATGGACAAGGCGCGTTCCACTTCGCCGCCAAAGTCCGCGTGGCCTGGGGTGTCAACGATGTTGATGTGCGTGCCTTCCCAGGTCACGGCGCAGTTCTTGGCCAGAATGGTGATGCCACGTTCTTTTTCGATGGCGTTGTTGTCCATCACGGTGTCGACCACCTTTTCGTGCTCGGCAAAGGTGCCAGACTGGCGCAGCAGCTGGTCTACCATGGTGGTTTTGCCGTGGTCAACGTGGGCGATGATGGCGATGTTGCGGATTTGTTTGATGCTCATGGTTCGCTTTCTAAAAACTTCGAATCGGTGATGTCAGGCCAGTGCGGCGCTGGCCGCAGTGCTGGAGAAAACAGGTGAATCAGAGGGTCGGACAGCCAGCATGTCCTGGATTTCAATCGGGCTGAGCAGGCGCCCGGGGATTAATTCGTCAGCCGTCACGTGAGCCGAGCCCAGGAAAGCCGCAGGATCCGTGCCGAAGACCTGTACCAGTGCGGCATCGGGGCCCCACTGGCCACTGCTACCACGGCGGCGCAAACCGCTGAGAAAACGCCCTGCATCGTCGGCGCCCAATGTGACAGACGGATAAGCCGCCACCAGCGACTGCACCGGCAACAGGCAGGTTTCACGCTCGGCCTCACTCATGGCTTCGAGCGATGGCAGGCTCACACACTGACCGTCGGTGTAGCCGCCGGTCTCCAGCCGCCTGAGCGCCCCCAGGTGCGCGCCGCAGCCAATGGCCTCGCCGATGTCTTCGCCGAGGGTGCGAATGTAGGTACCCTTGCTGCAGGTTACTATGATTTTGATAGCTGTCGGCGCCCGCGGGTCATGGGCTGGAGCCATTTCCAGCTTATAAATCGTGATGCGGCGGGCTTCCCGCTCGACTTCCTGGCCCTTGCGCGCGTATTCGTACAAGGCCTTGCCGTCCTTCTTGAGCGCCGAATACATGGGCGGCACCTGCGAGAGCGGGCCGGTGAAGCGGCGCGTCAGATTCTCCAGCAGCTCCGGAGTGATGGGCGGCACCGGGCGCGTCTCAATCACATCGCCTTCGGCATCGGCGGTGCTGGTTTTGGCGCCCAGCAATAGCACGGCTTCATAGGTCTTGTCGGCGTCGAGCTGAAGTTGACTGAATTTGGTGGCTGCGCCGAAACACAGCGGCAACACGCCGGTAGCCAGCGGGTCCAGCGTGCCGGTGTGGCCGGCCTTGTCTGCGCGCAGCAGCCACTTGGCCTTTTGCAACGCCTGGTTGCTCGACAGGCCCAGCGGCTTGTCGAGCAGCAGCACGCCGTGCACGGGACGTCGCTGGATTTTCTGGCGGTGAACAGGTGTTTGCGGCATAAGCGTTTCGACAAGCTCAACGCGAACGGAAAAACCGCTCGCGGAAAGTACCGTTCACCCTGAGCCTGTCGAAGGGGAACGGTACGTTTCAGTCGTCTTGGGCGCGGGAGGAAACCGCCTTGGCGATCAGCGCGTTCATGTCGGCCGCACGTTCGGTCGTGCGGTCAAACTGGAAATGCAGGGTCGGCACCGTGTGGATCATCAACTTCTTGAACAGGCCATTGCGCAGGAACCCTGCCGCCTGGTTGAGCGCGGTTTCGCATTCGGTTGGGTCGCCGATCAACACGCTGAAAAATACCTTGGCATGCGCGTAGTCGGCCGTGACCTCGACCGCCTGGATCGTGACCATGCCCACCCGCGGGTCCTTCAACTCGCGCGCGATCAACTCCGTCAGATCACGCTGGATCTGGTCGGCGACGCGAAAACCGCGGTTCGGGGTGGATGATTTTTTACGCATGGGGTAGTAGGCCTGCCGGGTCGGCGGACTGCCCTTTCACAGGCAGCCGCCTTGCGGCGATCAGGCCTCCAGTGTCCTGGCCACTTCGCGGATTTCAAAGAACTCCAGCATGTCGCCGACCTGGATGTCGTTGTAACCCTTGACGTTCAGGCCGCACTCGAAACCTTCCTTGACTTCCTTGGCGTCGTCCTTGAAACGCTTGAGCGAATCGAGTTCACCGGTGAAGACGACCACGTTTTCGCGCAGCAGGCGCAGACGCGCGTTGCGGCGGACCACACCGGCCGTGACCATACAACCGGCGATCGAGCCGATCTTGCTGACCTTGAACACCTGGCGGATCTCGGCGGTACCGATGACTTCTTCCTTCTTGTCCGGCGTCAGCATGCCCGACATCGCGGCGCGCAGCTCGTCCACAGCGTCATAAATGATGTTGTAGTAACGCAGATCGACGCCGTTGTTCTCGGCCTGTTTGCGGGCCTGGGCGTCGGCGCGGGTGTTGAACCCGATGACCACCGCCTTGGACGCAATCGCCAGATTCACGTCGGACTCGGAAATGCCGCCCACGCCGGAATACACCAGCTGCACCTTGACCTCGTCGGTCGAGAGCTTGAGCAGCGACTGGGCCAGCGCTTCCTGCGACCCCTGCACGTCGGCCTTGATGATGATGGGCAGCATCTTGACCTCGCCGGCGCCGATGTCGGAGAACATGTTCTCCAGTTTGGACGCCTGCTGCTTGGCCAGCTTGGTGTTGCGGAACTTGCCGGCACGGTAAGTCGCGATTTCGCGGGCACGGCGCTCGTCGAGCATGACCATGAACTCGTCACCGGCCTGCGGCACTTCGGTCAGGCCCTGGATTTCCACCGGAATCGACGGACCTGCGGTCTTGATCGGCTTGCCGTTTTCGTCCAGCATGGCACGGACGCGGCCAAAGGTCGAACCAGCCAGCACCACGTCGCCGGCTTTGAGCGTGCCGGCCTGCACCAATACGGTGGCGACCGGGCCGCGGCCCTTGTCGAGGCGGGCTTCAATCACTAGGCCCTTGGCCAAGGCATCAACGGGCGCCTTCAGCTCCAGCACCTCGGCCTGCAGCAGCACCTGCTCAAGCAGGGCATCAATGCCGGCGCCTGTATGGGCCGACACGCCGACAAAAGGCACGTCACCGCCGAACTCTTCGGGGATCACTTCTTCGGTCACCAGCTCGCCCTTGACGCGCTCCATGTTGATGCCGGGCTTGTCGATCTTGTTGATCGCGACCACGATGGGCACACCGGCTGCTTTGGCGTGCTTGATGGCTTCACGCGTCTGCGGCATCACGCCGTCGTCGGCAGCCACTACCAGAATCACAATGTCGGTCGCCTGGGCGCCGCGGGCGCGCATGGCAGTAAACGCTTCGTGGCCCGGTGTGTCCAAAAAGGACACCATGCCGCGCGGAGTTTCCACGTGGTAAGCGCCGATGTGCTGGGTAATGCCGCCGGCTTCGCCGGAAGCCACTTTGGCAGTGCGGATGTAGTCGAGCAGCGAGGTCTTGCCGTGGTCGACGTGGCCCATGACGGTCACGACCGGCGCACGTGGCAGCAGCTCGGCTTGCTGGCCTTGCACGTCCTCGTCGGCAAAGGCTTCCGGATCGTCCAGCGAAGCGGTGACGGCCTTGTGGCCCATTTCTTCCACGACGATCATCGCGGTGTCCTGGTCCAGCGGCTGGTTAATGGTGACCATCTGGCCCAGCTTCATCAGGTGTTTGATGACCTCGGACGACTTCACGCTCATCTTGTGGGCGAGTTCGGCGACCGTGATGGTTTCCGGCACATGGACTTCGATGACCTTGAACTCGGTCGGCGCCACAAAAGTGGACTCGGAACGCGAATCGCGGTCAGATGTGCGGCGGCCGCGCGGGCCGCCACGGAAGTTGCCGCGTCCAGGCACAGCGGTCGCGCCACGGGTCTTGATCTCGCCCTTTTTCTTGGCGGCGTCATCTTTCCAGGTCGAAGACAGGTTTTCCGACTTGATTTCCTTTTTGCCGGCGGTTCCTGCGGCTGCGCCTGCAGCGGCAGGTTTGGCGGCGCCCGGGACCACGGCCGGCTTGTGCAGCGTGCCCTTGATGGCGGCTTTCGGGTCGACATGCGGCACCAGCACGCGCTTGGGCGCATTCATCATGGCGCGGATACCGGCGGCTTCAGCCTCGGCCTTCTTGCGGCGGTCCTGCAGGTCCTGCGCCTTGACGGCATCGGCCTGGAACTCGGCAGTGGCCTTGGCCTTGGCTGCCGCTTGCGCAGCGCTGGCTTCTGCAGCCTTGGCTGCGGCCTTTTCAGTGGCTGCAGTGTCATCGGCGGCGGGCGTTTCGACAGCCATAGCCTTGGCAGCCTTGCTCGCGGGCTTGACCTTGCTGGCGGCTTCGGCAGCCTGCGCAGCGGCTTGCGCCGTCTGCTCGGCAGCGTCACGCTCCTGCTGCTCGCGAGCCTGGTCTTTGGCATCCTGCTCTTCACGCAGGCGGCGTTTTTCCGTCAGCTCTTCTTCCTGGCGGCGCAGCAATTCGGCGTGGCGGCTGGCTTCTTCCTCGCGGCGAACCAGTTCGGCGTCCTCGACCGTCGAGGTCTGGGGCGCGGCAGCGGCTGGCACCTCGACGACGGGCTCGGAAGTCTCGTCACGCTTGATGAAGGTGCGTTTTTTGCGGACTTCGACCTGAATGGTCCGGGCCCGGCCGGTGGCATCGGCCTGTTTGATCTCGGTGGTCGACTTCTTGACGAGCGTGATCTTCTTGCGCTCTGCGCTGGCGGTGCCGTGGCTGGCCTGCAAATAGCTCAGCAGTTTCTGCTTGTCACCCTCGGACAGGGAGTCGGTGGGCTGCGCCTTGGCAACACCGGCACTGGTCAATTGCTCGATCAGTGTGGCGGTGGGTTTATTCAGTTCAGCTGCGAATTCAGCGACGGTAGTGGTACTGGACATATGTTTTTTTCCTGCTGGCCTCCATGATCATTGCTCTTTGGACGCGAGGTCTGCACTTGCAGGCTCTTCGGCGTCGGCAGGCTCGGCTTCATCGGTAAACCAATGCGCGCGCGCTGTCATGATCAGGGCCTTGGCTTCGTCTTCAGACTGGCCGGTGATATCGGTGAGTTCATCCACGGCCAGGTCGGCCAGGTCGTCACGGGTGCCGACACCCGCTTCAGTCAGCTTGGCGATCAGTTCGGGCGTGAGGCCTTCAACATCACGCAGATTCTGCGAGACGCCTTCGGCGTTTTCTTCCTTGGCGATTTCCATGGTCAGCAACGCGTCCTTGGCGCGGGTGCGCAGCTCGGTGACGGTGTCTTCGTCGAAAGATTCGATCTCCAGCATTTCCTGGATCGGCACATAAGCCACTTCTTCGAGGCTGGTGAAACCTTCGGAGATTAGGATGTCGGCGATTTCCTCATCCACGTCGAGTTTTTCCATGAACAGCTTGCGACTGGTGTCGGTCTCGGTGGCCTGCTTTTCAGCAGACTCGTCGGCCGTCATGATGTTGATTTTCCAGCCGGTCAGCTCGGCAGCCAGGCGCACATTCTGGCCGCCCCGGCCAATGGAGATCGCGAGGTTTTCCTCGTCAACCACCACGTCCATGGCGTGACGCTCTTCGTCCACCACGATGGAAGACACATTGGCCGGTGCCAGCGCGCCAATTACAAACTGCGCCGGGTCTTCACTCCACAGCACGATGTCGACGCGTTCGCCTGCCAGCTCGTTGGTCACGCCGTTGACGCGGGTGCCGCGCACGCCGACGCAGGTGCCGATCGGGTCGACGCGCTTGTCATGCGACAGCACGGCGATCTTGGCGCGCGAGCCGGGATCCCGCGCGCAGGATTTGATCTCCAGCAGGCCTTGTTCAATCTCGGGCACTTCCTGACGGAACAACTCGATCATGTATTCAGGAGAGGTACGCGACAGGATGATGGGGGCGCCACGCAGGGTGGTGTCGACTTCCATGATCATGGCGCGCACGCGGTCGCCGGAACGCAGGTTTTCTTTCGGGATCATGTCACTGCGGCGCAGCCGGCCTTCGACCCGGCCGGACTCGACAATGATGTCGCCCTTGTCCATGCGTTTGACGGTGCCGACAAAAATCTTGTCGCCGCGCGACATGAAGTCGTTGAGCAGCATTTCACGCTCAGCATCGCGGATCTTCTGCAGAATGACCTGCTTGGCCGCTTGCGCGCCGATGCGGCCGATCGGCAGGCTTTCGACTGGCTTCTCGATGAAGTCGCCTTCCTCGATGTCAGCGATTTCCTCGCGGGCATCGCTGACCAGTTCTTCGCCTTCAGGATTTTGCAGGCCGGCTTCGTCGGGCACAACCAGCCAGCGGCGGAAGGTCTCGTAGTTGCCACTGTCACGGTCCACCACGACACGGATGTCCGTGCCTTCGGCGTACACCTTTTTGGTGGCCGAGGCGAGCGCGAGCTCGACGGCACCAAAAACGACGTCACGTTCAACATTTTTCTCACGCGAGATGGCATCCACCAACATCAACAGTTCGCGATTCATTTCACAAGCCTGCCTTTCCTTTTTATATCTCTGTTGCGGGCGGGCTTTTCGGCCGGCGCCCCTTGAAGTCAACCACAGGCGCCAGTCGGGCCTGCGCAATTTCATCGAGCGTGAAGCCCAGCGCCTGCAGCGGCGCGGGCACCTTGTTCTTGCTCACTTTTGCACCGGGCTTGGCGGCGGGCTCTTCGCGCCACACAATCTGCCACCCGGAGGCTGCACGCTCAAGCGTGCCGCGAAATTTCTTGCGGCTGGCGGTCACACCAGAGCCGGCCGCTGCCGACCCGATGGCCGCCTTCAGCGTGATGTCCACCAGCTCGCCGGTAAAACGCACAAAATCCTTTTCGCTGCGCAGGGGCCGGTCTATGCCCGGCGAGCTCACCTCGAGCCGGGAATACGCTGCACCTTCGACTTCCAGCACAAACTGCAGCTGGCGCGTGACTTTTTCGCAGTCCTCCGCATTGATGAACTGTTCCGGCGAACCTTCGACCTGCGGCTGATCGATGGTCACACGCAGCAAACCACCGGTGGTACGTTCAATGTCCACCAGTTCGTAACCCAGTCCCGTGACGGTCTGCTCAATCGTTTCGTGTAATGCCATTCAGTCTGTAGATCGCTGCGCCAGCTTCTCAAAAAAAAATCAGTTTGCAAAAACAAACGCCCAAAAAAAATGGGCGGTGAAAACCCGCCCATTTGGTCGTGAAGCTCATATTCTACCCCGATACTGGCACCCGCGCAAGCAGTTTGCATGCCGGCAGTCGCTGGCGACCTGTGCTGTTGGGCGATAGCGGTGCCAACTGATGAGTTCGTATTAAACCGGTTGAATCTCAAAATTTGCGAAAACTGACAATAGCGTCAGACCTGCGCCGCGACAAGAATGCGGGTGTAAGGGTGTTGCGGCGCATCCAGCACCTGACTCACGGTCCCGGTTTCCAGCACCTCGCCGTCCTTCATCACCATGACCTCGTGCGCCATGGCGCGGATCACGTCCACGTCATGGGTGATCAGCAAATAACTCAGGCCGCGTTCGCGCTGCAGCTTTTGCAGCAGTTGCAACACCTGTTTCTGGATGGTCACGTCAAGCGCGCTGGTCGGCTCGTCGAGCACCAGCAATTGGGGCTGGACGATCAGCGCCCGGGCAATTGCCAGACGCTGGCGCTGGCCGCCGGAAAACTCATGCGGGTAACGCTGCAGTAGGCCGGGGAAATACAGCCCCCGCGCGCCCTCACTGCGTGTAGCTTGCTGCCCCCCAAGGGGGTGCTTTTCGTCTTGGGACGGCCCGGCGACGAAATCCTGAACCTCCCCCATGCCGACATCGGCCAGCGCGGCGACTACCCGTTCGCGGCGTGCTGCGGCAGACAGGCCGGGTTCGTGGACCAGCAAGCCCTCACCTACGATTTCCTCCACAGTCATGCGCGGCGACAATGAGGAAAACGGGTCCTGGAACACGACCTGTACCAACCGCCGGATTGCCTTGTTGCCGGCGCTACTGACGCCCCAGTGCTGGCCCATGGCTTCGAGTGCACCGGTGTGCGGCATCAGCCCCAATGCGGCCAGCGCCAGCGTGGATTTGCCGGACCCCGACTCACCCACGACGCCCAGCGTGCAGCCCGGCGCCACCTCGAAGTCGGCGCCCTTCACTGCAACGAACTCGCCCTTGCGAAACCAGCCGCGTACGCCGGGAATTCGTACGGAATAGGCTGCGCGCAGGCCGCTGGCACGCATCGCCGGCGGCCCGCTGGCGGGTGAAAGCTGTTCCACCACATCACGCGCGGGCCGGCTGTCGATCAGCTTGCGTGTGTAGGCATGTTGCGGATCGGCGAACACCTGCGCTACCGGCCCCTCTTCCACCAAGTGCCCGTTCTCCATCACTGCCACCCGGTCGGCGAATTTGCGCACCAGGTTCAGGTCGTGGGTGATCAGCAGCACCGCCATGCCGGTCTGGCGTTGCAGATCAGACAGCAATTCCAGGATCTGCATGCGCAGGGTGACATCGAGCGCCGTTGTCGGTTCGTCAGCCAGCAGCAGGCGCGGGCGGCAGGCCAACGCCATCGCGATCATGGCGCGCTGGCGCTGGCCACCCGAGAGCTGGTGCGGAAAAGACTGGGCGCGCCGCGCCGGCTCCGGGATACCGGTGGCGGCCAGCGCCTCAATGGCGGCGTCCCAGGCCTGGCGTTTGCTCAGGGCCTGTTTCAGTTCCAGCACCTCGGCGATCTGGTCACCCACGGAAAACAGCGGGTTCAGCGCCGTCATCGGCTCCTGGAAGATCATGGCAACCTCTTCACCACGGATGCCGCGCAGTTCACGCTCCGGAATTGATAGCAGGTCACGCTTGATGGACGGGGGCTGAGGGCCGAAAAGGTTTGCAGATCCGGAAATGTCGGCATTCTGGACCAGGCGCAGCAAGCTCAGTGCCGTCACCGTCTTGCCAGAGCCGGATTCGCCGACCAGTGCCAGCTTTTCACCGGGTGCGATGCTGAAGTTGACGCCGTGGACGACGGCCTTGCCGCCAAAGGAGACACGCAGGTCCCGCACTTCCAGTAGTGGATGAGTCATCCGTCCCGCCGCCGGGCCGCCCCAAGGCGGGACAGCCCCCTCGGGGGGCAGCGACGACGCGTCAGTGCGGAGCGTGGGGGCCATTATTTGTCGGCCTTACGCGGATCCAGCGCATCGCGCAGCGCATCACCCATGAAGGTCAACAGCAGCAGGGTCATCACCAGCACGCAAAAGGTCGACAGGGAGATCCACCAGGCGTCGATGTTGTTCTTGCCCTGGCTCAGCAGCTCGCCCAGCGAAGGCGTGCCGGGCGGTACACCGAGGCCGAGGAAGTCGAGCGAGGTCAGCGCCAGGATGGCCGCGCTCATGCGAAACGGCAGAAAGGTCACCACCGGCGTCATGCTGTTGGGCAGGATGTGGCGCCACATGATGCGGCCATTGCCCACGCCCAAGGCGCGCGCCGCGCGCACATAGTCCATCTGGCGATTCCGCAGGAATTCGGCGCGCACGTAGTCGGACAGGCCCATCCAGCCGAACAGGCTCAGCAGGATCAGCAGCAGCGCGAGACTGGGCGTGAAAATCGCGCTGAAGATGATCAACAGGTAGAGCTCGGGCATCGCGCTCCAGATCTCAATAAAGCGCTGAAAGGCCAAATCGGTCTTGCCGGCAAAGAAACCCTGCACTGCCCCGGCCAGGATACCGAGCACCGTACCGGTGAGGGTCAGCGCCAGGCCGAACAGCACACTGACGCGAAAACCGTAAAGCAGCTGCGCCAGCAGGTCGCGGCCGCGGTCGTCGGTGCCCAGCCAGTTGTCGGCAGTGGGCGCGGCCGGGCTGGGTGACTTGGCGAAGTAGTTCAGCGTTTTCGGGCCATAGGGGTTGAGCGCGTAGATTGCCCAGTTGCCGCCGCTGGTGATGCGCTCACGGATGAAGGGGTCGAGGTAATCAGCCGGCGTCGGGAAATCGCCGCCAAAAGTCTGCTCGGAGTAATCCTTGACGATGGGAAAATAAGTCGTGCCTTCGTAGCGCACCACCAGCGGCCGGTCATTGGACAACACCTCGGCGAACAGGCTGAGCACCACCATGATGGCAAACAGCACCAGACTCCAGAAGCCCAGCGGGTTGCGGCGGAACCTGCGCCACGCTCGGCGCCCGGGGGACAGTGACACGACCCCTTCTTTTTCAGGGCCGCCGTGGATCGGGCTCGGCCCGGCCACAGGCGGCGCCCCCTCGAGGGGGGAG
>NZ_JACDDD010000025.1 GCF_013817205.1 Polaromonas sp.
CCTGCGGATTGTCGGGATGGATGTCGAAAAACTGGGCCATGGTGGTGTTGCGGTGTCAGGTTTGGGCGGACAGCATGCGGAAGTCTTTGAGCGCGCGGCTTTCGCGCGCCGTCAGCCAGGCACCCAGCGCGCCGCAGACGGCGATCATCAACATGCCGATCATGGACCAGCTGTCAGGCACATGCGAAAAAACAATCCAGCCCCCGACCATCGCGAAGGCGATCTGGGCGTAGAGGTAAGGCGTCAGGGTGGCAGCCGGCGCGCGCATATAGCCCAGGATCAGCATGAAGTGCCCCACGGTGGCGGCCACGCCCATCAGCAGCAGCCAGCCCCACAGCGACCACGAAGGCAAGGAGATCCAGACAAAAGGCAGGGCCAGCGAGGCCAGCAGCGTGCCGACCCAACCGGTGTACAGGTGCATGGTGATTGGGTCTTCTGTTTTGGCCAGCTTGCTGGTGAGCACTTGAAAGCCGGTGTTGGTGGCCACCATGCACAGCGGCAGCAGCAGCGTCCAGCTGAAGTCTTCGCCGCCCGGCCTGATGATGATCAAGGTGCCGGCAAAAGCGCCCAGCACCAGCGACCAGCGCAGCGCAGAGACTTTCTCTCCGAGTGCGGTGGCTGCCAGCAGGGTGATGAGCAAGGGCACGATGGCGCCAATGGCGGTGAACTCGGCCACTGGCAGGTATTTGAGGCTCAGGAAGGCGAACAGGCTGCTCAACAGCAGCAGCAGGCCGCGCAGGCACTGGAACTTCGGGTGCGCCGTGCGCAGCACACTCAGGCCGCGCAATGGCAGCACCACGGCGGTGGTGGCGACCGCCTGAAAAAAGTAGCGAAACCACAGCGCCATCAGCAGCGGCACGCTGGCGCTGACAAACTTGGTGGTGGTGTCCAGCGTTGCAAAACAGGCGACGGCGGCGATGACCAGCGCAATGCCCGCCAGGGCCGAGGACGCGCGGCTCACTGGATGCGGTCTTCCAGCAGCGCCCAGACAGGCGTCAGGTCACCCGGCAGTAAGGGCAGGGTGCCCAGGTCGGTGTGGCTTTCATCGGGGCTGTGGAAGTCGCTGCCGCGTGAAGCGGCCAAGCCGAACTCCTTCGCAGTTTCGGCGTATTTCACATACTCCTGCGTGGTGTGGCTGCCGGTGACCACCTCGACGCCCTGGCCACCGTGGGATTTGAACTCGGTGAACAGTGCGTATTCCTCGTTTGGCGTGAACTTGTAGCGGCCCGGGTGCGCAATCACTGCCACGCCCTTGGCGCTGGTGATCCATTGCACTGCGTCACGCAGGCTGGCCCAGCGGTGCGGCACATAACCGGGCTTGCCTTCAGTCAGGTATTTGCGAAACACCTCGGAGGTTTCCTTGCAGACGCCGGACTCGACCAGGAAGCGGGCAAAGTGGGTGCGCGAGATCAGCTCCGGGTTGCCGACAAACTTCAGCGCGCCTTCATAAGCGCCCTTGATGCCGACTTTGACCAGCCCGTCCGACATTTCCATGGCGCGTTCGCTGCGTCCGCTGCGGGTTGTGTACAGGCCCTGTTTGATGGCTGCGTCGTCGGGATCAAAACCCAGGCCGACGATGTGTACGGTTTGGTCGGCAAAAGTGACGGATATTTCGGTGCCGGTCAGGTAGTGCAGGCCCTGGGCTCTGGCGGCGGCGGCGGCGCGATGCTGGCCGCCAATCTCGTCGTGGTCGGTCAGGGCCCAGAGCTCGACGCCGTTGGTTTTCGCTCGTTCAGCCAGTGCCTCGGGTGTCATGGTGCCGTCGGATACGACAGAATGGCAATGCAGGTCGGCGTTCAGGATGTTTTTGGAAATCACTGACCCATTTTAGGCGCTGCTTCTTTTTGCTGCTGAACCGGGCTGGACCGGTCGGGGCGCGATGACCTACCATGTCAGTCCGTTTGCCGCCAACCCTGACTGGAAATTTCATGATCACCGTGCACCACCTGAACCATTCCCGCTCGCAACGGATTCTCTGGCTGCTGGAGGAGTTGGCGCTGAAATACGACATCAAGCGTTACGAACGCGACCCGAAAACCATGCTGGCGCCAGCGTCGCTGCGCGCGGTGCATCCGCTGGGAAAATCGCCAGTCATCACAGACGGCGAGCTGACCATCGCCGAGTCGGGCGCCATCGTGGACTATTTGATCGAACATTACGGGGCGGGGCGGCTGGCACCGCCCGCCGGAACGCCCGACCGCTTGCGCTACACCTACTGGTTGCACTATGCGGAAGGCTCGGCGATGTCGCCGCTGCTACTCAAGCTGGTGTTTGACAAGATTGAAACCGCACCCATGCCGTTTTTTGCCAAACCTATTGCCAAAGCCATCAGCGGCAAGGCAAAAAGCAGTTTCATTGAGCCGCAGATAGCGCAGCACCTCGATTATCTCGAAGCGGAGTTGGGAAACAACCAATGGTTCGCCGGCAGCGAGTTCAGCGGCGCCGACATTCAGTTGAGTTTTCCGCTGGAGGCGGCAGCAGCGCGCGGCGGGCTGAATGCCAGCCGGCCACGGTTGATGGACTTTCTCAAGCGCATTCATGCGCGGCCAGCCTATCAACGCGCCATTGAGCGCGGGGGTCAATATTCGATACTGACCTGAGGCCGCCTGGATTTTTGGTGTGCTACAAATTCAGTAGCTGCTCAAGCCCGCCAGTCGGGGGCTTCAGCACTGAAGTGCTTAACTTTCAGCGAAAGCCGAAGTAGGACAGGATGAAGCCGATGATGACGATAAGGCCGACGACCCAAATGATGGTGTTCATGGTGTGCTCTATGTTTTTGTTGACATGCCGACTGGCTTGCCTTCTGGGACGTATCTTGGCCCATTGCTCGATCCACGGTTGTAGGCCTCGCCTGCCATGCGCCGTCGGACAAGCGCTACAGCGCTGGTACCGCCCCCGCGCCAGCCTCCATGTGCTCACCCCCGTTCATCGGGGGGCACTCACTTTCTGGGGTGAGGGGCAGGCTGGGACCCAAGCAATGCTATCAAATCAATAGCTGCTTGCGCTCGTCCTGGTTGGGCTGGAGGCCTAAAACATTCAGATTTCGGCGGCTTCCACGAGAAAGCGCACCCGCTTGATGCCCTGCCACTCGTCGGCATCCAGCCGAAAGGCCAGCTTGACGCGGGACGGCAGCGACTCGGTGTGGCCGAACCAGATACCGTCGACCGGCTGGCCTTGGTGTTTCAGCTTGAGCGCCAGGTGTTTTTCACCCACCAGGCGCTGCGACACGACTTCCACTTCCTCGCTGAAAGTCGGCGCCGCAAAGCCCTGGCCCCAGACTTCGCGGTGCAGGGTGTCGACCAGGTCGGCGCGGCGGTACTGCGGCGCAAGCGGGCCGTCGGTATCGAGCCGGCGCGTCAGGGTCGCGGCGTCCAGCCATTCGTGCGCAACCTGCTGGAGTGCCTGCTCGAACTGCTCGAACTGCTCCTCGTTGATGGTGCAGCCGGCGGCCATCGCGTGGCCGCCGAAACGCAGCAACACCCCCGGGTGGCGCTTGGCGACCAGATCCAGCGCATCGCGCAGGTGAAAACCGGCAATTGAGCGGCCCGAGCCCTTGAGCTCGTGCTCCCTGCCCGGTGCCTGGCTGGCGGCAAATACAAAGGTCGGCCGGTGCAGCTTGTCCTTGATGCGCGAGGCCACGATGCCAACCACGCCCTCATGAAAGTCGGGGTCAAAAATCGCGATGGCGGGCGGCGGCACCTCATCCTCGTCAATCATCGCGTCGGCCGCGTACTGCGCCTGCTCGCGCATGCCGGCCTCGATGTCTCGCCGCTCGCGGTTGATGCCGTCCAGGGTTTTTGCCAGTTCGTCGGCGCGGCCCGCGTCGTCGGTCAGCAGGCACTCGATGCCCAGGGTCATGTCGCTAAGCCGGCCGGCAGCGTTGATGCGCGGACCCAGCGCAAAACCGAAGTCGAAGGTGGTCGCCACGGCGGCGACGCGCCCGGCGGCTGTGAACAGCGCCGCCACACCAGCTGGCATGGTGCCACTGCGTATGCGCTTGAGACCTTGCGCGACCAGGCGGCGGTTGTTGGCGTCTAGCTTGACCACGTCGGCAACAGTGCCGAGGGCAACCAGGGGCAGCAAGGTGTCGAGTTTCGGTTGGCTGGCAGCGTCAAACACGCTACGTGTACGCAATTCAGCACGCAAAGCCAGCAGCACGTAAAACATCACGCCCACGCCGGCTATCGATTTGCTGTCGAAGTTGCAGCCGGGCTGGTTGGGGTTCACGATCACATCGGCGTCGGGCAGCACGATGGCCCCGTCCCTGAGCGCCGGCAGATGGTGATCGGTCACCAGCACCTGCATGCCGAGCGCCCGCGCCCGCGCCACACCGTCCATGCTGGCGATGCCGTTGTCCACCGTCACCAGCAGGTCGGCGCCCGTGGCCTTGACGCGGTCGGCAATCGTCGCGGTCAGTCCGTACCCGTCGACCACGCGGTCCGGCACGATGTAGCTGACCTGGGCAGCGCCCAGCAGGCGCAGGCCGCGCAGCGCGACGGCACAGGCGGTGGCGCCATCGCAGTCGTAATCAGCGACCACACAGATTTTTTTGTTCGCGGCGATGGCATCGGCCAGCAGCACGGCCGATTGCTGCGTGCCTTTCATGGCCGAGGGCAGCAGCAGACGGGCCAGGCCATCGTCGAGTTCGTCGGCGTTGCGCACGCCACGCGCGGCGTAGAGCTGCGCCAGCAGGGGGTGAACACCGGCCTGCTCCAGCGCCCAGACACTGCGCGGCGGTGCTTCACGTACTATGATTTTCATAGCTGCTCCCGCCCGTCCCATAAGGGCTGGAGACCTAAAATATGCTTAACCCGGGACCATACGCCAGCTGGGGCAGGGCCAAAGCTCTGCGCCGCGCGGGCGCCACACAGGGTCAGGTTCGCCTGGCCGCCTGCACGCAAAACGGCCAGCAAGGCGGCGCAGCTGTCGGCGTCCACCGCCTGCCAGGCTTGCGCATGGGCCTCCGCATCACCGCGCAGCGCCGGCGCCTGCAGGCGTGCTTCCACACGCACGCCCTGCACGGCGGGCAGCAGTTGCTCCAGCACCCCAGCCCCGCTGACCCAGAAAGAGTTGACCGGCGCCAGCCCCTGCTGCTGGCGTGTTTCGTTGGCGGGGTGGGTGTACAGCAGCATCTGCATCTCGTTTTGCAGGCGGCGCAGGGTAGCGGCGGGTGTGCCGGCGCCGTCCAGCAGCGACCTTGTCAGGTGCCGGCCCATCAGCGTGCCCATGGAGACGCTATGCAGGCCACGAAAGACTTCGCCGGTGGCCAGCCAGGTGCCGGGCAGCTTGCTGTGCGGCGCCAATGTGATGCCGTCTTCCCGGAAATACGGCGCCATCGCGGCCAGCAGTGTGCTGGCGCTTGCTTCGTCGAGCGCCAGATCGTCCGGTGGTGAGAGCCGCACATGGTCGGCGCCAACCTGCCAGTGACACAGTTGGATGAAGGCGCAGGGGGTGCCTGTGGTGCCCGTTTCGAAGGCTGCCCAGGGGATGTGGCCAGGTGCGTCTGGCAGCCCGTTGGCTTGTGCAAGTGCCAGCTCAAAAGGTGTGGAAGGGTCGTCCTCGCCGCATTCGATGCGGCCGTGCGGCACCATGGCCGCCAGCAAGTCGCGCAGGTTTTTCGTCATTGGCTGAAAGGGCGGCGCAGATTCGCCGGCCATCTGGGGCAGCACGACCCCGGCAATGATCAGATGAAGTTTGTCCGGCATGGGCCTATTGTCCGGGATTGACGGGACGGTAATGAAGGTGACTGGGCCTGATGCCACAATTGCCCCCATGCAAATCCCCTACGAACTGATTCTGGGCTGGCGTTACACCCGCGCAGGCCGCGCCACGCGGCGCAACGGGTTTATTTCCTTCATCTCGGGTGTCTCCATGCTGGGCATCGCGCTTGGTGTGGCGGCGCTGATCATTGTGCTGAGTGTGATGAACGGCTTCCAGAAGGAAGTGCGCGACCGCATGCTGGGCGTGATCTCCCACATCGAGGTGTTTGCGCCCAACGGTGCCGCGCTCGGCAACGTGGCGACGACGCTGGCAGAGGTCAAACAGAACCCGAACGTGGTGGGTGCCGCCAGCTTCATCACTGCCCAGGCCCTGCTCGCACGTGGTGAAGACATGAAAGGCACGCTGGTGCGCGGCATCAATCCGGCGCTGGAAGGCGAGGTCACGGACCTCGCTGCAGCCTCGGTCAGCACGCTGGCCAAGCTGGTCCCCGGACAATTTGGCGTGGTGCTGGGTGGTGAGCTGGCGCAGTCGCTGGGTGTGCGAGAGGGCGACAACGTCACCCTGATTGCGCCCAGTGGCCAGGTGACCCCGGCCGGTGTGGTGCCCCGTCTGAAGCAGATGACGGTGGTCGGCACTTTCGACTCCGGCCACTTTGAATACGATTCGGCGCTGGTGATGCTGCACCAGGACGATGCGGCCAAAATTTTCCGTCTGGAGGGCCCAACCGGCGTCCGCGTCAAGCTCAAGGACCTGCATCAGGCGCGCGAGGTGGCCGCCGAGTTGTCGCGCAGCCTCAGCGGCGATTTGCTGATCCGCGACTGGACGCGCCAAAACCGCACCTGGTTTGCCGCAGTGCAGCTCGAAAAACGCATGATGTTCATCATCCTGACCTTGATTGTTGCGGTGGCCGCCTTTAACCTGGTCAGCACGCTGGTAATGACGGTGACCGACAAACGCGCCGACATCGCCATCCTGCGCACCCTCGGCGCCAGCCCGAAAAGCATCATGGGCGTGTTCATGGTGCAGGGGGCCATGGTCGGGGTCATCGGCACGCTTTCGGGCCTGCTGCTGGGGCTGGGCATCGCGCTCAATATCGATGTGCTGGTTCCGGCGCTGGAGCGCGCGCTCAACGCCAGTTTCCTGCCCAAGGACATCTATTTGATCAGCCGCATGCCCAGCGATCCACAGTACGCCGACATCATGCCGATTGCCGTGATCGCGCTGGTGCTGTCTTTTCTGGCCACCATTTATCCGAGCTGGCGCGCCAGCCGCGTCAATCCTGCCGAGGCCCTGAGATATGAGTGAAGTTGTTCTTAAAGCCCAGGGCCTGACCAAACGCTTCCACGAAGGGCCTATCGACCTGACCGTGCTGCACGGGGTCGATCTGCAGGTTTTTGCCGGCGAAACCCTGGCCATTGTTGGCGCCTCCGGTTCGGGCAAATCCACCCTGCTGCACCTGATGGGCGGGCTGGATGCGCCCACCAGCGGCAATGTCGAGCTCAAGGGGCAGCAGATGTCGGCGCTGTCGCCGGCCGAACAGGGCGACTTGCGCAACCAGCACCTGGGGTTTGTTTACCAGTTTCACCATTTGCTGCCGGAGTTCAGCGCGCTCGACAACGTCGCCATGCCGCTGTGGATACGGCGTCAGGACCGCGACAAGGCGGCGGCAACCGCCCTGGCCATGCTTGCCAGCGTGGGCCTGAAGGACCGCAGCCACCACAGGCCCGCCGAACTGTCGGGCGGCGAGCGCCAGCGTGTGGCGATTGCCCGCGCGCTGGTCACGCGGCCGGCCTGCGTGCTGGCCGACGAGCCGACCGGTAACCTGGATCGCTCCACCGCCGATGGTGTGTTCGAGCTGATGCTGCAACTGGCACGTGAACACGGCACGGCTTTTGTGATGGTCACACACGACGAAACGCTGGCGGCGCGTTGCGCCCGGCGCTTCCGCCTGGTGTCGGGGCGCCTGTCGGCCTGGGAGTAAGCCGGGGCGGTCCGCCGCAAGGTCAATTTGCGGCTGCCGACCGCCAAAACGCTCGCAAGTGCATAATCCTTCAGCCCCTTGGGACGCATCCGCGGTCCCTGGCACCTCCGTTTTCAACATGCCGTGCCGCTTGCTGCCTGCGGTCCAGGACCAGCCTCACTCGCATGACCGACCATTACACCGCCCTCGGCCTGAACAGCGCAGCAACGCTGGCCGACGTCAAGAAGGCCTTTCGCCAGCAAGCTTCGTTCTGGCACCCGGACAGGAATGACCATCCCCAGGCTGCTGAGCGCTTCCGGGCGGTGCAGCAGGCCTATGAAGTGCTGTCGGATGCGGGCAAACGCGAGGCCTATGACGACAACCGCCGCCGCAACCTGCTTGACAGCCCGATAGACACGGCGCGTGTCATCTGGGCCGATTATTTCAACCCCTTGGCAAGCGCTGCTGACTGAAAGATTCCTTGAGCATCTCCCCCTACTTTCTCGACCTGCGCTCGGCCTACCAATCCGAAATGGATGACCTGCGTTTCGACTCCGAGGGCCGCGACGTGTTGCAGCAGCGCCTGACCGGCAAACGTCAGCAGATCGCCTTTCTGGTTCAGATGATGGACATCAGCCCCGAGATGGTGGCGGTGGTTTTTCACCAGGGGTTTGCCTTCACGGACAAGGCCTTGATGGAACAACTGCTGACGCATGACGAAGCCGGCCTCCCGTCCTGGAATAGTCTGGCTGGTGGGTTTTCACTGGCGCCCTGGGCCAGCGATCTGGCCGATATCGTTCTGCAGGCGCCGGCGGGAGATAAATTCCTGACTCTGACGGCCGGCCTCGAATACATGGCCAGCCTGCCGGTCCCCGCCGGCATCATCGTCAGCGATGACGAGACAGACGAGGACGAAGAGAGCGAGCAGGACGGCGACGACGAACTGGTGATTTTTGCGGATGACGGTGAGGGCGGCCAGGCTAGCGATGCCCGGACACGTCAGGATGCGGGCGCCGACTGGCTGGTCCAGCAGGGCTTCGACCAGAAGGACTGAAGCAAACATGAGCCCGAAAGTGAGACCGCTATGAGCCAATACCTTGCCCTGATTGAAAAAACCCAAAGCCTGATTGCGGCCGGTGACATCGTTGGTGCCGAGTCGGCACTGGTCGAACTGGCGGACGCCGAAGGGGACGCCGCGTTGATGGTGGTGTTGGAGCAGTTGCCGCCCAAAGATGTGCTGGCCGTGATCCGCGAATACGACAACTCGCGTGAATCGGTGGTGGGTCTGCTGGTGTCCCCCGCGCAGTTCGCCCGCGCCGTGGTGATCGAAAAACTTTACAAGGACCTGACCCGTACCCATCTACGCGGCATGGTCAATGCCGTCATCTTCAGGGAAGATGCGGACCCGGTGGAATTCCTCACGGCCATCGGCGACCTCGACGGCGGCGCCGAGGCCCTGGCCGACTACTTTTCCGACCAGTGGAGCCGGGTCGAGGGTTTTGCGCGCAGCGGCAGTTTTGATCCGGCCGACGAATACGGCAAGATGTTGTCGCAGTCCGCGCTGCTGGCTTCGGCCTACGAGCGGCCGCGTGTGTTGCAGGACGAAATCGCCGACCGCGACTGGATGCAGCTCGCCTGGATCCTGCGTTACGAACTGCCCGACCTGTTCATCGAGATGCTGATGGTGCTGCGCGCCAAGGGCAGCGCGCACCACGCTGCCCCCGATGACGAGGACGAAGAAGACACGCTGGACGACGGCAAGGTCGAGACCGGAGACACCGATCGCGGCAAGGCCACGCCGACGGCACGCGAGTCCGACGAGGAATCGGCGATCTAAATTTGCACACGCTCATGTCTTCGCCTTCCGCTGTTTCGCTTTATGACGCGCGCCCCTTTTTCGAAAAGGCGCTGCAGCACGGTATCCAGCACGGTGTCATAGGCCCCGAAAAAATTGAGGCCATGCGCGTCGAGGGGCCCAAGGGCATGGTGCAGATTGCGCGGTACTTCGGCAACGAGTTCCTGCGCCCGGAGCTCGAAAAAGCCCGCGACCGCATGGTTAACCCCGTCAGCCTGTACCTGGAAAGCAGTTGCGGCGGCGATGTCCAGCGGGCGGCCGAGTCGCTGCGCGATTTTTCACTGCTGTCGCGCTCCAAGGGCGGCTCCGACATGCTCAAAGCCCTGATTGCCATGCCGAAGAACAGCCACTTCGGCATGAACGAGCGCGGCGGCTTCCGCGACGAACACATTCCCCTGCTGGCCAAATGGTCGCTGCGCAGCCTGGCCGACTACCAGGCCGAACTCGCCAGGCGCAGCCAGGTGGCTGCCGTGGTGGATGCTGCGCTGTGGCTGGCCGACGAGCTCGGCATGGATGCTGACGAACTCGAAGAAGCCGGCAAGGATGCCGAAGCCGTGATCCGCAGCGCCCTGCTGGTGCTGGCAGCGGGTCGTACCGAGATGCCTGACTGGCCCGCCTTTGAAAAGGTGATCGCGGCGCTGCGCAAAAAGCATGGGGCAGCGCCGGCGGCTCTGCCGGTGGCGCTTCCGAAAAAGCTGCCGGCCCACGTGCACCCGGCGGTGGAAGCGGTGCGGCAATCGGTGCTGGCCGACGCGCCAAAAATCCTCGACGCTGCCCTGCCGGCGCGTGCCCTGTTCGACCGCAGCCCAACCTTCATGGGCCGCTATTTCTGGATTGAAGACGCTCTGGTCGAGGTCGACCACCATGCGCGCTCAGCTTCCGTGGCCTGGCACAAGCTCACCGGCGGCAACAGCGACGACGGATCCCTGCTGACCCTGTTCCTGTGTCTGGCTGCAGGCACTGCGCCCAAAACCATGCTGAGCGAGAAAAGCGCCACGGCGCTGCTGCGCAAGATCCGGAAGTCCGGTTTCCATCCGGCGCTGGCCCGGCAACACATTGCAGACAACGCGCCGGGTCAGCACCAGGACGCGTACCTCAGCTTGTGGGAAGCCTTTGTGGATGAAGCGCAGGCCACGCTGGAAAGCGATGCGGTGCATTCGCTGGGCGACGCGCTGGCGTTGTTGCGGCGGGAGTGCCATGTGCGGCAGGTCTGACCAAGAACGCCACGAATTTGTTCGCGGTGCTGGGGCTGGCCGATATCTACTTGGCGCGGCCGCGCCTCAAGTGGGTGGCCACTGCTGATCTCACCGTCGCCCAGCAAAAAACTGGGCAGCAGCCTCAACAGTGGTTTCGACGTCTTCCGCCGTGTGTGCCGCACTGACGAAGCCAGCTTCATAAAGAGCCGGCGCATAGTACACGCCCTTATCCAGCATCGCGTGGAAAAAGCGGTTGAAGGCCGGGCTGTCGGTGGTCATCACCGTGGCGTAATTCTGCGGCAACTTGGTCATCAGGAAAAAGCCGAACATGCCACCTGCGCTATCCGCGCAAAAGCTGACGCCGGCCTGTGCGGCCGCTCGCGACAGGCCAGTGGTCAGACTGCGGGTGCGTTCGCCCAGGGACTCATAAAAGCCCGGTTTTTGCAGTTCACGCAGGGTGGCCAGGCCGCAAGCCGTGGCGACCGGGTTGCCCGACAGCGTGCCGGCCTGGTAGACGGAGCCCAGCGGCGCCAGTTGCTCCATGACCGCACGCGTACCGCCAAAGGCGGCCAGCGGCATCCCGCCACCGATGACCTTGCCCATGGCTGTCATGTCAGGCTTGAATCCCGGAATGCTTTGGGCATAGAGGCTTTGCGCACCACCGAGGGCGACGCGAAAACCGGTCATCACTTCGTCCAACACCAGCAGTGCACCATATTGTGTACACAGTTCCCGGCAGCGTTTCATGAAGGGCACACTGGCGCGCACAAAGTTCATGTTGCCCGCGATCGGCTCGATCATCAGGCAGGCAATGTCCTTGCCGTGCAACGAAAAGGCGTCCTCGAGCTGGGCGATGTGGTTGTACTCGAGCACCAGTGTGTGCTGGACGACTTCAGGTGGCACCCCGGCGCTGGTCGGACTGCCAAAAGTGGCCAAGCCGGAGCCGGCTTTCACCAGCAGCGCGTCGGAGTGCCCGTGGTAGCAGCCCTCGAACTTGATGATCTTGCTGCGTCCGGTGGCGCCACGCGCCAGCCGGATCACGCTCATGGTGGCCTCGGTTCCGGAACTGACAAGTCGCAGCATTTCGACGGATGGCACCAGTTTCACGATTTCCTCGGCCAGCTCGATTTCGCGCTCGGTGGGTGCGCCGTAGGAAAAGCCTTCAAGCACGGCTTTTTGCACGGCCTCGACGACGGCAGGGTGGCCGTGGCCCAGGATCATCGGACCCCAGGAACCGATGTAGTCGATGTAGCGCCGGTCATCGGCGTCCCAGAAATAGGCCCCCTGCGCGCGTTGCACGAAGCGCGGTGTGCCGCCGACCGCTTTGAAGGCGCGTACCGGGGAGTTCACACCGCCGGGAATCAGGGCCCGGGCGCGCTCGAAGAGAAGGACATTGCGGGATTTTTCGGAGCTAGTGCTTGGTGCCATTGGTGGGGAGGTCAAAGGAGGAAGGGGAGGGGACTGGATCAGTGCTCGCGGCTTCATCCTCCTCATCGTCGGTGTCGGTCTGAGCCCAGAACAGCCGGTCCGGCACGATGTTCCCCATGCCTGGATGAAAACCGGCGTCCAGGCTGTGGTCGAGATAGGTCAGGGCTTCGCTTGTAGCGGCCTGCAGGTTGTGCCCGTTGGCCAGCAAGGCCGTGATGGCGGCTGTCAGTGTGTCGCCAGCGCCGGCGAATACCGCCTCGAAGCGTTCGAATTTTTCGCTGTAAAGAACAGCCTGGGGCGTAGCCAGCACATTGTCGATGAACTGTTCGGGCAGGGGGATGCCGGTGACCAGCGTATAGGGGACGCCGAATTCGGCCGCCGCCTTGGCAATGTCACGAGCCGACGGGCTTTTGTCGCCGGTCCAGTCCGGCAACAGCCATCGCCACAGGCTGCTGTGGTTGCCCACCAGCACCGTGGTTTGCGGCAGCAACAGTTCGCGAAACGCATCGAGGTAGCTGTCAATCGCCTCCTCGTTCCACCACGACAGGTTGGGCATGTAGGCAATCAGCGGCACATCGGCATAGTCCGAGGCGATCTCGGCGACGGCGCTGATGTTTTCCGGATTGCCAATAAAGCCGACCTTGATGGCACTGACTGGCATGTCCTCGAGCGCGGTGCGTGCCTGCTCCGTGACCGCTTCTTCGTCAAAGGAAATGTGATCGAAAATTTCTGCGGTATCGCGCACATAGGCGCCGGTGACAACTGCCAGCGCGTGCGCGCCCGCCGAGGTGATGGCAGTAACGTCGGCCGTCAGTCCGCCGGCTCCGCTGGGGTCGTTGGCATTGAATGTCATCACGCACGCGGGAGCCATTTCGCAATCTTCTGCTTCGGTTGGCTGGACTTCCAGAGGAGGGAGGTTGGGGTTTGCCATAGAATCGATTTTGACCTGTACGCGAATAAGCAACGCCGCCTCGATACAATTGTTGCATTCTATTCGAAGGCAACTTAAGCTGTGACTCAAACAATGACGTGGATGTGTTTAATCTGTGGATGGATTTATGACGAAACGACGGGTGCGCCGGACCACGGCATTGCGGCAGGCACGCCGTGGTCCCAAGTTCCCATGAACTGGACATGCCCCGAGTGTGGGGCGCGAAAAGAAGACTTTGAAATGGTGCAAATCTGAACGGCCGGGTCGGTTGTCTAAACAAGCGCGAAGCAGACGTCTTTTTCTGCAGGCTGCATGTCATAAGGAGCACAGTCAGTGAGTATTCCCAGTTCAGGGCTCAAGGTGTTGGTGATCGATGACAGCAATACCATACGGCGCAGTGCAGAGATATTTCTGAAACAGGGCGGACACGAGGTTCTGCTGGCTGAAGACGGCTTCGACGCCCTCTCCAAAGTCAACGACTACTTGCCTGACCTGATTTTTTGCGACATTCTGATGCCGCGTCTGGATGGTTACCAGACCTGCGCAATCATCAAGCGCAACCCGAAATTTTCAACCGTACCAATTGTGATGTTGTCTTCAAAAGACGGCGTTTTCGACAAGGCAAGAGGCAGGATGGTCGGATCCCAGGATTACCTGACCAAGCCTTTCACAAAAGACCAGTTGTTGCAAACCGTGCAGGAACTGGGCAGCGCAAAACAAGGAGTAGCGTAATGGCAATTAAAAAAATTCTGATCGTTGACGATTCAAAAACTGAACTGATGTTCATGACCGACTTGCTCGGCAAGAACGGATTTTCGGTGAAAACCGCTGAGAACGCTGAAGACGCCTTTCGTCGGCTTGCCGAGGAGAAGCCCGACCTCATCCTGATGGATGTGGTGATGCCGGGGCAGAATGGCTTTCAGCTCACGCGCGCCATCACACGAGATCCCCTGTACGCCGATGTCCCCATCATCATGTGCACCAGCAAGAACCAGGAGACTGATCGTGTCTGGGGGATGCGCCAGGGCGCCAAAGACTACATCACCAAACCGGTGGATGCAGACGACTTGATGGCCAAAATCAAGGCACTGGGCTGATTCTTCACCGACATCACTAGAGCATGGCCAACCGACAAGCACTTAGAGAATTGCAAAGCCGCCTGGCCGAGAGGCTGCAAGCCGCCAAGACGCAGGGTGTATCGGCCTCTTGGCTCGCGGTGGAGGCGGGAGGCGACAAATACCTCTTTCCCCTGAATCAGTCCGGAGAAATTTTCCCCTGGGTTAGCGCCCAGAATGTGCCTTACACGCAGGCATGGTTTGCCGGTGTGGCCAATTTGCGTGGCGGCTTGTATGGCATTGTGGATCTGGCGAGTTTTGTGACCGGAAAAATGCCGCCCCCGCGCACTGAAATGGCGCGAACTGAATCCCGGCTGGTGGCGCTCAATAGCGCACTGGAAATCAACTGTGCCTTGCAGATTGACAAGCTGTCGGGGTTGCGCAATCCCGAGGCTTTTACCGACTTTGCCGAAAAGTCGCCCGAATCGCCGGAGTTTTTTGGACACAGTTATGTTGACGCCAACGGCGCCACCTGGCAGGAGATCAACCTGCAGTCGCTCGCGCAGCAAGCCCATTTTTTGACCATCAGCGCCTAGCGCGTTCACGTTTTTCCCCGGAAGGCTCATCATGTCTGTCATTGAAACGATCCAGAAGCTATTCAAACCAAAGCCCGCTGCGCCCCAGGACAGCATGGATGATGTTTCACTTGATATGTCGGTCGATCCGCTCGCGACCGCTGCCTTGAATTCACCGGGCAGCATGACTGTGACCACCTCTATGCAAGATGCCGGTGAGGGTCCTGAAAGCCAGAATGAGGAGGACAGGTCGGAAGTTGCCGAATTGTTGTCGCTCCCGGTGCTGGGGCGCCGACGCATGGGTGCCCATCAGCAGATCTTGGTGGTGCTGCTTGGCTTCGCTGTCGTGGTGTTGGCTTCCGTGACGTTTGTGGCGCTGACTCAGGCGGATCGGGTGGCGCAGCAGGTGGCTGCTACCGGTCAGTCGCTGATGCAGTCGCAACGACTGGCGAAATCGGTGTCTCAGGCGCTGGTGGGTAGCGCTCAGGCCTTTCCGGACGTGAGAGAAAGTTCCGACGTTCTGGCCAAAACCGTCCGTGGTCTGAAGTCCGGCGATGATTCCCTGCGGCTGGCGCCCGTCGCCGCAGAATTGCAACCGGATGTCAATACCGTGACGCCGCTCATGGAGCGCGCCGAAAAGAATGCGTCCACCGTGATGGCACAGCAGGCCATTTTGACTCAGGTGGGTAACGCCTTGCGTACCATTAATCGCCAATCGTCTG
Organism: Polaromonas sp.; assembly: GCF_013817205.1. GTDB lineage: Bacteria > Pseudomonadota > Gammaproteobacteria > Burkholderiales > Burkholderiaceae_C > Polaromonas. Next base: position 15,444 of record NZ_JACDDD010000025.1, read on the forward strand.
ACCTGCTGGAAATCGCCGAAACCGTGTCGTCGCTCAAGCTTCAGCAGAACGCGGCCCCTGCCGAAATTTCGGCGGCGGGCCAGCTCGTGATGCTGACGCAGCGTATTGGTAAGTCTGCCAACGAGTTCCTGACCATGGAGGGCGTGAGCCCCGAGGCCGTGTTTTTGCTTGGCAAGGACTTGAATTCGTTCAAGGAAATCGCCCAGGGTCTGCAGGAAGGGAGCCCGGAGCTGCGCCTGGTTGGCTCCAAAGATCCGCAGACCCGGGAGCGACTGGACGCCCTGATGGCACTGTATGAGCAGACACGCGTTCAGGCCGGCGCGATTCTCGGAAACTTGCAGGGTCTGGTGTCAGCGCGCGAGGCGCAGGCCTCGATTATTTCGGACAGTGAGCCCCTGCGCCGCGGGCTTGAAGACATCCAGGGCAAGCTCTCGTCCCAAACCGGCCTGGGGGTCGGTGCCTTGACTACCCTGGCAGTTGCCGCAGCGTTTGCGCTGCTGTGCGCGGCAGGTCTGGCGCGTTTGCAGGTGTTGGACAGCCGCCAGCGCCAGGGGGTTGCTGAAAGCCAGCGGCTGGAGGCCAAGGGCCAGGAGCAGGACGCCAAGCGCGTGAATGACGCCAACCAGGCGGCCATTTTGCGACTGATGAACGAGTTGCAGACGGTGGCCGAGGGTGATCTGACCCAGGAAGCCACGGTGACTGAAGACATCACTGGCGCCATTGCCGACTCGGTGAACTACACGGTGGAGGAGTTGCGTCAGCTGGTGGGCAACGTACAGAACACGGCGACCCGGGTTGCTCAGACGACGGCACAGGTGGAAAGTACATCGACCGAACTGCTTGCGGCTTCGACAGAGCAGCTCCGCGAGATTCGCGAGACTGGCCAGTCGGTGCTCGACATGGCGACCCGAATTAACCAGGTGTCCAGCCAGGCGCAGGAATCTTCCCAGGTGGCGCGCCAATCGCTGACCGCTGCGGAGTCTGGATTGCAGGCCGTGCAGAACGCGATCGGCGGCATGAACTCGATTCGCGACCAGATTCAGGAAACCTCCAAACGGATCAAGCGACTCGGTGAGTCTTCACAGGAGATTGGCGAAATTACCGAACTGATTTCCGACATTACCGAACAGACCAACGTCCTGGCGCTCAATGCGGCTATTCAGGCGGCGTCTGCCGGTGAAGCCGGACGAGGCTTCTCCGTGGTGGCCGAGGAGGTGCAGCGACTGGCTGAACGTTCAGCAGATGCGACGCGCCAGATTTCCGCGCTGGTGAAAGCGATTCAAACAGACACCCAGGATGCGGTCGCCGCCATGGAACGCTCGACACAAGGTGTGGTCGAAGGGGCCAAGCTGTCAGACAGCGCCGGTACCGCACTGACTGAGATTGACCAGGTGTCGCGTCGGCTGGCCGACCTGATTGAGCAAATTTCCAATTCCGCGTCCCGCGAAGCCGAATCCGCCAACGTGGTGGCCGGCAACATTCAGCACATTTTCGCGGTGACGGAACAGACCGGAGAAGGCACCCGTTCAACAGCACAGCAGGTACGTGACCTGTCACGGATGGCGGAAGAACTCCGTCAGTCCGTGTCGCGATTCAAGATTGCCTGAGGCGGACCTGCCATCTTGTCCGTGAAATCCGATTTATGAACCGGCCCGCCATCTATGCAATCGAACGACCTGAATTCAACAGCCGCTGAAGTGGATGTGGCTGTCAATGACCTGGGCCCGTTGGCTTGGGTGCTGGACGAACTGCGTAAATCGCTGGATGGATCTGCCAAGGCCTTGAAACGCTTTGTCCGAGATGCCGAACTCGCGCGAGGTTCGGACCTCGCTGCCCTGGATGCGAGCCAGCTGCGTATTGCGCGTCAGCAGTTGCATCAGGCGGTAGGTGCGCTGGAGATGGTGGGTCTGGGCGCGCCGGCCCTGCTGCTGCGGGCCATGGAAGCGGCGGTGCAGAAATTCATTCAGCGACCTGAGTTATGCAACCAGGATGCTGCGGCCAAGGTCGAGCGGGCGAGTTTTGCCCTGACGGAGTATCTGGAGGGTGTACTGGCCGACAAGCCGGTATCCGCCGTTTCCCTGTTTCCACAGTACCGCGATGTCCAAGGCCTGGTGGGTGCTGACCGCATTCATCCGGCAGACCTCTGGGTCTTCGAATTGCGCTGGATCGAGCCAGTCACGGATCTGCCGGCAGAAGGCCGGCCCTACGACGATGCATCGCGACAGACTTTGGACCAACTTGTCCTGCAAGTCATGCGCACTGGTGACGCGCAGGCTGCGCAAGGCTTCAAGGACATGTGTCTGGGCTTTGCAAAGGCGCAGTCGGGCGGCGAACCTCGCGTTTTCTGGAAGATTGCGGCGGCTTATTTCGAGGCGATGTCGCACGGCCTCCTGAAAGTCGATATTCATGTCAAGCGGGCGGCTTCGCGCATCCTCCTGCAGTATGCCGCTTTCGCTAAGGGAAGCACCAATGCGTCGGACCGTCTCGCCTTGGATTTGTTGTTCTTTTGCTCGCAAGCCGTAGCCGCTCGTGCCACCGATGCGCCCGTGCTTTCAGCGGTTCGCGCAAGTTATGGCCTGACCCGCTTCAAACCGGTGGACTACGAAGCGGTGCAGTTTGGCCGTTTTGACCCGGCCTTGCTGGCGCAGGCCCGAAAGCGAATTGTTTCTGCCAAGGAAACATGGTCGTCACTGACCGCTGGCGATGTTGGCAAATTCAAGACTGTTGCCGACCAGTTCAGCCTGGTCACCGATTCACTGGTCAAACTGCATCCCCCGAGTGAACCGCTCGCCCAGTCCTTGTCGCGGGTGATCGATACGACGGTTCGTTCCGGACAGGCGCCGCCGATTGAACTGGCCCTCGAAGTGGCGACCGCCGTGTTGTATCTGGAAGCTGCCTTTGACGACCTTGATCCGAACGATCCGCAGCTGGCGGCCAGGACGGTCCGGCTGGCTGAGCGCCTCGAAGGTGTGCGCAGCGGTGGTGAAGCCCAGCCGCTGGAAGCCTGGATGGAAGAGCTGTACCGGCATGTCAGCGACAAGCAAACCATGGGCAGTGTGGTTGGCGAGTTGCGCATTTCGCTCAGCGAACTTGAAAAATCCCTGGACCTGTTTTTCCGTAATCCCCTGGAGAAAGCGGTGCTTGCCGCTGTGCCGGGGCAGTTGTCGCAGATGCGGGGTGTCTTGTCGGTGCTCGGCCTGGACCAGGCATCGCACGCGGTCCTGCGGATGCGTGACAGTGTGGAGCAGATGCTGGTCACAGAAGTGGATGAGCAACAGGCCCGTGCTGCCGGCACATTTGACCTCCTGGGCAACAATCTGGGCGCCTTGAGCTTCCTGATTGACATGCTCAATTACCAGCCGGCGCTGGCCAAGAAGCTGTTTGTTTACGATGAAGCTACGGGGGAACTCAAACCCGTGATGGGTCGAAGCCTGGCGGCGCCTGATGCTGCCGCCTCTGTGACGGTGCATGGTGAGCTGTCGCAGGAAGTCCTGGCCGTTGTTCACGAAGCGGAAGCCGGTTTATCCGCAGCCACTCTGAGTGTCAAACTTGACGTGCTGGCGACGCATGCTGCGCTGGCCGATCAGCCCGCGCTGGCACAAACCGCCCGCAACGCTGCGGTGGCCGTGGCCGGCAACACGCAGGCGGATTCCAGTTCGCTGACCGATCTGGTCGCGGCCGCAGCGCCTGCACCTGCGCCCGTGGTGGTGGCTCCGATCGGCGAGGAATTTGAAGAAGACGACCTGCGCGACATTTTCCTCGAGGAGGCGCGCGAGGTGGCCGGGCAGGCTCAAGCCGCCGTTGCAGCGCTTGCCATCGAACCGGGCGATGTTGGCGAACTCACCATCCTGCGCCGTGCCTTTCATACGCTCAAGGGCAGCTCACGCATGGTGGGGCTCAACGAATTTGGCGAAGCGGCGTGGTCCATGGAGCAACTGCTCAACGGCTGGCTGGCTGAGCAAAAGTCGTCGAATGACAGCTTCCGCGCCTTGTGCGTGCAGGCCATGGAGGGGTTCGCTGCCTGGATTGACGACATTGCAGCCAACCGGGACGCGGCTTGGAAAGCCGCACCATTTAGAAGCAGCGCCGAGGCGATGCGAACCGAAGGTCTTTTTCTCGCCGTCGCGTTACCAGCTGCGGCATCCGCGCCGCTGCCTGTTGAGCAAGCGGTCGAGTCGCCGCCTGCACCCTCGGAGGTGACGGATACGGCCACGGATTTTGACTTTGACTTCGCAACCGGCATAGCGCCGGCAGGCGAGCCGGCGCCACAGGCGCCGGAGCCGCTGATCGGCGAGATCCAGGGCATAGACTTTGACAGCTTGTCGGCCTTGTCCAGCGACGCAGTGGTGGCGGTTCAGGCTGCCCCTGCCCCCATCGCAGCGTTTGAACTGGACCTCGAAGATCCTGCGCCCGAGGCGGCGCAAGCCAGTCCGCTTGAGTTGTCCGACATTGATTTTGATGCCCATTTCCTGACTCCCGAAGCCCCAGAAGCTCCAGAGGCTCCAGAGGCTCCTGAAGAAGCGGTACTCGCTCAAACTGGTGAGGCTACGCCAGCTGCGGCGGACGCCGTGCTTGAGTTTGCTGCAGATTCCCCGGGTGAGGCGGTACCAGTGCCAGAGATTGACTTGCCGGTCACTTTTGAGGACTTCAGCGAATCAGGGACCCTGGAGTCTGCCGGAGACGAACAGGTCAAGGTGATCGGTTCCCTGCGCATAGGCATTCCGCTGTACAACGTCTATTTGAACGAGGCCGATGAGTGGTCCCGTCGGCTGGTGACGGAGGTCACGGAATGGACCATGGAGCACGGGAAGCCGATTGGCGACTCGACCCTCGCGTTGACCCATTCCCTGGCGGGTAGCTCATCGACGGTCGGGTTTGATGCACTTTCCGAGATGGCCCGAGCGCTTGAGCATGCCTTGCATCAGTCGCAGGTCCAGCCCGGAAGCGATGCGGGCGGGCACAGCCAGCTTTTTATCGATGCGGCTGAAGACATCCGGCGTTTGTTGCACCAGTTTGCAGCAGGTTTCCTCAAGCAGCCCGACCCCAAGATCCTCCAGGCTTTGCGCAACATCGACTTCTCCGAACCCGCCAGCGATCCGGCCTCCGGTGCCGGGGACGTAGAGGTTCCAGTCCCGGTTGCTGCGGCAGTCCCGCCGCCAGCGCCCGCCCCTGCCACCAGATTCATCATCAAGGCGGTGACTAGTGCGCCGGTTCGGGTTTCTGCGCCACCCCCGAACGTGGCCGCACCAGTCTCGCCAGCGGCCCCCGCGCCTGTGGCCCCTGCGCCTGTACCGCACGCTGCGACGCAACCCGTGACCGCAGCAGCTGCAGCCTCCCAGCCATTGATCTTTAACGAGGACATCGACGACGAGTTCGACGCGGTTGATGTTATCGATCCCGACCTGTTCCCGATTTTCGAAGAGGAAGGCGCTGAGCTGATGCCGCAACTGAGCGCTGCCTTGAGGCAATGGGCGGCGCGACCGGATAACCTCGGCGCGCGCAATGAAGTCTTGCGCGCGCTGCACACCCTCAAGGGCAGTGCCCGGCTGGCAGGTGCGATGCGGCTGGGGGAGATGGCTCACCGCATTGAGTCCGATATTGAGCGCATAGGATCCGCTGCTGCCGCTTCGCAGGACTTCGATGCCCTGCTGGCGACCTTTGACGGCATGCAGGCGAATTTCGAGGCCTTGCGACACCCTGGCACTCCGGAAACACTGGAGTCCCTGCAGCCCCTGCCTGAGCCGGCAGCGGAGTCTGGAACGGATGAACCCGAAAGCGCGACGGGCACAGCCGTGTCGCCCGCCAGTGGGCGAAAAGTGGTGATGTCCATGGCCCAGGCCACGGCCTTGCAGCCCCTGCGCACCGTGGCTTCCGGATCGATCCGTGTCCGTTCGCAGTTGCTGGACCGCATGGTCAACCAGGCCGGTGAGGTGATGATCACGCGTTCCCGTTTGGAAGCCGAGTTGAACCAGTTGCGCGGCTCGCTCAACGACTTGAGTGGCAACTTGAACCGCTTGCGCTCGCAATTGCGCGACGTGGAACTGCACTCGGAAACCCAGATGCAGTCGCGCTTGCAGCAGGCCAAGGAAGCCCAACTCGGGTTTGACCCGCTGGAATTCGACCGCTTTACCCGGGTGCAGGAGCTGACGCGAATGATGGCCGAGTCGGTCAATGACGTGGCAACCGTGCAGCGTACCCTGCAGCGCACCGTGGAAGCGACCGAGGACGATTTGATCGCCCAGGCCCGCCAGACGCGAGAGTTGCAGCGCGATCTGCTGCGTACCCGCATGGTGGAGTTCGAGGGCATTTCGGAGCGTCTGTATCGCGTGGTGCGGCAGGCCTCTAAAGAAACCGGCAAACAGGTGCGGCTGGACCTGCAGGGCGGTACCATTGAGATGGACCGCGGCATGCTGGACCGCATGACGCCGGCATTCGAACACCTGCTGCGCAATTGCGTGGCGCACGGCATCGAGGACCCTGATACGCGCATGGGCGCCGGCAAGGATGCCAGCGGCCTGATCACTGTCAGTGTGCAGCAATCGGGCAATGACGTGGCGGTCGAGTTCCGCGATGACGGCGCCGGACTGAATCTGCAGCGCATACGCGAGAAGGCCGAGTCGTCAGGGTTGATCTCTCCTGGCCAGCAGATCGGTGACGATGAGGCTGCCAACCTGATTTTCATGCCTGGTTTTTCCACGGCATCGCATGTGACGGAACTCGCGGGCCGCGGCATCGGCATGGATGTGGTCCGCTCCGAGGTCAATGCGCTGGGTGGCAGGATCGAAACCAGTACCGCCCCGGGCAAGGGGACCAACTTCAAGCTGGTGCTGCCGCTCACTACGGCGGTGACGCAGGTGGTCATGCTGCGCGCGGGCAGCTCCTCGGTGGGTGTGCCTGCCAACGTGGTCGAGACCGTGCGCCGTATCTCCGCCAAGGACCTGCAGCAGGCCTACAACAGCGGCGTGGTCGACGTGGCCGGCGAAAGTGTTCCCTTCTTCTGGTCGGGCGCCTTGCTACAGGCCTCTCGACGCAGCAACGAACCCCAGGGCAAAACTGCACCGGTGGTGATTTTCCGGAGTGCTGCCCAGCGTATCGCCCTGCACGTTGATGAAGTCCTGGGCACTCAGGAGGTAGTGGTTAAAAACCTCGGGCCCCAGTTGTCGCGCCTGCCGGGCCTGGCGGGCATGTCGGTGCTGGCTTCCGGCGCGGTGGTGCTGATTTACAACCCGGTCGCGCTCGCCACGGTTTATGGGCAACAGGCTCGCGGCTGGAGTTCTGACAGCGCCGAGCCGCACATGTTGGAGCAGTCGGCTGGTAGTGACTCCGGTGGCTCCAAGGTCGCGGTGGCACCCGTTATGCCGGCGGTGCCGCAGATTCCGCTGATCCTGGTGGTGGACGATTCCATCACGGTGCGGCGAGTGACGCAGCGCCTGCTGCAGCGAGAGGGCTACCGCGTATCCATGGCGGCCGACGGCCTGCAGGCGCTCGAAAGGCTGCAGGATGAGCGGCCCACGGTGGTGCTGTCGGACATCGAGATGCCGCGCATGGACGGCTTCGATCTGGCGCGTAATATCCGCGGGGACGCTCGCCTGAGCAGCCTGCCTATCATCATGATCACGTCGCGGATCGCCGAGAAGCATCGCGAACATGCCAAGGATCTGGGTGTTGATCATTACCTCGGCAAACCCTATGCCGAGGACGAATTGCTCAGCCTGATTCGACACTACTGCAGCGTCGAGCTTGCAGTTTGAAGTAAAAATGGCCGCCAGCCCATAGCCCGCAAGCGCGAGCAGCTAGAAAAACTATAGCAATTCGGGCTCGGCCGGCTTTTTAACCGGCGCATAGCGCAGCAGCGTCAGGGCCCTGGCCTCGTCGTGCTTCACCACCGGAAGCGGATAGTCGCGGCCCAGTTCAATACCTGCAGCCGCCAGTTCAACCGGGTTTGCCAGCCAAGGGCTGTGTATCGCGTGCCCACTGAGCCTGGTGAACTGGGGCAGGTATCTGCGGATGAACTTGCCGTCGGCATCAAACTTCTCGCTCTGCGTGATCGGGTTGAATATCCGGAAGTAGGGCTGGGCATCGCAACCGCTGCTCGATGCCCACTGCCATCCGCCGTTGTTGGATGACAAATCGAAATCATTCAAATGTGTGGCGAAGTAGGCCTCGCCCCACCGCCAGTCGATGCCCAGATCCTTCACCAGAAAACTCGCAGTCACCATACGCAGCCGGTTGTGCATGTAGCCGGTCTGGTTGATCTGCGCCATCGCGGCGTCGACCAGCGGGTAGCCGGTGCGACCCTCGCACCAGGCCAAGAACAGTGCCTGCGCGCGGGGTCCTTGCTCCCACTGGATGGCGTCGTATTCCAGCTTGAATGATGCCGTGGCAACGTGCGGGAAGTTGCTCAGGATCTGCGCGTAAAAATCGCGCCAGACCAGTTCGCTGAGCCATACGGCGGCACCCTGGCTGCCCTGCTGCTGCCTCTGCAGTGCTGCGGCCGCCAAGCGGCGTATGGACACCGTGCCGAAGCGCAGGTGCACGCCGAGGTAGCTGGGCCCCTTCACGGCGGGGAAGTCGCGGGTGGCATGGTACTGGTCGATGCGCCCGATGAACTGATCGAGCAGTTGCGCTCCCCCCGCACTTCCTGTCGGGATTTTGAGTGCAACGAGGTTGGTCGGTTCGAAGTTTAAAGCTGTCAGCTCCGGCACGGCCGCGCGCCATGCTGCTGGACGCGGCGCCAGTGTCGCAGCATGGTTTTCAATGGCGTAAGGGCGCAGGAAAAACGCATCGACCTTTTTGAGCCAGGCGTTTTTATACGGCGTGAACACACTGTAGGGCTTGCCGGTTTGTGTCAGCAGCTCCTGGCGCTCAAAAATCACATGGTCCTTGAAGGTATGAAAGGCCACAGTGGACGCAGCCAGAGCGTCGGCAACTTGCCGATCCCGCCTGAGCGACTGAGGCTCGTCATCGTGATTGGCGAACACGGCGCTGACGCCCAGGGCCCGTGCCAGTCGCGGCACAGCCTCGGTCGCCCAGCCATGCAAGGTGACCAGGCCTGCGCCATCGATGCCGTGCTGGCTGGCCAGTTGCCGCAACTGCCCGTCGAGGTCCAGCAGGGATTCGCGGATGAATTCAACCCGGCGGTCGGCGCGCGGCAGCTGGTCCAGGATGTCACGGTCCAGCACAAACAAGCAAAACACCTGGCAGCATGCCTTGAGGGCATGGTGCAGCGCCGCGTTGTCATCGCAGCGCAGATCACGCCGGAACCACATCAGACCCTTGTCATATTGCTTGCTCATGTTCGGAGAATTTCCTGGCGGGTGATGAAGCATGCCGATAGGTTTTTCCACCTGTGCAAGCAGCCTGCGCGTAAAATCGCGCCATGGCCATGGATTCTGCACCGATCAACCTTACCCACCACTTTCTGATTGCCATGCCCGGCCTGGATGACGAGGCTTTCGCCCGAAGTGTGGTGTACATGTGCGAGCACAGCAACCGTGGCGCGCTTGGGCTGGTGATCAACAAGCCCAGCGACATCAACCTGCAAAACCTGTTTGACAAGGTTTCCTTGCCCTTGCGGCGCGACGACTTGACCGGGTCACCGGTTTTCCAGGGCGGCCCGGTGCAAACCGAGCGGGGCTTTGTGCTACACGAGTGCATGCTGGCGGGCAGCGAGTCCGTTTACGCCGCGACCATGACCATCCCCGGTGGACTGGAGATGACGACGTCCCGCGATGTGCTGGAGGCGCTGTCCACCGGCGCCGGACCCCGCAAGGTGTTTGTCTCGCTGGGATATTCATCCTGGGGCGAGGGCCAGCTGGAATCCGAGATTTCCGAAAACAGCTGGTTGACTGTGGAAGCCGACCTGTCGCTGATTTTCGACACGCCGGTTGAGCAGCGTTATGACAAGGCCTTGCTGCTGCTGGGCCTTCAGAGCTGGATGCTGTCACCCGAGGCCGGCCACGCATGAGTACATTGGCTCCGCCTGCCGTGGCTGCCAGTTTCCAGACATTTCTTGCTTTCGATTTCGGCCTCAAGCGCACCGGGGTGGCTACCGGCAACCGGCTCACGCGCACCTCGACACCGCAGGGCAGCATTGCCGCCGAAGGCGATGCGCGCTTCGCCGCCATTGAGCTGAAGATCCGGGAGTGGCAACCCGATGCGCTGGTGGTCGGCATTCCCTATCACCCCGACGGCGCCAGCCACGAAAACACCGCGCGTACCCTGAAGTTCGCGCGCCAGCTGCGCGGACGGTTCGGCCTGCAGGTCTTTGAAGTTGATGAGCGCTACAGCACCACTGAAGCCCTGGCACAAGGCGCGCCCGATGCCGATGCAGCATCTGCCTGCATAATCCTTGAGCAATTTTTAAGGAGTCTTCCATGAGCAGTGCAGAACAGCGTGACGCGGCTACCCGCGCTCTGGCGCAGGGGCGGGGAGCGGCATGAGCAGCCTGACCCTGGACGCCGAAGCCCTGTACCGCGAGGTTCTGCGCGCCATGCCACAAATGCTCGCGACCGGGGAGCAAAAGCCGCGCCTGGTGGGTGTCGCTTCCGGCGGTGTCTGGCTGGCCGAACGCCTGCGGGCCGACCTGGGACTGACGGAAGAGGCTGGCACCCTGTCGTCAGCGATGCACCGCGATGATTTTGCGCAGCGCGGCCTGTCGTCCAGTGGCCAGACCGTGCTGCCTTTCGACGTCAACGGCGCCGACCTGATCGTGCTTGATGACGTTTTGTACACCGGGCGCACCATACGCGCCGTGCTCAACGAGTTGTTTGACTACGGCCGACCGGCCAGCGTCAAGCTGGTGGTGCTGGTGGACCGCGGTGGGCGCGAATTGCCCATCCAGGCTGACTTCGCAGCCGCTCGGGTAGCGTTGCCTGCCTCGCAGTCTCTCGCGCTGGCGCGTGGCGACGACGGCCATTTCAGTTTTCAGGTGCAAGGAGCGACCCCATGAACCCCGTTACCGACGGCCGGGCCGTGCGCAAGGCTTGACCATGCTGTACCGACGAAATCCGCAGCTCAACAAAAACGGCGACCTGATCCACTTGCTGTCGATCGAAGGTTTGCCCAAGGCCACCCTGACGCAGATCCTGGACACCGCCGCCAGCTTTGTCAGCGTCAGCGACCGCGAGGTCAAGAAAGTCCCGCTGCTGCGCGGTAAAAGCGTGTTCAACCTCTTCTTTGAGAACTCCACGCGTACCCGCACCACCTTCGAGATCGCAGCCACGCGGCTGTCGGCCGACGTCATCAACCTCGACATCGCGCGTTCATCGGCATCAAAGGGCGAGTCCCTGCTCGACACCATTTCCAACCTGAGCGCGATGGCGGCCGACCTGTTTGTGGTGCGCCACAGTGAGTCGGGTGCGCCCTACCTGATCGCGCAGCACGTCGCGCCCCATGTTCACGTGATCAATGCTGGCGACGGTCGCCATGCCCACCCGACGCAGGGGTTGCTGGACATGTATACCATCCGCCATTACAAGAAGGACTTCAGCCAGCTGACGGTGGCCATCGTCGGCGACGTGCTGCATTCCCGCGTCGCGCGCTCTGACATCCACGCGCTAACCACGCTGGGCTGCCCCGAGGTGCGCGTGGTGGGCCCCAAGACCCTGGTCCCCGCCGACATGGCGCAGATGGGTGTGCGAGTCTGCCACACCCTCGAAGAAGGCATACGGGACGCCGACGTCATCATCATGCTGAGGTTGCAGAACGAGCGCATGTCCGGCGCTTTGCTTCCCAGCAGTCAGGAGTTCTTTAAGAGTTTCGGACTGACCCCCGACAAGTTGAAACTGGCAAAACCAGACGCCATCGTGATGCACCCGGGCCCCATCAACCGCGGTGTCGAGATCGACTCGGCCGTGGTGGATGGTGCGCAAAGCGTGATCCTGCCGCAGGTCACCTTCGGCATCGCGGTGCGTATGGCGGTGATGAGCATTGTTGCGGGGAACGAAGCGTGAACCTGTGCCCCCACGCTCGCCACTTCGTGTGCTTCGCTGCCCCCCGGGGGGGCGCTGCGCCTGCGGCCCGGCAAAGCCGGTTCCGCGGCCCCTGCTGGTCTGGAAGATCCCCCAACGCTTGTCAGCTTGCGCGCTGTGGAGACACAAGATGAAGATGTTGATTAAAAACGGACGGGTGATGGATCCAGCATCCGGTCATGAGGCGGTGGGGGATGTCGCCATTGCTGCCGGTCGCATCGTCTCGCTTCAGGGCGCGCCGGCTGACTTCACGCCGAACAAGACCATCGACGCCACCGGCTGCATCGTCGCGCCGGGTCTGATCGATTTGTCGGCGCGCCTGCGCGAACCCGGCTACGAACACGAAGGCATGCTGGAAAGCGAACTGGCCGCAGCTGTGGCCGGTGGCGTGACCAGCCTGGTTTGCCCGCCGGACACCGATCCGGTGCTCGACGAACCCGGTCTGGTCGAGATGCTCAAGTTTCGCGCCGAAAAACTGCACCAGTCGCGCGTGTTTCCGCTGGGGGCCTTGACGCGTGCGCTCAAGGGTGAGGCATTGACGGAAATGGTGGAGCTGACCGAGGCCGGTTGTGTCGGCTTCAGCCAGGCGGATGTTCCGCTGGCCAACACGCAGGTGCTACTGCGTGCGCTGCAGTATGCCGCCAGCTTTGGGTACACGGTCTGGCTGCGGCCACAGGACAGCTGGCTGGGGGGCGGTGTTGCCGCCAGCGGCGCCCTGGCCACGCGACTGGGCCTGAGCGGCGTGCCGGTCGCGGCTGAAACGATTGCGCTGCACACCCTGTTTGAACTGATGCGCGCAACGGGTGCGCGGGTGCACATCTGCCGCATCAGCAGCGCTGCGGGCGTCGCCCTGCTGGCGCGTGCCAAGGCTGACGGATTGGCGGTGACTGCCGATGTCAGCATCAACAGCCTGCACCTGACCGATACCGACATCGGCTACTTTGACAGCCGCATGCGCCTGAACCCGCCGCTGCGCCAGCAGCGCGACCGCGACGCCCTGCGCCAAGGCTTGCTGGACGGCACCATTGACGCGCTGGTGTCGGACCACACGCCGGTCGAAGCCGATGCCAAGACCCTGCCTTTTGCCGAGGCCGAGCCGGGCGCGACCGGGCTGGAACTGCTGCTGGGTCTGGCCTGCAAGTGGGGCCAGGACAGTGGCGCGGGTCTTCAGCGCGCGTTGGCGGTGCTTACCAGCGAGCCGGCCCGCGTCCTTGGCAGTGCGCTCGGTACCTTGCAGGTCAGCGCGGGTCAACTCGCTGCAGGCGGCGTCGCCGACATCTGTGTATTTGATGCCCAGTCCGACTGGACGGTTCAGCCGGACGCACTGCGCAGCCAGGGCAAACACACACCGTTCTCCGGCTACCAATTGCCGGCCCGCGTGCGCTGGACGCTGGTGGGCGGCCAGCTCGCGTACGGGGCCTGAACGCGTGCGTCAGGCCCGGGCTGTCTGGCGGCTGCTGTGGGCGCTGTCGCATATCGCGGGCGGCATGTGGACCATTGTTTTCCGCTTTCCCCGGTTGACCCAGCTTGAGAAGGAAGCGCGGGTGCACGCCTGGGCGCAGGCCATGCTGCGCGGCGTCGGCATTGAGCTGGCGCTTCAAGGCCGGCCGGTGCCCGAGGGCCCGGCGCTGCTGGTGGCCAACCATCTGTCCTGGCTGGACATCGTGGTTTTGCATGCCTCGCGGTATTGCCGCTTCGTCTCCAAGGCTGACATCAAGCACTGGCCGCTGGTCGGCACCCTGGCCAGCGGCGCAGGCACCCTGTACATCGAGCGCGAGTCGCGGCGCGACGCCCACCGTGTGGTGCATCACATGGTCGAGCGGCTGCAACTGGGCGAGGTGTTGGCGGTTTTCCCGGAGGGCACCACTGGTGACGGAACTTCTATGAAGCCGTTTCATGCCAATTTGTTGCAGGCTGCCATTTCTGCCGATGCGCCGGTGCAGCCGCTGGCTCTGCGTTTTGTCGATGCGGACACGGGACAGACGAGTTTTGCACCGCGCTACATTGACGATGATTCTATTTTTGTATCGATCTGGGAGACCCTGTGTGTCACCCACCTGCGCGCCGAGGTGACGGTGGGCGAGCCCCAGCGCGCCGATGGCCGAGACCGCAGGGCCTGGGCCGCCGACCTGCAAACGGAAGTCGCCCGCCTGCTCAGCGCGTCGGCTCAGCGTCGGTGAACAGATTCAGGTGGCTGTTGGAAAGGTCACCACGTGATCGACTTCGGCGCGAATGCCAATCCATTCCCCCAAGGCGTGGTCGTGGTGCGAGGGCACATGGGCCATCACCGTCTCGCCGCTGCGCAGCTGGAGGGTGTACAGGAACTCCGAACCCCGAAAGGCCTTGCGTACGATCTGCGCCTTAACGGGCGCCGCATCATCGTGCACGATGTCGTCCGCGCGCAGCAACACGTCGCACACCCCGTCCGGGTAGGCGCCGGGCAGGGGGCACTCCAGCACGTCGCTGAGGTCACCTAGAGCCGTGCGCACCACCACATCGTCGCCCTGCTGCGTGATTTGCGCGCGGGTGAACACCCCGTGGCCAATAAAGTCGGCCACAAAACGCGTCGCCGGTCGATGGTAGAGCTCATAAGCGTCGTCCCATTGGTGCAGCTCGCCTTCGTGCATCACGCCGATGCGATCGCCGATGGCGAAGGCTTCAAGCTGGTCGTGGGTCACCAGCAGCGCGGTGGCGCCGGCCTGTTTCAGGATGGCACGCACCTCGTGGGCCAGACGTTCACGCAGATCGACGTCCAGGTTGGAGAAAGGCTCGTCGAGCAGCAGAAGCCGCGGCCAGGGTGCCAGCGCGCGCGCCAACGCCACGCGCTGTTGCTGGCCTCCTGACAGCTCGTGCGGGTATCGCCGTTGCGACTGGCCAAGGCCGACCATGTCCAGCACTTCTGAGATGCGTAGCTCGCGCTCTGCTGGTCGCAGGTGGGGCAGTCCGAAAGCCACGTTCTGGCCCACGTCCAGATGCGGAAACAGCGCGTAGTCCTGGAACACCATGCCAATACGGCGTTGTTCTGCCGGGATGTGGACGCCACTGCCGCTGACGGTTTCGCTGCCCAGCAAGATACTGCCGGCCTGCGCACGCTCCAGGCCTGCCACAGCGCGCAGCAAGGTGGTCTTTCCGCAGCCAGAAGGCCCGATCAGCACCCCAATCTCTCCGATCTGCAAGCCCAGCGACACGCCGTTGACCGCAGGCCGGGGCTGGCCGTCGTAGTGAACCACCAGCCTGGAAAGGTCTAAAAACATGGATGAATTGTAGATGCTTACAATTCTCATTCACACTTCATGGGTGCTGACCTGTAAAACCTCGTGGGGACAGGCGTCTGACCGGCATCAATCCTCCCAACCCTGGACCTCATGCTCCGCCGTTTTATTCCATCTGCCTTGTTGTTCGCGCTGATGGCCGTGCTCACCTTGCCTGTGCTGACGGTGATGCTGTCGTGGCTGGAGCTGGACGCCGATTCCCTGCCCATCCTGACCCAAATGCTGCAAACGGTGCTGCCAGAATACGCGTTCACCTCGCTGCTGCTGTGTCTGTCTGTCGCACTCGGGGTGGCGGTGGTCGGCATGGCCACCGCCAGTGTGGTGACCCTGTTTGACTTTCCGGGGCGGCGCTTTTTTTCCTGGGCGCTGCTGTTGCCGCTGGCCATGCCGGCTTATGTGGTGGCTTATGCCTACACCGATTTCTTGCAGTACGCCGGGCCGCTGCAAACCTGGATGCGGGGCAGTTTTGGCCTTCAAGGCAGATTGCTGCCTGAGGTCCGCAGCCTGGGCGGCGCGGTGCTGGTGTTCACGGTGTCGCTGTATCCCTATGTCTACCTGTTGGCGCGAACCGCCCTGTCAGAACGGGCAGTGCACCTGATGGAGGCCGCTCGGCTGCTGGGCGCCCCCCTTTCGCGCCGCATCCGCGAAGTGGCGCTGCCACTGGCCCGCCCAGCGGTTGCCGCCGGGGTGGCGCTGGCGCTGATGGAGACGCTGGCCGACTTCGGCGTGTCCAGCTATTTCGGCATCCAGACTTTCACGTCCGGCATTTACAAGGCCTGGTTGGCCATGGACAACCGTCTGGCCGCCGCGCAGCTTGCCAGCGTGCTGCTGCTGGTGGTGGCGGTACTGCTGAAGATCGAGCATCACGCGCAAAAACGCATGCGTTTCTCCACCAGCCGGGGTGGGCGCGCCGGCGCGGCTGACGCCGCACCCACGCCACTGCACGGGCTGACCGCCGGCGCGGCCGTACTGGTGTGTGCGCTGCCCGTCCTGCTCGGTTTTGTGCTGCCTGTGCTGTTTATGCTGCGACCGCTCTTTGCGGGCTGGGGCGAACTGCCCTGGACGCAGTTTGTGCGTTGGTCGCTCAACAGTGTGGGCCTGGCAGGCCTCAGTGCCGCACTGGCCACGGGCATCGCGATCGGACTTGCCTTTGCACTGCGCCGACGGCCCGACTGGCCGACCCGAGCCGCCGTGCAACTGGCCGGCCTGGGTTATGCCGTGCCGGGCGCCGTGATTGTTGTGGGTTTGCTGCTGCCGGTGGGGTGGCTGCAGGCGGCGGCACCGCAAACTGCGGCCGGCTACTGGATCACGGGAACCGTGCTCGGCATTGTCTGGGCCTACCTGGTACGGTTCACGGCTGTGGCGCTCCAGTCGGTGCAAAGTGGCTATACGCGCATTCCCGCCAGTTTCGACGACAGCGCCCGCATGCTGGGAAGCACAGGCCCAGCGCTGCTGTTGAAGGTGCACTGGCCGTTGTTACAGCGCTCGGTGGGCACGGCTGCGCTGCTGGTGTTTGTTGACGTGATGAAAGAGTTGCCAGCCACCTTGGTGTTGCGCCCCTTCAACAGCGATACGCTGGCGGTCGTGACCTACCAGCTCGCGCGCGACGAACGGCTGGGGGAGGCCGCCTTGCCTGCGCTGGCACTGGTGCTGGTGGGCCTGTTGCCGGTGCTTCTGCTGGGCCGCACTTGGCGCAGAAACTAGGCGCTGCGGAACCTGCGGGCCCGGTGTAGGCACCCACCTACGGCCATCTCTAGCGCGTGCCTACCCCAACACTGTTAGGGCCTGACTAAGGTGAAGTTCCTGTCGCAACGCTGAAAGCACGCGATTCACTCATTAGGAGATCACCATGAACCAAGATCAAATCGAAGGGAACTGGATGCAGTTCAAAGGCAAGGTCAAGGAGCAGTGGGGCAAGCTCACCGACGACGACCTCGACATCATCGCTGGCAAGCGCGACCAGTTACTGGGCCGGATACAGGCCCGCCACGGCTTGGCCAAGGACGAGGCGGAAAAGCAGCTTGATGATTTTCAGGAGCGCAATCCGACCGGCTTTTTCGAGCGTTATTGATCGACGCATCGAAACTGCCACGGCAGCTCTTTCTTAAAACTAGCTCACCCCGCCATTCATTCACGCAGAGGAAATTCAAATGAAAACCCAACTCGCCATGCTCACCCTCGCAGTTTCTTGCGCCTTCGCCGGTAATGCCATGGCCTTGACCAAGGAAGAGTACAAGCTACAGAAGGACCGTGTTGAAGCCGACTACAAGGCTGGCAAGGACAAATGTTCGACACTGAGCGCCAATGCGAAGGACATCTGCCAGGCCGAAGCCAAGGGCGCAGAAAAAGTTGCCAAGGCTGAACTGGAAGCCCAGTACAAGCCCAGCCCCCGCCATGACAAAAAGGTCCGGGACGCCAAGGCTGACGCCGCCTATGACGTCGCCAAGGAAAAATGTGATGACTTGTCCGGCAATGCCAAGGACGTCTGCGTGAAAGACGCCAAAGCTGCCCGCACCACCGCAAAGGCGAATGCCAAGGTCAGCAAGGCGGCTGCCGACGGCGGCAAGGACAAGGCTGAAAATGTGGCTGAAGCCCGCAAGGACGCCAAGGCCGAGAAGAACGAAGCCCAGTACAAGGCGGCCAAGGAGCGCTGCGACGCAATGTCAGGCGCTGCGAAAGACAGCTGCCAGAGCGATGCCAAGGCTAAATTCGGCATGAAGTAACCGTTACCAGCGCTTCGGCGCCGGACAGACCATCCCGGGTTTGCACTGCATCCCCGGGATTTTTTTTGCATCAAATAGGCCGTCAGCCCCCGTCCAATAAGCGCAGACTGCTACTAAATTGATAGCAAACAGGTGCTGAATGGACAGTGACCGGAGAGCCGGGCTGACATAGTCGCGGGGTGCTGAAGCGCTTGCCGGATTTGCTTAAAATGGTGGCAATCAAGGATTCAACCATGCACATCGACAAAGAACTCGACACCCGGGGCCTCAATTGCCCCCTGCCCATTCTCAAAGCCAAGAAGGCGCTGGCCGAGATGAACAGCGGGCAGTTGCTGCGTGTGGTCTCCACGGATTCAGGCTCGACCCGTGATTTCATGGCTTTTGCCAAACAAACCGGTAACGAACTGGTGGAGCAGCAGACCGAAGGCAGCGACTTCGTCCACGTGCTTCGGCGGCGGTGATATAGCCCCCACGTTCGCTCACTGCGTGTAGCTCTCTGCCCCCCCGAGGGGGCGCTGCTGCGCCTGCGGCCCGGCGAAGCCGGTTCCGCGGCCCCTGCTTGAACGGGAGCTACTCCGCGCTGCGTGGCAGCATGCGCTTTCAGACTACCTGCAAGTTTTTCAGATAATTGCGGAAGTGCTCACCAACTTCGGCGTGCTGCAAAGCGAGTTCCACTGTGGCTTCCAGAAAGCCTTCCTTGCTGCCGCAGTCGTAACGCTTGCCTTCGTACCGATACGCGTAAACGCTTTCTTCGGCCATCAGGCCGGCGATGCCATCGGTCAGCTGGATCTCACCACCCACGCCGGTGGGCTGCTTGCGGATATGCCGGAAAACGGCGGGTGTGAGGATGTAGCGCCCAGCTACACCCATTCTGGAAGGGGCCACTTCAGCCGCCGGCTTTTCAACGATGGTGGTCACTCTGATCAATTGCGGGTTGATACTTTCACCGGCCACGATGCCATAGCGACGTGTGTGTTCTGCGGGCACTTCCTGAACCGCCAGCACCGATTGCTGCAGTTCAGCGAATCGCACTGCCATCTGGGCCAGCACAGGCGGCGATCCCACCATCAGGTCATCGGCCAGCAGCACCGCAAAGGGTTCGCTGCCGACCAGGTGTTCCGCACACAACACAGCATGACCCAGGCCCAGGGAGCGCGGCTGGCGGACATAGGAAAAATCCATGTCACCGGGGTTCATCGAGCGCACCAGCTCCAGCAGTTCTTGCTTGCCGGCGGCTTCCAGCTCGGTTTCCAGCTCGTAGGCGGTGTCGAAGTGATCCTCGATGGCCCGCTTATTGCGTCCAGTGACAAAAATCATGTGACGTATGCCTGCCGCATAGGCCTCTTCAACGGCGTACTGGATCAGCGGTTTGTCCACCACAGGCAACATTTCCTTGGGCTGGGCCTTGGTGGCCGGTAGAAACCGGGTTCCCAAACCCGCGACGGGGAATACGGCCTTCTTTAGTGTGACTTTATGCATCGACTTTTAAAGCTTAAAGGGCTAGAGTGTTGCGTGGTTAATACAGCGACGGCGTCGGACAGCCGCCCGAGCCTGGGTGGGAAACCGCACGACCTGTGCGACGGAAAAGAAAAAGGATAACCGGGTGGACATCTTACTTCTTGATGCATTGGTGCCTGAGGCCATGACCTGGCTGGAGTCGCGCCACGGTGTGGAATACCGCCCCGAACTCGCGGACGATCTGGTCGCCTTGCGCAAAATGGCCTACAAGACCCGGGGCATCGTTTTTCCTCGCCAGACCGTGGTCACGCGGGAATTCCTCGACTTTGTACCCAAACTCAAGGCCGTCGGCCGTCTGCATGTCGGCACTGACAATACCGACCTCGAAGCCTGCAAGGAACGCGGTATCAAGGTGATCCATGCGAGCAGCGCGAATGTACGCTCCAATGCCGAATACCTGCTGAGCAGCCTGCTGCTGCTGTACCGGCGCGGCGTGGTGGCGGCATTGATGGGCAGGCGCCACCCGACGACACAAATGGGGCGTGAACTGCATGGCAGTACCGTCGGCATTCTGGGGCTGGCCCCCACGGCGCATACCCTGGCGGGCATGCTGACCAGCCTGGGCGTGCGCTTGATTGGTTACGACCCGGCGGTCCACCATACAGCGCCGATCTGGGAGCGCTTGCGCATTCAGCCTGTCACCCTGACCGAGTTGGTCAGCCAGTCCGATGCGGTGTCGGTGCAAATGCTGTATGCCACGCGCTTTCGCGGTTTTGTGAATGAAAAACTGCTGGCAGCCTGCAAGCGCGACCAGCTGTGGGTCGGCATCAGCCGCAGTGCGCTGTTTGACGAGAACGCCCTGGCGGCGGCACTGTGTGACGGCCGTATCGAGGCCTGTATCCTGGACGGCGCCGAGGACAACTTCACCGCCGAAAATTCGCCAGTCAATGGCCTGAAAAACCTGTTCATCACACCGCGCCTGGGTTCACACACGCGGGAAGCGCGCCTGCGTTCGAGCTGGTATGTGGCGCACCGCATGCACGAGGCGATTGCCGCCGATCAGGGGGGCGCCGGCTACATCCCCAGTGAACCCATGAACATGGAACTGCCAGGGGCTGTGTCGCCTTCGCAGTGGGGTGAGCAGGAATACTCGATTAGGTAGTTGGCCCCCACGGTCGCGCACTGCCTGTCGTTCCCTGCCCCCCTGGGGGGCCGCTGCGCCTGCGAACTGGCAGAGCCAGATCCGCGGCCCCTGCTTGATTAAGACGTGGCTCTGAGCGGCTGCGCCGCAGGCTGTCAATCCAATCGCGTGAGTTGGGCGCGAATTTTCTCGAGCGTCGCGGTGAAGTCCGTCAGGCGCTTGCGCTCCTGCTCCAGCACCGCTGGCGGGACTTTGGCCACGAAGGCCTCGTTGGCCAGCTTGGCCTGGACCTTGACGAGTTCGCCCTCCAGCCTTGTGGCTTCCTTGCCCAGGCGGGCCTTTTCGGCGGCGACGTCCACTTCCATATGCAGACAGACTTTGGCATCGCCGACCACGGCGACCGGCGCGGCCTCGGCCGCTTTGGCCCAGTCGGCTTCGTTATCAAACACCTTGACCTCGCTGAGCTTGGCCAGCGCCTTGATGACAGGCGCAGATTGCGCCATGAAGGCCTGGTCGCCGACCACAAACAGCGGCAGGCGGGTGGCCGGTGAGACCTTCATCTCGCCGCGCAGGTTGCGGCAGGCATCGACCAGCGTTTTGAGCTTGGCCACATGCGCCTCGGCCTGGGTGTCGATCTTGCCGGGCTGGCTTTGCGGATACGCGGTCTGGCCGATGTACTCGCCTTTTTTCAGGCCGGCGACGGGCGCCACGATTTGCCAGAGTTCCTCGGTGATGAAAGGCAGCACCGGATGCGCCAGCCGCAGGATGGCTTCCAGCGTGCGGATCAGCGTGCGGCGCGTCGCACGCTGCTGGGCCGGCGTGCCGGTCTGGATCTGCACCTTGGCGATTTCCAGGTACCAGTCGCAGAACTCGTCCCAGACGAACTGGTAGATGCTGCCCGCGACGTTGTCGAGACGGTAGTCGGCAAAACCTTTGGCCACGTCGGCTTCGACGCGTTGCAAAGTCGAGGCAATCCAGCGATCAGCCTGCGAGAACGTCAGATAGTTATGAAACTCGGCGCCCGGCGCGCACTGCTCTTTCGTGTGTTCTGCGAGCCCGCAGTCCTGGCCTTCGCAATTCATCAGGGTGAAACGGGTGGCGTTCCAGAGCTTGTTGCAGAAGTTGCGATAACCCTCGCAGCGCTTGCTGTCGAAGTTGATACTGCGGCCCAGGCTGGCCAGCGATGCAAAGGTGAAACGCAACGCGTCGGCGCCGTAAGCCGGAATGCCCGCTGGAAACTCTTTCTCGGTGTTCTTGCGCACCTGCGGCGCGGTCTCCGGCTTGCGCAGGCCTTGCGAGCGTTTGTCCAGCAGCGGCGCGAGTTCGATGCCGTCAATCAGATCCACCGGGTCCAGCACATTGCCTTCGGACTTGCTCATCTTCTTGCCCTGCGCGTCCTTCACCAGGCCATGGATGTAGACGTGGTGAAAGGGCACCTGGCCGGTGAAATGCTTGGTCATCATGATCATCCGGGCGACCCAGAAGAAGATGATGTCGTAACCGGTGACCAAGACACTCGATGGCAGGAATAGATCCAGCTCTTTGGTTTTTTCGGGCCAGCCCAGCGACGAAAAAGGCACCAGCGCCGAGGAATACCAGGTGTCCAGCACGTCGGGGTCGCGCGTCAGGGTTTTGCCGGGCGCTTGGGCTTGGGCCGCGGCTTCGTTCTCGGCCACATATACCTTGCCGTCTTCGTCGTACCAGGCCGGGATCTGGTGGCCCCACCAGAGCTGGCGCGAGATGCACCAGTCCTGGATGTTGCCCATCCACTGGTTGTAGGTGTTGACCCATTGTTCGGGCACAAACTTCACATCGCCGCTTTCGACCGCATCAATGGCTTTTTGCGCGATGGACTTGCCGGTCGGATCCTCGTCGCTGACCTTGGTCATGGCGACGAACCACTGGTCGGTCAGCATGGGCTCGATCACCTGGCCGGTGCGCGCGCAGCGCGGCACCATGAGTTTGTGTTTTTTGACTTCCACCAGAAAGCCTTGGACTTCGAGGTCGGCGACGACGGCCTTGCGCGCCACGAAGCGGTCCATGCCCCGGTATTTTTCGGGCGCGTTGTCGTTGATGGCCGCGTCCAGCGTGAGCACGCCGATCATGGGCAGCTGATGGCGCTGGCCGACCGCATAGTCGTTGCTGTCATGTGCCGGCGTGACCTTGACCACGCCGGTGCCGAATGCCTTGTCCACGTAGTCGTCCGCAATGACCGGGATGTCGCGGTCGCACAGCGGTAGTTTCACGAGTTTGCCGATGAGATGTTTGTAGCGTTCATCTTCGGGATGAACCATCACCGCCACATCGCCCAGCATGGTTTCGGGACGTGTGGTGGCCACCGTCAGCGAGCCGGAGCCATCGGCCAGCGGGTAACGAATGTGCCACAGGAAACCGTCTTCCTCTTCGCTTTCAACTTCCAGGTCAGACACCGCGGACTTGAGGATCGGGTCCCAGTTGACCAGGCGCTTGCCGCGGTAGATCAGGCCCTGCTCGTAAAGCTGCACAAAGGTCGAGGTGACCACTTTGGACATCTTCGGGTCCATGGTGAAGTACTCATGCTTCCAGGCTACCGAGTCGCCCATGCGGCGCATCTGGCGCGTGATGGTGGTGCCGGACTCTTCCTTCCACTCCCACACCTTCTCTGCAAACTTTTCGCGGCCCAAGTCGTGGCGGCTTTTGCCTTCGCCTTGCAACTTGCGCTCGACAACAATTTGCGTGGCGATGCCGGCGTGGTCAGTACCCGGCACCCACAGCGTGTTGTGGCCGCGCATGCGGTGGTAACGCGTGAGCGAGTCCATGATGGTCTGGTTGAAGGCGTGGCCCATGTGCAGCGTGCCGGTCACATTGGGCGGCGGCAGCTGGATGGAAAACGAGGGTTTAGCGGCGTCCAGCGTCGGCTCGTACATGCCGCTCGCTTCCCAGCGCGGGCCCCACTGGCTCTCGATGGCTGCCGGCTCGAAAGACTTGGCCAGGCTGTCCAGTCCCGGTGTGGGCACGGAAACCCGCTCGGGCGCAGCACCGGCGGCGGGTGGGGTAGGCAGGGGCTTGGCAGAGTCGGTCATGGGCAGCAATGAAAAACGGCATCTGGTGAGATGCCGCTGGGTGGATCAATGCCCCGATTTTATTCGACTGGCGCCGGCCTGGCCGCTGCTATGCAGGACTTGAGCAAGGCGGTGTCACCGAGCTGGTTGGCCAGAATCAGGATCAGCCGGGCGTTCAGCAGTTCGGATTCTTCACGGCTCAGGCCCTGGTGGGCGTCAAGCAGGCACTCGTAAAACGCATCGGCGTCCTGAAAGTTGGGGCTGGTTTTCATGCGCGCTCTCCCTGCAGGCCAAGTGCATTGCTGATGGCGCGCACCAGCATCGCGTCGATGTGTGCGCCGCAGGCGGCCACATACCCGTCCGGCCGGAGCAGGGCCCAGCCGCTATGGCCGGGTACACGGCAGGTGGCCATTAACTGGCCGCCGTGGTCGATGACATGTTCCACCGCGACAGCGTGCTGGCCGCCCGCAAGCACCTGCACGCAGACGGTGCTGGCGTGAGGGCTCAGCGACTGCAGGCGTTTGGCGGCGGTCGGCGTCAATTCGCCAAACACCAGCAACAGCAGCCGGCTGCCGGCCCACTGCAGAAGGTTGGTGAACTCGCCGGGCTTGCCGTCGGCCCACTGAAAACTGACGTTTTGTGTCGCTACCCCGCCAGATTTGTCGCACATCGGGCTGCGTGAGTAGGTATTTGGCACCGACATGCGGCCGGTGTTGACCAGTTGCCGGGCAAACAGGTGCTGTCGGGCCAGGCCCACCGCTGCGCTGCGGAATAGCCGCTCGGCGCCGTCGGCGGGCCGCAGGAAACGCGCGGTGCGATTGGTGACTTGCACATTCTGCTGCGCCGCCTCATGGCGCTCCTGGTGGTAGCTGTCCAGCAGATGCGGGCTGGCGCGGCCCTGCAGCGCCGCCGCCAGCTTCCAGGCCAGGTTGTCGGCGTCCTGCACGCCGGAATTGCCGCCGCGCGCGCCGAAGGGGCTGACCACATGGGCCGAATCCCCGGCAAAAAACACCCGGCCATGGCGCAACTGGTCCAGGCACTCGCTGCGATAGGCGTAGGGGCCGACCCAGACGATGTCGCATTCGCCTTCGCCAAGTTCCCGCTTGAACTGCGCGTTGAGCCGCGCCCGCACCACGTCTTCGCGGCTGACCTCTGCGGGGTTGCAGTTGGGTGCCATCTGGTAGTCGATGCGCCAGACGCCGTCTGCCATCAGGTGTTGCCAGACCGCGCGGTTGTTGTTGAAGGGCGCCTCGATCCAGGTGTGGCGCTCGACCG
Organism: Polaromonas sp.; assembly: GCF_013817205.1. Taxonomy (GTDB): domain Bacteria; phylum Pseudomonadota; class Gammaproteobacteria; order Burkholderiales; family Burkholderiaceae_C; genus Polaromonas. Next base: position 40,326 of record NZ_JACDDD010000025.1, read on the forward strand.
GCGGCGCGTCCTTGAAGCGCACATCGGCAATGCACCAGCGGTCGTCGCCCTTTTTGGCGGTGACCGAGGCGCCGCACCAGGCCCGAAACGGACTGCGCGAGCCGGTGCAGTCGATCACATGGGCGGCCTGCAGCGTGTAGTCGCCGGCGGGGGTGGTGATCGACAGTGTGGCGAAGTCGCTGGTCTGTGCGAAGGCGGTGATGCGGTTGTTCCAGCGCAGGTCAATGCGCGGGCGTTCGGCATTGAGCGCCTGGATCTGCTCAACCAGAAAACCCTCGACGTAGAACTGCTGGAGATTGATGAAGGGCGGCTGCTGGCTCAGCGAGTGGGTCTGCTGCTGGCGGAGATCAAAAGAATACACCTCGTCTTCCCCGGCAAAGGTGCGGCCCACGCTCCACTGCACCCCCTTGCGGGCGATGCGCTCATACACACCCAGGCGCTTGAAGATCTCCAGCGTTTTCTGCGCGTAGCAGATGCCGCGCGAGGAGGCGCCTTTGACGCCCACCGTGTTGTCCTCGTCCAGCAGCACGGCTTCGACACCATATTGCGCCAGTGCGCAGGCCAGGGTCAGGCCGGTGATGCCGCCGCCGACGATGACGACTGGGTAGCGCCTGACCTCGCCCGTGGCCAACTCGGGCGGCGCCACAAACGGGTACTCCGGCAAGGTGTAGCCCGTGCCTTCGGTGAATTCATAACCGTTGCTGAAGGCCGCCTCGGCATACGCAGCGCGGGCGGGGGGGACAGGGCGGGTCTGCAGCATGGCGTGGTGCCTTCAGGCGGTGGTGTTTACAGGCGTTTTTGGGCTCCAGCCCACAACGGGCGGGCGCAAGCAGCTATCAAAAATGTAGCAGTTTGATTCAGGACCCGGGTTTGCCGGTGACTTCGGGGCGGTCGTTCTGCTGCGGCTTGAGCGCGTCGGCAGCGCGCCCAGCAGCTCTTTCCTGGCGCCACTGCTGTTTGCGTGCCGTCCATTCGGCCAGGCGCGCATGGGCGGTTTTACTTTCCTGCAGCATTTCAAACTCGTCGGCCAGTTGCGCCGTCAGTTCCAGCCGCACGCCATTGGGGTCGAAGAAATAAATGCTCTTGAAGATGTGGTGGTCAGTGACGCCCAGCACCTCAATGCCGTCCGCTTCCAGCCGCGCCTTCATGGCTTCCAGGTCGGCCACGGTGTTGACCCGAAACGAGATGTGGTTGACCCACAGCGGCGTGTTGGGCGAGGGCAGGGCCGCCTCGTCGTTGCCAAGGTCGAAAAACGCGATGAAGGAGCCGTCCTGCAGGCGGAAGAAAAAGTGGGTGTAGGGGCAGTACTCGCCGGTGCTGGGCACGTGGTCGCTCTGGATGATGTGGTACAGCGGCAGGCCCAGGATGTCTTCGTAAAAGTGCCGCGTTTCCTCGGCATCTTTGGCGCGGTAGGCGTAGTGATGCAACTGCTCGATGCGGGCAGGCGCCGGCAACTGCGACAGGGCGGGGGCGGGAGTCTTTTCGGTCATTACGGCGGCCATGGCAATCTCCAGACGGGGGTGGCGAGGGCTAGCAAACAGGGCTGGCCGGCACCGGTTGAAATTCAACTATGCATAACGCATTTACTATAACGTAATTTATCGGGGGTGCCAAGTCGCGTCCGGGTGGCAGCCAGGGTGGCTGTCGTAAAGTCGGGGTGTCGCCGTCCCCATCTTCACCTTTCCTCTTCCTGTCCGATGCTGTTTCTCCTTTCCCCCGCCAAATCGCTGGACTACGTCACCCCGCCGCAGGTCGCCACCCATACCCAGCCGCTGTTCATCCGGCAGGCCAGCCAACTGATCAAGGTGCTGCGGGAAAAGTCACCGCAGCAGGTGGCCGAGCTGATGTCGCTGTCGGACACCTTGTCCGGCCTGAACGTGGCGCGTTACCAGGCTTGGTCCACAAAATTCACCACCAAAAACGCCAAGCAGGCCGCGCTGGCCTTTGACGGTGACGTCTACGGCGGGCTGGACGCAAAAACCCTCACGCCGGCGCAGTTGGACTGGGCGCAGGCGCATGTGTGCATCCTGAGCGGCCTGTACGGCGTGCTGCGCCCGCTTGACCTGATGCAGCCCTACCGTCTGGAGATGGGCACACGCCTGGCCACGGCCAAAGGCAGCAACCTCTACCAGTTCTGGGGTGCGCAGATTGCGGCCTACGTCAATGAACGCGCCGCCGCAGACACCTCGCCTGTGGTTGTCAATCTCGCCAGCGAGGAGTACTTCAAGGCAGTGGACCTGCGTGCCCTGAAGCCACGCGTTGTCAACTGCGTGTTTGAAGAGTACAAGGGCGGCAAGTACAAGATCATCAGCTTCAATGCCAAACGTGCACGCGGACTGATGGTGCGTTATGCGGTCGACAGGAAAATTGCCACGGTGAAGAAGCTCCAAGGCTTTGATGCCGAAGGCTACGGCTTCGAGCCTGCTGTCTCCGCGCCGGACCGGCTGGTGTTTCGCCGCAGGCAGACGCCCTGACCCCCCCTATTTCAAGGAGACAACGTGACATCACCTGCAACCACCGGTCAGCACCAGTCCATTACTCGCGAGTTGCGGCAGTGGATTGCCTCGCAAACGGCCGAGGGCCACGGGCGTGACGCGGTGCTGCAGGCCATGCTGGCGGCCGGCTGGAGTCACCAGCTGGCTACCGAAGCCCTGACAGAAACGCCTTCAGCCGCCGTGCGTGTGCCCTGGCCAGAGGCTGCGGCGTCCAGCCTGCGCCTGGATGCGGGCGACAGGCAGGTGGCAATCAGCACCGTCATGCGCACACCCGATCTGCTGGTGCTGGAAAACCTGCTCGATGCCGACGAATGCCTGGCCCTGATAGCAGCGGCCCGCCCGCGGCTGCGGCGCTCGCTGACGGTGGCAGTGGAAACCGGCGGTGAAGAGATGCATGACGACCGCACCAGCGACGGCATGTTTTTCACGCGGGGTGAAAGCGGGCTGGTGGCGACCATCGAGGCACGTATCGCGAAGCTGCTGGACTGGCCGGTCGAAAACGGCGAGGGCCTGCAGGTGCTGCGTTACGGCCCCGGCGCCGAATACAAGCCGCACTACGATTATTTCGACCCGGCCGAAGCGGGCAGCGCCACCATTCTTGCGCGCGGTGGCCAGCGCGTCGCCACATTGATCATGTACCTGCAGGAGCCGGTTGAGGGTGGCGCCACGGTGTTTCCCGATTTGCGGCTGCAGGTGGTACCCCGGCGCGGCAGCGCGGTGTTTTTCAGCTACAGCCAGGCGCATCCCAGCAGCCAGAGTCTGCACGGCGGCATGCCGGTGCTGGCCGGCGAAAAATGGATCGCGACCAAGTGGCTCCGCGAGCGTGAATTTGTTTGACACCCCCTTTGAGTCTCAGGGTTCACCACCCCCCTGTCGGACGCTCACTGCGTGTAGCGCCTTCTCCCCTTGCAGGGGACGGGCGCCTGCCTGGCAAAGCCAGTTCCGCGGCCCCCGCTGACAAGTCCGCGGATCCCGTGAGGGGCGGGGTGTTCATAATGCCTTTATGAAATTACTAGCCAACGGCATCGACATCGAAATCGAAGATACCCACGCGGGTGACACGACAGTCCGTCCCGTGGTCCTTCTCATCATGGGCCTGGGCATGCAGCTGGTGGCCTGGCCGCCGGCGCTGGTGCAGTCGCTGGTGGACGCCGGTTACCGCGTGCTCCGGCTGGATAACCGCGACATCGGCCTGTCGCAAAAATTCGACCATCTCGGCATGCCCAATCTGCTGTGGGAAGGGCTCAAATACAAACTCGGCCTGCCGGTGAAGTCACCGTATTCGCTCGCCGACATGGCGGCCGACACCCTGGCCGTGCTGGACGCGCTGGGTGTCGCGAAGGCGCACCTGGTCGGCGTCAGCATGGGCGGCATGATCGCGCAGCGTGTGGCGATTGCCGCGCCGGAGCGTGTGCTCAGCCTGACCAGCATCATGAGCTCCAGTGGCGCGCGTGGGCTGCCACAGGCCAAGCCGCAGGTCATGCGGGTGCTGATGAGCCGCCCTGCCGGCAAGGACCGGGAATCGGTGCTCAACCATTACGTGAAGCTGTTCAAGGCCATCGGCAGCCCCGGGTTTCCGATGGACGATGCCGAATTGCGTGGACGGATTGCCGCGGCGGCGCAGCGCAGCTTCTACCCGGCCGGCACGGTGCGCCAGATGGCCGCCATCGCCGCCGACGGCAAACGTGCCCACGCCTTGGGCACGCTGCGTGTGCCGACGCTGGTGATCCACGGCAAGGCCGACCCGTTGGTGCCTTATGCCTGCGGCGAAGACACGGCGCGACGCATCCCGGGCGCCAGACTCGTGGGTATTGAAGGCATGGGCCACGATCTGCCGTCCGGCGTGGTTCAGCGTATTCTTGAACCCCTGATTCCCCACCTCCATACAAGCACTGCGCAATGAACAGACCCGAAGAATCGCAGCTGGGCAAGAGCTCGGCCTACATTGACCAGTACGACGCGTCGCTGTTGTTCCCGATTCCGCGCGTCGTCAAGCGTGCAGAAATCGGGCTCGGCGACACACTGCCGTTCATGGGCGCCGACATGTGGACGGCTTACGAGCTAAGCTGGCTCAACCTGCGCGGCAAGCCGCAGGTGGCGCTGGTCCACATCACCGTACCCTGCGAGTCGCCGAACATTGTCGAGAGCAAGTCTTTCAAGCTTTACCTGAACAGCTTCAACAACACACGTTTCGCGGATGCGCGCGAGGTGCGTGAGCGCGTACGTGCCGACCTGAACGCAGCCGTGGGTGCCGGCGTGGGTGTGAAGACGCTGGGCCCCGAGCTGTTTGACCAGGAGCCGGTGCATGAACTCGACGGCTTGAACCTGGACCGGCTGGATGTCGAATGTATTCACTACACACCGGCGCCCGAACTGCTGTTTGCCGATCACGAAGAAGCGCCTGTGACCGAAACGCTCACGTCCAACCTGCTCAAAAGCAATTGCCTGGTCACCGGCCAGCCTGACTGGGGCAGTGTGCAGATCAGTTATTCAGGCGCGCCCATTGACCAGGAAGGGCTGCTGCAGTACCTCGTGAGCTTTCGCAACCACAACGAGTTTCACGAGCAATGTGTTGAGCGCATCTTCATGGACCTGTGGACGCGCTGCCGGCCGCAGCGCCTGTCGGTGTACGCGCGTTACACGCGCCGCGGCGGCCTGGACATCAACCCGTTTCGCACCAGCCATCCCCAGGCGCTGCCGGGCAATGTGCGTACGGCGCGGCAGTAGCTGATCACTTGCGTCATTGCGGGCTTTGACCCGCATGACAGCATGCAGTTTGATTGCTATTAAATTAGGGGCTTAGGAAGCAAAGCCCGTTAAAGAGGATTGCTGCGTAGCAAGGATAGCAGCGCTTTGTAGAGGCTTATGTGCCGGTGATTGAACCGGAACTCAGTTTCTT
>NZ_JACDDD010000111.1 GCF_013817205.1 Polaromonas sp.
AACGACACGCATCGGCCGCTGCGCGCCCCAAATCATGTGCTCATCGGACTACTGGTGAAATATCCGGGATAAGACGTCGCCCCCGACGATCTACACACAGTGAGCGAACGTAGGGGCTCGTTTAGTTCTTGAACAGATCCAGGATCCGATTTCGCTCATCACTCGGCGGCGGTGACTGGATCACAGTGCCAGGCGGCATCGGCTGGCCCTGGATCGGGTTGTCGGCGCCGGCGCCGGGCGCAGGCCTGTCACCCAGACCCACACTGCTGATGCCGGAGCCCTTGGCGTATTCTTCATAAAACCATTCCCCGCCCATGTTGATGACGCCTGCAGGCGGCGTGTATTCAGTAACCGGCACTCCCTTGAGCGCATGCTCCATGAAGCTGATCCAGACCGGCAGGCTCAGGCCCCCCCCCGTTTCCCGATCGCCCAGTTTTTTGGGGGTGTCGTAACCCATCCAGACGGCGGCTGTCAGCGTCGGCTGGTAACCGACAAACCAGGTGTCGATAGAGTCGTTGGTGGTGCCGGTCTTGCCGTACAGGTCGGGCCGCTTCAAGGTGGCTTGCGCCTTTGCAGCGGTACCGCTGCGTGCCACTTCCTGCAGCAGACTGGACATGATGTAGGCATTGCGGGCTTCGATGCCGCGCACCGACTCGTCCAGACCGGGGGGGGGCGATTCGATCACCGTGCGGCCCTTCTGGTCGGTGATTTTGGTGATCAGATAGGGGTTAATGCGGTAGCCGCCATTGGCGAACACCGAATAACCGATGGCCATCTGCAGCGGCGTCACTGAACCGGCACCCAGCGCCATGGTCAGGTAGGCGGGGTGTTTTTCGCCGTCAAAACCAAAACGAGTCACCCACTCCTGGGCGTTTTTGGCGCCTACCGCCTGCAGAACACGGATGGAAATCATGTTTTTGGATTTGGCAAGGCCACGGCGCAGGCTCATCGGGCCGTCAAAGGTGCCGTCGTAGTTTTTCGGCTCCCAGGGCTGACCGCCAGTGACCCCTGCATCAAAAAACAGGGGTGCATCGTTGACCACAGTCGCCGGCGTAAAGCCCTTTTCAAGCGCCGCCGAGTAGATGAAGGGTTTGAAGCTGGAGCCGGGCTGTCGCCAGGCCTGCGTAACGTGGTTGAACTTGTTCTTTTCGAAGTCAAAACCGCCGACCAGCGCCCGCACCGCGCCGTTGCGCGGATCGATGGCGACAAAAGCGCCTTCTACTTCGGGCAGCTGCGTGATCTCCCAGGTGTTTTTTGGCGTTTTCGTCACGCGGATCAGGGCGCCACGGCGGATCCTGATATTCGGCGCCGCCTTGTCAGACAGGCCAGACTGGGCGGGTTTGAGGCCGTCACCGGTGATTTCAATGGTTTCGCTGTTCTGGCGGATCGCGACGATTTTTTTCGGCCCGGCTTCGAGCACGACGGCTGACATCACGTCATCGTTGTCGGGATTGTCTGCCAGGGCATCGTCAATCGCGTCTTCGGTTTCCTGAGGATCTTTCGACAGCTCAATGAATTTCTCGGGCCCGCGGTAGATCTGCCGACGCTCGTAGTCCATGATTCCCTTGCGCAAGGCCTTGTAAGCGGCCGTCTGGTCGGTAGCGCGCAGTGTGGTGAACACATTGAGACCGCGGGTGTAGGTTTCGTCACCGTACTGGTTGAACACCAGTTGGCGAACGGTTTCGGCGACAAACTCGGCATGCACCCGGCCTGTGTCCGGCCCGGACCGGACCTTGAGCTGCTCGGCCTTGGCTTCCTCCGCCTGGGCCTGGGTGATAAAGCCGTTAGCCTGCATGCGCTCAATGATGTAGAGCTGGCGCGCCTTGGCGCGTTTTGGGTTGCTCACGGGGTTGTAGGCAGATGGCGCCTTGGGCAGACCAGCGAGCATGGCCGCTTCGGCGATGCTGACATTCTTGAGTGGTTTGCCGAAATAGGCTTCCGAGGCAGCCGCGAAACCATAAGCACGTTGCCCCAGGAAAATCTGGTTCATGTAGATCTCGAGGATCTGGTTCTTGCTGAGAAGGTGTTCCAGCTTGAAGGTCAGCAGCATCTCGTAAATCTTGCGCGTATAGCTTTTCTCCGTGGAGAGGTAGACATTGCGCGCCACCTGCATGGTGATGGTGGAGGCGCCCTGACTCTTGGCGCGGCCCATGTTGGCCAGTCCGGCGCGGATGACGCCGATGTAGTCGACGCCACCGTGCGAGAAGAAGCGCGCATCTTCAATCGCGAGCACCGCGTCTGTCATTACCTTGGGGATGTCGGCAATTGGCGTCAGGTTGCGGCGTTCCTCGCCAAATTCACCGAGCAGTACCCCGTCAGAGGAATAGACGCGCAAGGGTAGCTTGGGCCGGTAGTCGAGCAAATCTGACACATCGGGCAAATTGGGGTAGGCCACTGCCAAGGCAATTGCCACTACCACCAGGATGGACACCGCGCCGGCCATCACCACGCCCAGGGTCCATGCTGCGGCCCTTAACAGGGCGCGTGGCCAGGTCGGTCGATGGCCGGTCGAAGCGCCGGTGTCGGAGGACGGGGAATTTGAAGGCATGGGTTTCTAATGTAAGTGCGCGCCAGCATTGTAAAAATTGCCCGCTGCGAACAGCCGGGGGCGGAGCGGATATTTCACATTTTGCATTTTTTGGCGCCAGGACGCTTGTTCGCCAAACCATGAAAACTCGCCAAAAGCGTCAACTTTTGACAACGGTGATAGTAAGCCAAAATAGAAAAATCCTTTGTCGTACAAGGATCTTACTGATAGCATTGAAGTGATTTCTTAAGTTTGTGGGGCTGCAGGTCAGCCGTCATTTGGGGACCGTCTTGATCTCTTTGGGATCCTTATTCAACCGTCAATCGTCAGCTCTGCTGGGTCTGGACATCAGTTCGTCAAGCGTCAAGCTGGTGGAACTGAGCCGCGACAAGGCCGGCAATCTCGTGCTTGACCGATGCGCCATCGAACCTCTTGAGCGCGGCTGGATTACTGACGGCAATGTGGAAAAGTTCGAAGAGGTCGCCGAGGCAGTGCGCCGGCTCGTCAAGAAAAGCGGCACCCGGACCAAAAATGTGGCCATGGCCTTGCCAGCGTCGGCGGTCATCACCAAAAAAATCATTTTGCCCGGCGGCATGAGCGAGCAAGAGCTCGAAATCCAGGTTGAGGCCGAGGCCAACCAGTACATTCCGTTTTCTCTCGACGAGGTCAGCCTGGACTTTTGTGTGGTGGGCCCCAGTGCCAGCTCGGTGGGCGATGTCGAGGTGCTCATCGCGGCATCGCGCAAGGAGAAGGTCAATGACCGCCAGGGGCTGGCCGAGGCTGCGGGCCTGAAGCCAGTGGTGGTGGATGTCGAGTCCTATGCCTCGCGCCTGGCAACGGCGCGTCTGATTGAAAACCTGCCCAACAAGGGGCTGGATACCATGGTCGCCCTGTTCGAAGTGGGCGCTCTCACGACCAGCATGCAGGTCATCAGGAATGATGAAGTCCTGTATGAGCGCGATCAGGCGTTTGGCGGTGCCCAGCTGACCCAGCTGATCGTGCGTCAGTATGGTTTTTCTCCGGAAGAAGCCGAGAGCAAAAAGCGCAGCGGCGACCTGCCGGACGATTACAACTCCAGTGTGCTCAAGCCCTTTGTCGACAGCATGGCGCAGGAAATCGGCCGGGCGCTCCAGTTCTTTTTCACCAGCACGCCGCACAACAAGGTCGATCATGTGATGCTGGCCGGCGGCTCCTCTGCCCTTCCGGGGTTGACCGACGCCGTAACTCAGCAAACATCATTTGCCTGCATGGTGGCTAATCCCTTCGAAGGAATGACTCTGGGTACCCATATCCGGGAAAACAAGATGAAGCGTGAGGCTGCGTCTTACCTGACTTCCTGCGGCTTGGCCTTGCGGAGGTTTTTCCAGTGATCCTGGTCAATTTACTTCCCCATCGTGAAGCGGCGCGCAAACGCAGGCGCGAGGCTTTTTTTGTTGCCTTGGGTATTGCGGCTCTGGCTGGCGGCCTGATCTGCGGAGCCGTGTACTCCGGGTACCAGGCCCAAATTTCGGATCAACAAGCGAAGAACACTTTCCTCAAGTCGGAAATTACCCGTCTTGACAACCAGATCAAGGAAATCGCCGGTTTGCAGCAGGAAATCGCTGCCTTGCGCGCACGTCAGGGCGCGGTCGAGGACCTGCAGGGCAACCGCAACCTGCCGGTCTACCTTCTGAACGAGCTGGTCCGGCAATTGCCTGATGGCGTCTACCTGAGCACCATGAAGCAGGAGAACCAGACCGTGTTATTGACCGGTGTGGCCCAGTCCAACGAGCGAGTCTCCGAACTGCTGCGCAATCTGAGCAACAACAGTCCGTGGCTGACGCGGCCGGAACTGATCGAAATTACCGGCAAGGTGCTCGCATTGAGTCCGCGCGACCAGCGCCGTGTTTCCAACTTTTCGATGCGCGTATCGCTCAAACGCGCAACTGATGTGCAAAAGGCAGCAACTCCAGCAGGCCCTGCAGCCGCCAAGCCTGCAACGCCCGCACCCACGCCTGCCAAGGGCTGATGGCTGGTCACGAACAGACAGGCACTGAACATGGCTAAAGTCAACATCAATTTTGCTGCGATCCAGGACGGCGTGAAATCGCAATTCGTCGGCCTAAACCCGAACGATCCCCCGTCATGGCCAGCCGTTCCGCGTTATTTGTTGTGCCTGTTTGTCACAGTTGCTGTGGTGGTGGCACTGTGGTTTGTCTGGCTCAGTGCATCCGATGAGGAACTGAAGGCGGAGCAGGCGAAGGAACTCCAGCTGAGAGAGGACTTCACAAAAAAGCTGGCTCAGGCGGTCAACTTGGAGGCCCTGAAGAAACAGCGTGAGCAGGTCCAGCAATATGTTACCCAGCTGGAAAAACAACTGCCCAGCAAGGCCGAGATGGATGCGTTGCTCTCAGACATCAACCAGGCCGGCCTGGGCCGCAGCCTGCAGTTTGAGCTTTTTCGGCCCGGGCAGGTTAGCGTCAAGGATTATTACGCCGAGTTGCCGATTGCGATCAAAGTCACAGGCCGCTACCACGACATCGGTGCCTTTGCAGCCGACATCGCCAACCTGTCGCGTATCGTCACCTTGAACAACATCGCGATCGCCCCGGTCAAGGACGGGATGATGAACATGGAGAGTACCGCCAAGACTTTCCGCTACCTCGACCCAGACGAAATTGCTTCGCAGCGCAAGGCGGCACCCGCTGCGAAAGGGGCAGCAAAATGACGCCGGGCAGAACTCGACAAAAGGCTACGCTGGTTCTCGTCATGACCGCCATTTTCGGGCTGGCGTCCTGCGGATCATCCGAGCACGCGGATTTGCAGCAGTGGATGAGCGAACAACGAAGCCAGACCCGGCCGAAAATCCAGCCTTTGCCTGAGCCAACCAAATTTACGCCGCAGACCTACACGCAGGAAGGCGCCATTGAGCCCTTCAGCAGCCAGAAACTGTTGCAGGCTCTCAAACGGGACTCCAACCAGGCGACGGCCAATGCCGGCCTGATCGCGCCAGAGCTGAACCGCCGCAAGGAACCGCTTGAAGCCATGCCTCTGGACGCCGTGGCCATGGTGGGAAGCATGATCAGGCAGGGCCAGCCGGTTGCCCTTGTGAGGGTGGACAACCTGCTCTACCAAGTGCGGGTAGGCAACTATCTGGGTCAGAACTACGGCCGCATCACCAAGATCTCGGAAACCGAGTTGTCTTTGCGCGAGATCGTGCAGGACGCTGCGGGCGAGTGGACCGAGCGGGTGGCGAACATACAGCTTCAAGAGGGATCAAAATGAACAAGAATGCATGTGCGACCGGGACCGGCGTGTTGCAGACGGCATGGGCGCGGGCATCAGCCGCGGCGATGGTCGGCGCGGCCATGCTGGCGGCCTCGATGTCGACGGTCTTGTGGGCGCAATCTCCCAATGCCATTGAAGCTGTGACGGGTTCGGTGCAGGGTGGTACTGAGGTGATTCGCATAGATCTGTCCGAAGCCTTGACGACAGTGCCCACAGGCTTCACGATTCAGAGTCCGGCACGCATCGCGCTTGACTTTCCGGGAGTCACCAATTCCATGGGCCGCTCCGCAGTAGATCTCAATCTTGGCAACTTGCGCTCGGCCAATGTGGTGCAGGCAGGGGAGCGCACGCGCGTGGTGCTCAATCTCAAGGCATCCACGGCCTACAGCACACAAATCCAGGGCAAATCCCTGTTGATCACCTTGGCGCCAGTGGCCGTCGCCGCTCCGTCGGCGGTCGCCGCACCGGTGTTTGCCGAGAACCGGAACCGCGATACCCTGCCACTGAAAGATATCGATTTTCGACGCGGCATCGACGCATCAGGCCGCATTGTGGTTGACCTCGCGAACAACCAGGTCGGCGTCGATATTCGGCAGCAGGGGCAGACTCTCGTGGTGGAATTCCTGAAAACCGCTTTGCCCGAAGGCCTGCGCCGCCGGCTGGATGTGGCTGACTTTGGCACGCCGGTTCAAAGCGTGACGACCTCGCAGTTCGGTGACAAAGTCCGTATGGTGGTGGAGCCCAAAGGCCAGTGGGAACACAGCGCCTACCAGAGCGACAACCAGTTTGTGCTGGAAGTGCGGCAACAAAAGATCGATGAATCCAAACTATCCCAGGGGCCGGGCTACACCGGGGAGAAGCTGTCGCTCAATTTCCAGAACATTGAAACGCGCTCCCTGCTGCAGGTGATTGCGGACTTCACCAACTTCAACATTGTCACCTCCGATAGCGTGACGGGATCCGTCACACTGCGCCTGAAGGACGTGCCCTGGGACCAGGCGCTGGACATCATCCTGCAGGCCCGCGGTCTGGGTATGCGCAAGACGGGCAATGTGCTGCTGATTGCGCCCAAGGATGAGCTTGCTGCCAAGGACAAGCTGGACCTCGAGTCACGCAACGCAATCCAGAGTCTGGAGCAGGTTCGAACCCAGGATTTCAAGCTGAACTACGCCAGGGCCGATGAGATTGCCAAAGGTTTGCTGGGCACCGGGGCGGCTGGCGCCACCAAGATATTGTCGGCCCGTGGCAGCGTGATCTCGGAGACCCGGACCAACCAGTTGTTCGTGACCGACATCCCTTCCAAGCTGGAGCAGGTGCAAAGCCTGATTGCCAAGCTGGATATCCCGGTGCGTCAGGTGCTGATCGAAGCGCGAATTGTTGAAGCTTCGGATACTTTTGGCAAGTCGCTGGGCGTGAGGCTGGGCGGACGCCCTTTCACCCTGAACGGCAATCAGAATACCCAATTTGGTGCAACTTATTCGACACCGACCGCCGCAGTGGCACCAGGCTCGGCGTTGGGAAACATTGGTACAACGGCGGGTGATTTCATCAATCTCCCCGGCGTGGGTCAAAACGGTTTTGCCGCCGCAACCTTCGCTGTTTCGCTCTTCAACTCGTCCCTGACCCGACTGCTGAATCTGGAGATTTCTGCGATGGAGGCCGACGGCAAGGGCAAGATTGTGTCCAGCCCGCGTATCGTGACGGCAGACCAGGTCAAGGCGCTGATCGAGCAGGGCACCGAGTTGCCCTACCAGCAGGCAACGTCCAGCGGCGCCACCTCTATCGCCTTCCGCAAGGCCAACCTGAAGCTTGAAGTGACGCCGCAGATCACGCCTGAAGGCAACATCATCCTGAATGTGGACGTGAACAAGGACAGCGTGGGGCGCTCCACAGCCAATGGTTTTGCAATCGATACCAAACACATCCAGACCCAGGTGCTGGTTGAAAACGGCGGCACGGTGGTGATAGGCGGCATCTTTGAACAGACCGAGCGCGAGGATGTGACCAAGGTGCCCTTGCTGGGTGATATTCCCGGGGTAGGTAATTTGTTCAAACAAAGGACACGCACTGCCAATAAATCCGAGTTGCTGGTATTCATCTCGCCCAAGATGATCAGCAACGGGGCTGCACTGCGGTAATCCAGCGGCCCCGTTCACGCGGGCCCTGGGTCCGCTTTTCGGCGGTGGCATTTGCCAATGCCTCAGACCACCGCGCCGCAGGTCTAGATAGCCTGACCCACCCTGCCAGGGACCCTGTGAACCCCGTGAATTTTCCTGCCCATGTTGCACTCGTCGGCCTTCCCGGCTCGGGCAAGTCAACGGTCGGGCGACAACTTGCGCGGCGCTTGGGCTGGCCCTTTCTGGACTCCGATCAGGTCATCGAACAACGGATTGGCCTGTCCATCCGCGAATTTTTCGAACGCGAAGGCGAGGAGCCTTTTCGCGATCTGGAGCAGGCCGTGATTGGCCAGTTGACCGCAGGTGAACCCTGCGTGTTGTCCACCGGCGGCGGAGCTGTGCTCAGGCCTGCCAACCGGGAGCATCTGCAGCAGCGCAGCCATGCGATTTACCTGCACTCCCTGCCAGAGGAGGTCTTTCGCCGGCTGCGCCACGACCGCAACCGCCCGCTTCTCCAGGTCGCTGATCCGCTGGAAAGGCTGCGCGAGCTGTATGCCGTGCGCGACCCGCTGTACCGCGAAAGCGCGCGTCTGGTGGTCGAGACTGGGCGTCCCTCGGTGCCGGCGCTGGTTCACCAGATCGCGAGCCAGCTTGAAACCCTGGGACTGGTGACGGCTACCAGGCAATAAGGCGCAGCTTCCCGGGCGGTCGAAGCCCGAAGCCAAGCCTCTACACTTGGACCATGGATGCAACTTTTTCTCCGGCGGCGCAACAGGTACGGATTGACCTGGGCGATCGCAGCTACCCCATCAGCATAGGTACCGGGTTACTGGGTGATCCGGCCACCTACCAGGATCTGCCGGCTGCTACTACTGCATTGGTGGTGTCGAATACCGTGGTGGCGCCGCTATATGTCGGAGCGCTACGCCGGGCGCTGCAGCCGCACTACAAGCGCGTCTTGCAGGTGGTTTTACCCGATGGGGAGGTCCACAAGGACTGGCCCACGCTGCAGCTGATTTTTGACGCGCTTCTGGAAAACGCCAGCGACCGCAAGACCGTGCTGTTCGCGCTTGGCGGCGGCGTCGTCGGGGACATGACCGGGTTTGCCGCAGCCTGCTACATGCGCGGTGTGCCGTTTGTGCAGGTGCCGACCACGCTGCTGGCGCAGGTGGACTCGTCCGTCGGTGGCAAGACCGCCATCAACCACCCCTTGGGCAAAAACATGGTGGGTGCGTTTTACCAGCCCGAGCGCGTGATCTGCGACCTTGATGTACTGCAAAGCCTGCCGCCGCGCGAGCTGAGCGCGGGCCTCGCCGAAATCATCAAGTACGGACCGATTGCCGACATGGACTTTTACGGCTGGATCGAAAACAACATGGAGGCCCTGCTGGCGCGCGAGCCGGCCGCCCTGGCACACGCAATCCGCCGCAGCTGTGAAATCAAGGCGGAGGTGGTGGGGCAGGACGAGCGTGAAACCGGTCTGCGCGCCATCCTCAACTTTGGCCACACCTTTGGCCATGCCATCGAGTCCGGCCTTGGCTACGGCCAGTGGTTGCACGGTGAGGGCGTGGGCTGCGGCATGGTGATGGCGGCGCGCTTGTCGCAGCGCCTGGGGTTGGTCGACTCCGCTTTTGTTGAGCGCCTGCGTACGCTGATCCAGCGCGCCGGGCTGCCCGTCACCGGACCACGGCTGTCGCCGACTGACAGCGCCGGGCGTTATCTGGAACTGATGCGCGTGGACAAAAAAGCCGAGGCGGGCGAAATCAAATTCGTGGTGATAGCCGCACCGGGCAGCGCAGCGGTGCGCGGCGCGCCGGACGCTCTGGTGCGTGAAGTGATTGATGCCAGCTGCGATTGACGGCAGGTCGATTGCTATAGAAATAATAGCTAACTGTCCAGTGTGGACGGGGGCTGAAGACCAATTTGATGCATAAATCATGAACCAGCTGGCCCCTTACGCCTCTGATGCGGCCGGTTCCCGCGGTCGCCGCCATCCTGAACCGGCTGCGCCCACGCGCTCAGCCTTCCAGCGGGACCGCGACCGCATC
>NZ_JACDDD010000112.1 GCF_013817205.1 Polaromonas sp.
GGCGCAACCTGGTGGTGGCCGCCACCGGCACGGGCAAGACCGTGGTGGCGGCGTTTGACTACTTGCGACTGCGAGACGAAGAAGGCGTGGCGCCAAAACTTTTGTTCATCGCCCACCGCGCCCAAATTCTGGCGCAAGCGTTATCGACCTTCCGGCAGGTATTGCGGGACCCGGTATTCGGCGAACTGTTGGATGGCGACAACACGCCAGCCCAATACGAGCACATCTTCGCCACGATCAACACCGTGCACAGCCGCCGCTTGGTGGAGCAGCTGGGATTCCACTTTTGGCGCATAGTCATTGTCGACGAGGCGCACCATTTACCCGCCGCAACCTTTGACCAGTTCATTGGCACGGTGAAGCCTCACTACCTGCTTGGCTTGACTGCCACGCCCGAGCGCTCCGACGGCCAAAGCCTCATGCACTACTTCGACAGCCGACCGGACGGATCGCCCGCCGTTTCGCTGCGGCTTTGGGATGCGCTCGACCAGCAGTTGCTCGCCCCGTTTGAGTATTACGCCACCGCAGATGACACCGACATGACGACCGTGGAGTGGGGGCGCGGTGCCGAAGTGGCGCAGCTTTCCAGCATCGTGTCGGGCAATGCGGTGCGGGCCAGAGCGGTGGTCAAC
Source organism: Polaromonas sp. (assembly GCF_013817205.1). Taxonomy (GTDB): domain Bacteria; phylum Pseudomonadota; class Gammaproteobacteria; order Burkholderiales; family Burkholderiaceae_C; genus Polaromonas. Next base: position 633 of record NZ_JACDDD010000112.1, read on the forward strand.
GCCATTGAAAAATACGTTGCCCACTTGGATGCGCTCAAGGGCTTGGCGTTTTGCGTGAGCGTCGCGCATGCCAACTTCATGGCGGAATTCTTCAACCGCTCGGGTCTGCCAGCCGTAGCCCTCGCCGGCGCGGACTCGCAGGCAGCGCGCACGGCCGCGGTGCAACAACTCAGCCGTGGCGAACTGAAGATTATTTGCAGTTGCGATGTGTTCAACGAAGGCATCGACATCCCCGATGCCAATGCCATCCTGCTGCTGCGCCCCACGCAAAGCCCCGTGATTTTTCAGCAGCAAATCGGCCGCGGGTTGCGGCTTGCCAAGGGCAAAGATGCGTGCCTAGTGCTGGACTTTGTCGGGCTGTACAACAACGAGTTTCGCTTTGATGTGCTGCTGCGGTCGATCACCGGGCAGAGTCGGCGGCAGATTGTTGACGCAGTCGCCAACGGTTTCAGCACGCTCCCGGCGGGTGTGCACATTCAGTTTGACAGGGTGGCGCGTGACCGGGTATTGACCAGTTTGCAGCAGGCGCTGAACTTGAACGTGATTCGTTTGTGCGCGGAATTGGCGGCGTGGGCTGCGCTGCAAAGCGGCACGCCTTTGTTACTGCGCAACTTCCTGATGGATAGCCAATTGGAGTTGGATGAAATTTATACCGGTGGCGCCAATGCCCGGTCCTGGACCAGCTTGAAGCGGCGGGTGAATCTGGAGCCTGCGCCTGTGGGCCAGCGCGAAGCAGACCTGGTCCGCAGGATATTCAGCCTGCTGCATGCGAATGATCCGGCTCTGCTTGCTGCTTGGCAGTCTGCGTTAGGCGGTGGCGAGGTTGACGCGCGTCGCATCCAAATGCTGGCCTACCAATTGCTGCCCACGCGCACGGAACTCATTACGCCCCCGGAGTTTCTCGCGCTCGTGTCCGCCAACCCCGTGGTGCATGCTGAGTTGCTGGAGATCGTAGGCATCTTGCAAGAACGAAGTTCGTTGGAGCCGCTGCCCTTGCCTGGTGCACCGGACGGCTGGACACTGGCTTTGCACGGGCGCTACACGCGGGCGGAGATTCTGTCTGCCGTCGGCTACCTGACTCCGACAGCACGCCCACTATCAGACAGCGGCTGTTTGCCGTTGGTGCAAGAGAAGCTTGAAATTCTGTTCGTGACGCTGGACAAAAGCGAAGGGTTTGAAGAGCGCGTGCAGTATAAGGATTACGCCATCAGCCCCGAGATATTCCACTGGCAAACGCAAAACCGCGCTGGCCCCAATAACAACTCCGGACGTCGCTACACCGAGAGCCATGCTAATGGCTGGAAGTTCCAACTGTTTGTTCGTGAAGACCGTGAAGCTGCCTATGTCGCGGTGGGGCCTGTGCAACTGGTGTCTCATGAAGGCGACCGGCCGATTTCTATTACATGGCGGCTCGATAGACCGCTGACGGCGGAGCTGTTTCGCAAGTTCAGTGTGTTGCGGGGGTAGTCTGAAATGACAAAGCCCGCCAAGCTTTCACTTGGCGGGCTTTGTTTTTGGGGTTGCCTGAGTTGGCTTACTTACCCAACTTCAAAAAGTCATCCCCCTTACCCAACTCCAGCAACCCCGCATTGGAGTAAACCTGCAGCTTGGCCCGCGTATCCGTAATGTCCAGATTCCGCATAGTCAACTGCCCAATCCGATCCAGCGGCGAGAACGGCGCGTCTTCCACTTTTTCCATGCTCAAACGCTCTGGCGCATAGGTCAGGTTAGGCGACTCGGTGTTCAACAACGAATAGTCATTCCCCCGGCGCAGTTCCATGGTCACGGTGCCGGTCACGGCCTTGGCGACCCAGCGCTGGGCGGTTTCGCGCAGCATGATGGCCTGGCTGTCGAACCAGCGGCCCTGGTAGAGCAGGCGGCCCAGCTTGCGGCCGTTGTCGCGGTACTGCTCGATGGTGTCTTCGTTGTGGATGCCGGTGACCAGGCGCTCGTAGGCAATGAACAGCAGCGCCAGGCCGGGGGCTTCGTAGATGCCGCGGCTCTTGGCTTCGATGATGCGGTTTTCGATCTGGTCGCTCATGCCCAGGCCGTGGCGGCCGCCAATTTCGTTGGCCTTGAGGATCAGGCTGACCAGGTCGGGGTAGTGCACGCCGTTGAGCGCGACGGGCCGGCCTTCTTCAAAAGTCACGCTCACTTCTTCGGCCTTGACCACGCAGTCGTCCTTCCAGAACGGCACGCCCATGATGGGGTTGACGATCTTCATGCCGCTGTTGAGGTTTTCCAGGTCTTTGGCTTCGTGCGTGGCGCCCAGCATGTTGCTGTCGGTGCTGTAGGCCTTTTCGGCGCTCATCTTGTAGCCAAAGCCGTTGGCGGTCATGAAGGCGCTCATCTCGGAGCGGCCGCCCAGTTCGTCGATGAACTGCTGGTCCAGCCAGGGCTTGTAAATCTTCAGCGCGGGGTTGGTCAGCAGGCCGTAGCGGTAGAAGCGCTCGATGTCATTGCCCTTGAAGGTGCTGCCGTCGCCCCAGATGTTGACATCGTCCTGCTGCATGGCGCTGACCAGCATGGTGCCGGTGACGGCCCGGCCCAGCGGCGTGGTGTTGAAGTAGGTCGAGCCTGCGGTGGTGATATGGAAGGCGCCGGCCTGCAGCGCGGCCAGGCCTTCAGCGGCCAGCTGTGGGCGGCAATCAATCAGGCGCGCCTTGATCGCGCCGTATTCCATGGCCTTGCGCGGGATCTCGTCGTAGTCGGCTTCGTCGGGCTGGCCCAGGTTGGCGGTGTAGGCGTAGGGCAGGGCGCCCTTCTGTTTCATCCACAACAGTGCGGCGCTGGTGTCGAGGCCGCCAGAGAAAGCGATGCCGACCTTTTGGCCGGCGGGGATGTTTTGCAGGATGGTGTTAGACATTAAATTGGCCTCTAGCCCTTGTGGAACGTGCGCGAGCTGCTATGAAATTCGAAGTAAGCCGCCCTGCGGATCAGCCGAAATGGCAGATGTAGTGGTAGGCCTCGGTCACCCGGATCTCGAAACTCGAGTTTCCCGGCACCCTGAACTTTTCGCCGGCCGAGGACTTGACCCAGCTGTCGCTGCCGGCGAGTTTGTATTCACAGGCGCCGGCCACACATTCCATGATCTCGGGCGCGCCGGTGTTGAAGGTCAGAGTGGAGGGCAACACCACGCCAACCGATTTTTTTGTGCCGTCGGCGAAGGTGATGCCGTGGCTCACACACTTGCCGTCGAAATACACATTGGCTTGGGTGGTGACGCTGATGTTGTCGATTTTTTCTGTGGTCATGGTGTGCTGGGGGAAAAACGTGGAAACGGCCGGAACAGGGCCGGTCATGCAAAACCGTCGATTTTAGGTTACCCGCGCGTGCCGGCGGCTGACCGCATGAATCCATTGCCCGGTTTCGGGCGTATATGGAATGCAGGACAATGCTGTCCATGAATGCAGAAAGCCCGGATACCCATTTGATCGCGCTCATTGACCGCGTAGCCCAGGCCGACGAATCGGCCCTCAGGGAGCTGTACGAGCTGACCTCGTCCAAGCTTTACGGTGTGGCGGTGCGGGTGGTCAGCAACCGCAACTGGGCCGAGGATGTGCTGCAGGAGGCTTTCCTGAACATCTGGCGCATCGCGGGCGACTACAAGGCCACGCTGTCCCCGCCCATGGCCTGGATGTGCCTGATTGTGCGGAGTAGGGGACTGGATTTTTTACGCAGGCGCACCTCGGAGCGTGCCGATGCGGCGCTGGAACTTGACGATGTGATGGCCGAGACGGTGGAAGGTGATTCGCCCAACCCCATGGACACCGCGCTGGCCGGCGAGCAGGCCTGGGCGCTGCACCAGTGCCTGAGCCAGCTCGACAACAAGCAGCGCGAGGTGGTGAGTCTGGCCTACATGCGCGACCTGAGCCACGGCGAACTGGCCGAGCAGCTCAAGCTGCCGCTGGGCACCGTGAAAACCTGGATACGCCGCGGGTTGGAGCAACTGCGCGGCTGCATGTCGCGGTTTGCATGAGCCCGCAGGACTCGGCAGTGAATTGAAATTTGTTTGTTCCCGTCAATCGTGACGGGAAACTTCTGGAAGAAGGTTTGTCATGAATATCACGCGCAACCCCTCGCTGGTCGAGCAGCTGGCCGCCAGCTATGCGCTGGGCACGCTGCGCGGCGGCGCCCGCCGACGCTTCGAGGCGCTGGCACGCACCCACGCGCCCGTGCGCGCTGCTGCGCTGATCTGGCAGGGCCGGATGGCCTCGGTGGCCGAGCTGCAGCCGCAGACGGTGCCCAGCCCTGCGGTCTGGAAACGCATCGAAAACCTGGTCAACGCCGACAAACAGGCCAAAGCCATGCAGGCGGCGCGGCAGCCGCCGGCCGCAGTTGCCAGCGGCGGCTGGTGGGCCAGTCTGGGCCTTTGGCGCGGCGCGACGGCCGCTGGCGCCATGGCGGCGGTCGTGGCCGTGGTCACCGGGCTGAACCTGAACACCGCGCTCAACGGTCAGGTGCAAGAGCTCAGCGCGCGCCTGGCCGCCACGCCTGAAATTCAGTACGTGGCTGTACTGGCCGACGACAAGTCAGCGCCAGCTGTGCTGGTGACCTACGACCCCAAACACAACCAGCTGCGACTCAAGCACGTGGGGCAGTTCCACCCTTCGCCCGACAAGTCGCTGCAGCTCTGGGCGCTGCCGCAAGCCGGTGGCCCCAAATCGCTGGGCGTGCTGGGCGAAGGTGCGGTGGTGCGCCTGCCGGCAGGTCACGAGGCGGTCAACCAGGTGCCAGCGTTGGCGATCAGCCTCGAGCCCAAGGGCGGCGTGTCGATGGGTAGCGGCCCCAGCGGGCCGGTGCTGTTCAAGGGGGCGCTGATCCAGACCACGCTGTAGCCGCTGCGCCTTGCGCACCCCGCCAACAAAAAAGGGCTGCAACATGCAGCCCTTTTTTGTTGGCGATGACCCGTCCTGCCACGTCTCAGCGCCAGTGGTGGTATCCACCACGGCTGTAGCCGAAGTTGAACGACAGGCCGACTGGCGGGTAATAAGGCCGCGAGTAGTAGCCATAACCCGGGTAGAAAACCGGGGCCTGCTGCACGTACACAGGCTGGCTGTAGACCGGTTGCGAATAGATCGGTTGGTTGTACACGGGCTGGCTGTACACAGGTTGGTTGTACGTGGGCTGGTTGTAAATGGGCTGGCCGTAGGCCTGCTGGGGCTGGGGAAAACCGGGCTGCACCGAGGCCTGCGGCGAAGGCATGGCGCCGACCGGCGTCATCTGCAGACGCACATAGGGGCCGGGATCGCTGGGCATCTGGATGGTGTACTGCCTGCTCGCGTATTCATACACCACGTTGTAGTGCGTGGTGCGGTTCTGGTAACTGGTCTGGGTGCCGCACTGCTGGACGTTTTGCACCTGGCTGCGGTTGCCTTCGATGTTGTTGCCGACCATCGCGCCACCGACCAGGCCGATCATGGTGGCCAGCGCGCGGCCGCCACCGTCACCGATGGCATTGCCCATGGCCCCGCCGGCCAGTGCGCCCATCACTGCACCCGCGCCCGAGGGTGGTGACTGCATAACCATGGGCTGGTGGCTGCAGAACTGCTGCGGCACGCTGATTTGCTGCACCACCGGGGTGCTGGAGATCACGCGAGCCAGGATGTCCATGGCCGACGCATTCATGGCGAACAGACCGGAAGCGGCAACTGTCGATAAAACAAGTAATTTTTTCATGATTTGCATTCCTTAGAGCCTGCTGGAAACGCGTTTTGATGCGCCCGCGATGGGTCATTCCAGTTCAATCGTTCCCAGTTTAATGATTCAGAGGTTTTTGGTGGACACAAGTTCAGGTAAATCACTGTAAAGCTGCTCATCTGTAGCTTTGTAAAGCGTGGAGGGCGAGCGCTGTCAGGCTTGTGCAGCCCAGGCCACAGCGTCGAATCCGACGCTGATCTGCCCATTGGGCCATTCGACCACCGGGCGTTTGATCACGCTGGCATGGGCCTGCATCACCGCCAGCGCACCGGCGGCGTCCGTGGCGCCGGCCTGCACGGCCAGATCCAGCTTGCGCCAGGTCGTGCCCTGGCGGTTCAGCAGTTTTTGCCAGCCGACGGCTTGTTCCCAGACCCGTAGCCGGTCAGCCGGCACGCCCAGCTTCTTGAAGTCGTGAAATTCGTGGCCCAGGCCTTGGGCCGCCAGCCAGGCGCGGGCCTTTTTGACGGTGTCGCAGTTGGGTATGCCGTAAACAGTGATCATGCGGTGTATTTTGACACGATTTTGTGCCAAACAGGACCTCAGCCCCCGTCGGACGGTCGTTAGCAGCTACTAATTCAATAGCAAATAGACCTCTCGCGGCGCGGGGTCCAGGCGAGCCTGTGGCCGGCGTGTAAGCGCCAGCGGCGACAATAGTGCCCTCTATGGACAAGCTCAATACCCTGGACGACTGGCTCGCCTACTGCGAGCGACTGCACCCCACCACGATTGCGCTCGGCCTGGACCGCGTGCGCAGCGTGGCCCAAACCATGGACCTGGCCTTTGCCTGCCCGGTCATCACCGTGGCTGGCACCAATGGCAAGGGCTCAAGCTGCGCCATGCTCGAAGCCATTCTGGGACAGGCCGGTTACCGCACCGGGCTTTACACCTCGCCGCATCTGGTGCATTTTGAAGAGCGTTGCCGCGTCCGCGGCGAGATGGTGCAGGGGGCGGCCCTGCTGCCGCACTTCGAGCGGGTCGAGGCCGCGCGCGGCGACACCTCGCTGACTTACTTCGAGTTCACCATGCTCGCCATTTTCAGCCTGCTGGCCGAGGCAAAGCTGGACGTGGTGATTCTGGAGGTCGGCGTCGGCGGGCGGCTCGACTCGGTCAACATCATCGATGCCGACTGCGCGCTGATCACCAGCATCGACATCGACCACACCGAGCTGCTGGGCGTGGACCGCGAGGCCATCGGTTTCGAAAAAGCCGGCATCATGCGCGCCGGCAAACCGGTGGTGGTGGGCGACCCGGTGCCGCCGCAAAGTGTGCTGGAACGCGCTGCCGAAGTGGGCGCTGACCTGTGGCGCCTGGGCCGCGACTTCAATTTTTCTGGCGACAAGCTGCAGTGGGCCTGGGCGGGGCGCGGCCGGAGGTATGCCGGCCTGGCCTACCCGGCGCTGCGCGGTGCCAACCAGCTGGTCAATGCGTCGGGCGTGCTGGCAGCGCTGACGACCTTGCGCGACCGGTTGCCAGTGACGGCGCAGGCCGTACGCAACGGGCTGGGCATGGTCGAGCTGCCGGGGCGCTTCCAGATCATCTCCGGCCAGCCGACCCTGGTGCTGGACGTGGCGCACAACCCGCACTCGGTGGCGGCGCTGGCCGAGAACCTGGATGCCATGGGTTTTTACCCCTGCACCCACGCGGTGTTCGGCGCCATGGCCGACAAAGACCTGGCGGCCATGCTGCAGCGCGTCGGCCCCTTGGTGGACCGCTGGTACTTCACCGATCTGCCCACGCCACGTGCGGCCAGCGGCGCCGGTTTGATGGCGCGCTGGCAGGCCGGCAAGCAGCGTCCGGACGTGACGGCGCAGGTGTTCGCCAGCCCGGTCCAGGCGCTGCAGGCAGCGGTGGCCGCTGCAGACCCCGCTGATAGAATTGTGGTGTTCGGATCGTTCTACACGGTGGGGGCTGTGTTGAAAGAGGGTCTGCCCCGTCTTTTCGCCCCGCACGCCAAGCCAGGGCGTCCCGCTTCCTCCTCCACCGACACCTAACGGACACCGCCACCACCATGCCGTTTTTCAACTTTCGCCGGGGTTCACCCACCACCGCTGCCGGGGCTGCCGGCCCTGCTGAGAGTGTCGAGGCCATGCGCAAGCGCGCCAAACACCGGCTGATAGGCGCGGTGGTGCTGGTACTGATCGGCGTGGTTGGTTTCCCCCTGCTGTTCGACACCCAGCCGCGACCAGTGGCAGTGGATATCCCGATCGAGATTCCTGGAAAAAACACCGTCAAACCGTTGGTGATGCCGGCGCCTGCTGCGGCCGCGCCCAAGGTGACGGCCAGCGCGCCAGCCCCCGCTGCTGACAAGGTCGCGGCACCGGCCAGCCTGACGCCCAGCGAAGAAATTGTGTCTGACAAGCCTGCTGCCCCCGCCAAACCTGCGCAGTCTGCTATAAAAAGTGAAGCAAAGCCGGAGCCCAAAGCGGTGGCCAAAACGCCCGCGGCCACTGACGAGGCAACGCGCGCCAAGGCCCTGCTGGAAGGCAAGCCAGCAACTGCCGCCGCCGCGCCAGCCGCAGCCAAGGTGGTCAGCACCGATGCGGACGGCCGGCTGGTCGTGCAGGTAGGCGCTTTTGCCGATGAAGCCAAGGCGCGAGAAGTACGCCAGAAGCTGGAGCGGGCGGGGTTGAAGACCTATACCCAGGTGGCAGACACCAAGGACGGCAAGCGCACCCGGGTTCGCGTCGGGCCCTTTGCGACCAGGGAAGACGCCGACAAGGCCGCCAGCAAGATCAAGGGGCTTGACTTGCCTGCGTCCATCCTGACCCTGTAGAAGGACTTGGCGCGGCGTGGGCGTTGTCGATCTGGCTTTCCTGGGCGTACTGGCCTTGTCGTTGCTGATCGGTGCCTGGCGCGGGCTGGTATACGAGGTGTTGTCATTGCTCGGCTGGGCGGCGTCGTTTTATCTGGCGCAGTGGCTGGCACCGGATGTGGCCCTGATGCTGCCCCTGCAGAGTGTCTCGGAGCCGGTGCGTTATGCGGCGGCCTTCGTGCTGATTTTTATCGTGGCGGTGTTTGCGGCAGGGCTGGTGGCGGTGCTGATCAGGAAGCTGTTCGAGGCCATCGGCCTCAGGCCAGTAGACCGCACCCTGGGCGCTGCCTTCGGCCTGGTGCGCGGCGTGATACTGCTGCTGGCGGTGACGGTAGTGATCAACATGACGGCCTTCAAAAGCGCCGTGTGGTGGCAAGAGTCGCAAGGCGCCGAGGTGACGAGCGCGGCGCTCAGGGGCTTGAAGCCCTTGCTGCCAGAGCAGTTCGGAAAGTATCTCGGCGAGTGGAGCTAGTGCGTTCGTTTTTGGCGTGCAGCCCGTAGAAATTTTATGAACGGAACTCTATGTGCGGAATAGTCGGTGTTGTCAGCAACGCCCCGGTGAACCAGCTGATTTATGACGGCTTGCTGCTGCTGCAGCACCGCGGCCAGGATGCCGCGGGCATCGTCACGCAGCAGGGCCGCAAGTTCTTCATGCACAAGGCCAAAGGGATGGTGCGCGACGT
>NZ_JACDDD010000113.1 GCF_013817205.1 Polaromonas sp.
CTCGCCTCGGTGCTCCTGCACCATACGGACCGCGCGTTCGCGTACTTCGGGGGAAAACTTGTTTGATTTCTTCATGGCTCCATCTTCTCAAAGGTTGGAGCCTCCTCAATTCCCGGGGCGATTCACTCACCACAGCGGCCATCGGCGAGCAAACGCTTAGCCGTATGGGCTCGCCCATATTTCTTGTCGATTCGTCCTGCCAAATAGGAGTTGCAAACGATGAGGCGCAGGAGCTTTTAGACAAAGGCGCTCACGGCGGTTTGCTGCAACAAGTTGAAGGAAAGTTGACATGCGCAAACGCGCAAGCGAATTCAGAGTTGCGGGATGCGCTCTACGAGCTCGGACTTGATAACGATGCTCCCGCAGTTGACACCGTGCAGCGAGATCGCGCGTTTGTCCGGGTGCAGGGCGTCCGTGGCGAACCAAATTCAGCGCTCGTCCTGTGTCTTTTGGCGTTGCGGCCTGAAGCGACAATGGGCGCGTTCGGGCGCAAGCCGCTTGCAATGGTTCTGGTCCATGATCCCGCTTACAGGCGCCAACTAGACCCTTTTATGGTTGCCGCTGCTTACGGCTTAAGCCCTGCAGAAGCGAAGGTCGCCATGGCTTTGGCATCGGGCCTGGTTCCCAAAAGAATCGCGCTTAACCACAGTGTCTCGATTGAGACCATTCGAACTCAGATGAAGACCTTGTATCGCAAGCTGGAGGTGAACAGCGCAATTGAGCTGGCGGCGATGTTGAATACGGCCCCGTTTGCATTTCTCGGATAAGTTTCGTCCTCTTCCAACCTGACCGCAGTGACATACACATACGGCTATATCACCCCGTCGAACATCATCACATCGAGATCATCGCCAGCCGCCACATGACCCTGCCCGTGGTGCAACACGATCAGGCCGTTGGCTTGGGCCATGGAGCTGAGCACGCCCGAGCCCTGGTTGCCAGTTGTCCTGACCTGCAGCGAGCCGTCGGCTGCAGTGCTGACGGTGCCGCGCTGGTATTCGGTGCGGCCCGGTTTCTTGCGGATCGCTTCCAGGCTGCGTGCGCGCAACAGCGGCGGCGCTGTGGCCGTGCAGCCCATCATCTGCAGCAGCGCCGGGCGAACAAAGGCTAGAAAGGTCACCATGACCGCGACCGGGTTGCCGGGTAGCCCGAAGAGAACCGCCCCCACGCTCCCCACTTCATGTGGTTCGCTGCCCCCCGAGGGGGCTGTTTCGCCTTGGGGCGGCCCGGCGGCGGGACTGGCCCCCACGCTCCCCACTTCGTGTGGTTCGCTGCCCCCCGAGGGGGCTGTTTCGCCTTGGGGCGGCCCGGCGGCGAAACGGCTACCACCATTCGAATTGCTATGTTTTTGGGAGCTGCTTGCGCCCGTTTGACGGGGGCTGGAGGCTGATTTGGCTTGAGGAATCCGGCCCACGGCCATGGGGCGGCCGGGCCGCATGGCGACACGCCAGAAGGCGACGTCACCGAGTTTTTTCATCATCGCTTTGGTGTGGTCGGCCTCGCCGACGCTGACGCCGCCGGAGGTGATGATGGCGTCGGCCTGGGCAGCGGCGCTCGTGAAGGCCGCTTCCAGCAACGCCGGATCGTCGCGCACCACGCCCATGTCGATCACCTCGCAGCCCAGCCGCCTGAGCATGCCGAAGACGGTGTAGCGGTTGCTGTCGTAGACCGCACCCTCCCGCGGCGGCTCGCCCAGAGACAGGATTTCGTCGCCTGTGGAAAAGTAGGCCACCCGCAGCGGCCGCAGCGTGCTTACGGTTTTCATGCCTAAAGAGGCCGCCAGCCCAAGACGGGCGGGCGTGAGTAGCTCACCTTTTGATAGCGCGGCGCGGCCCTGCGTCAGGTCTTCGCCACGCAGCCGGCGGTTGTCGCCGGGCTTGAGCAGTTTGGGCGGTAGCGTGATGCTGTCGCCATGGACCGCCACCAACTCCTGCGGTACCACGGTGTCCAGACCCGCAGGCATGATGGCACCCGTCATGATCTTCACACACTGGCCGCTGGCGACCGTGCCTTGCCAGGCCTTGCCTGCCAAGGCCGTGCCGACGACCTGCAGCTGTATTGCGTTGCCCGCAGCCAGCGCAGCGCCGTCAAAGGCATAACCGTCCATGGCCGAGTTGTCGTGCGGCGGCACGTCGAACGGCGAGATCACGTCCTCGGCCAGCACTCGCCCCAGGGCGTCAAACAGCGGCAGTTCCACCCGGTCGGTCACAGGCATGACCAGCAGCGAGAGAAAACGCGCCACCTCGGTGGCCGGCAGGGCCTGCGGATCGTAGCCCTGCAGTTCAGCCGCGATCTGGTCTATGGATTTCACGGGCGCAGGGCTTCGAGTTGGTGCAACTCGGCCAGGGTGTTGGCATTGAAGAAGGCGCGTGGGTCATCGCCCGGCAGGTTGAACGGCACCAGCACGGTTTTGTGCTGCGCGGTCCAGGCGTCGATCTTGCGGCCGCCGCCGGCGGTGAACACCGCCAGGCTTTCCAGCATGCCGGTGCGCATGAGGCAGAACACCGGCTGGGCCCGCAATTGCCCGTCTTCTTCGGGCGCAGCCACTACTGCGAAGTCGGCATTTTCGCGCGCCAGCGCTTCAGCCAGACGCGGCACCATGTCTTCGCTGAACAGCGGGCTGTCACAGGGCACCGTCATCATGTAGGGCGTTTCGCAGCGCTCCAGCCCGGTCAGGAAGCCGGCCAGCGGCCCGGAAAAGTCGCCCATGCCACCCGCATCAGACCAGACCGGCACGCCAAACGATTCGTAAGCCGCTAGGTTGCGGTTGGCATTGATCATCACCTCGCCAACCTGTGGCGACAGGCGCAGCAGGGTGTGCAGCGACAGCGGCACACCGTTGAAATTCTGCAGGCCCTTGTCGGCCCCCCCCATGCGCGAGCCGCGTCCCCCCGCGAGGATCACGCCGGTGACTTCTGCGCCGTCTATCGTGTCAATCATTGTCTAGCCGCCTATGTAACTCATCTCGACGCGCCGCGCGGCATCGTTGCCGGGCAGGCTCTGATCCGCGGGCAGCGCCGCCCGCAGTTCCGAATACCGGTCATCGCGGCGCTGCCAGATGTGGCCCACAGCAGCAGAGATCTGCTCGTCCGAATAGTTGCCGCCGCGCAGCAGGGCACGCAAATCGTGCCCCTGGCTGGCAAACAGGCACAGGAAAAGTTTGCCTTCGGTTGAAAGCCGCGCGCGGTTGCAGTCGCCGCAAAACGCATGGGTGACGCTGCTGATCACGCCCACTTCACCGGCGCCGTCCAGATAGCGCCAGCGCTCCGCAGTTTCACCGAGGTAGTTGGCGCTGAGGGCTTCCATCGGGAATTCGGCCTGCAGGCGTTCGATGACCTGGGCCGAAGGCAGCACCTCGTCCATGCGCCAGCCGTTGGTGGCGCCTACGTCCATGTATTCAATGAAACGCAGCACCACGCCCGAGTGGCGAAAGTGGCGGGCCATGGGCAGGATCTCCGCGTCATTCGTGCCGCGCTTGACCACCATGTTGACCTTGATGGGCGCCAGCCCGACTTTTTCCGCCACCTCGATGCCACGCAGCACGTCGGCGACCGGGAAATCCACATCATTCATGCGGCGGAACACCGCGTCGTCCAGTCCGTCCAGGCTCACGGTCACGCGCTGCAGACCCGCATCTTTGAGGGACTGGGCTTTTTTTGCCAAGAGCGAGGCATTGGTGGTCAGGGTGATGTCCAGTGGCTGCCCGCCCGGCGTCTGGATTTTTGCCAGCATCCCGATCAGGACTTCGATGTGTTTGCGCAGCAGCGGCTCGCCGCCGGTGAGACGGATTTTCTCGACGCCATGCGCCACGAAAATTTTTGTGAGGCGCGTGATCTCTTCAAAGCTCAGCAGCGAGGTCTGCGGCAAAAACGCGTAGTCCTTGTTGAAGACCTCGCTGGGCATGCAGTAGCTGCAGCGGAAGTTGCAACGGTCCGTCACGCTGATGCGCAAATCGTGCAGGGGCCGCGCAAGCGTATCGGCCAGCAGGCCGGTGGGCGCCTGCAGATGCGCAGGCACATGCGGCACGCGTGCGGCGTAACGCATGTCTGCAAGGGGGATGATTTTTTTGTCCATGGTGCGAAGGTCCAAGGGAGAATTTACTCCATTGGCGCGGCTCCCCGGGAAAGCCAGGGCCTTGCCCCCAGGCGCCGGGCGCTATTCCGGGCTTTGTCTTTACCAGCAAGGGCCGCGGATCTGGCTCTGCCAGTCCGGGGCGCAGCGCCCCCTCGGGGGCAGAGAGCTACGCGAAGCGAGCGACCGTGGGGGCTACACGCATCTTCCGCCGTCGACCTCGATACACACACCGCTGATGAAGGCCGCTTCGTCACTCGCCAGGTAAAGCGCCGCGTTGGCCACGTCCAGCGCCGTCGAGAAGCGTCCCAGCGGAATGCTGGACAGGAACTTGGCGCGGCGCGCTTCGCCTTCCGGGCCGGCGACCGTGCCGCCAGCGAACTGGGTAGACAGCGCGGTATCCGGGTTGAACACCGGGTTGATGCAGTTCACGCGAATGTTGTCGGGCCCGAGTTCGGCCGCCAGCGACTTGGAGGTGGTGATCACCGCGCCCTTGGAGCCGTTGTACCAGCTCAATCCTGGCCGCGGTCGCACGCCGGCTGTCGAGGCGATGTTGATGAAGCTGCCACCGCCAGCCGCGCGAAACACCGGCACCGCGTGAATGGTGGACAGGAAGATGCTTTTGACGTTGATGGCGTAGCAGCGGTCGAATTCTTCTTCGGTGGTCTCCAGCGCGGGCTGGTTCAAATGCGTCCAGCCGGCGTTGTTGACCATCACGTCGAGCTTGCCGTGGCGCTGCACGGCGGCACCAACCAGCGCCTTCATGTCGGCGGTTTTGGTGACGTCGGCCTTGAAGAAGGAGGCCTTGCCGCCGGCAGCCACGATGTCGGCCACGACTTTTTCGCCCAGCGGGCTGTTGATGTCGTTGACGATGACCTGGGCACCCTCAGCCGCCAGCCGTTTGGCGATGCCTTCGCCGATGCCGCCGCCGGCGCCGGTGACGATGATGGATTTGTTGTTCACGCGCATGGTGTCTCCTTGAATGCTATCGAATGTGTAGCTGCCTGCGCCCATTGGACAAGGGCCAAGAGCCGTTTTGGCTTCAATTTACCGGACTGGCTCAGCCGTGTTTGATCGCCACCGTCTTCAGCGTGGTGAAGCCGTACAGCGCCTCGAAGCCTTTTTCACGCCCGTAACCCGATGACTTGACGCCGCCGAAGGGCAACTCGACACCGCCGCCGGCGCCGTAGTTGTTGATGAAAACCTGACCGCTTTGCACGCGCTTGGCCATGCGGAACTGGCGGCCGCCGTCACGGGTCCAGATGCCGGCGACCAGGCCGAACTGCGTGGCGTTGGCGAGTGCTACCGCGTGGTCTTCATCTTCGAAGTTCATGGCACACAACACCGGGCCGAACACTTCTTCCTGCGCCAAGCGGTGGTTCACCGGCACGTCGCGCAGCAGGGTGGGAGCCTGGTAAAAACCGGTGTCGGGCGCTTCATCGACGACCTGGCCCTGCGCCACCATGGGGATGCCCGCGACCTGCGCGTCGCTCAAAAAATCCCAGACACGCTGCTGCTGGCTCTGGCGGATCAGCGGGCCGACGTCCAGGTCCATGGTGGCCGGGCCGACGCGCAGCTTTTCGAAGGCCTGGCCGAGACGCTCCAGCAGAGGCTCGTAAATCAGCTCGTCCACCAGCAGGCGCGAACCGGCCGAGCAGGTCTGGCCGGCGTTCTGCACGATGGCATTAACCAGCGCCGGGATGGCCTGATCAAGATCGGCGTCGGCAAAAACGATCTGCGGGCTTTTGCCGCCCAGTTCCAACGTGACGGGGCAATGGCGCTCAGCAGCTACCTGCTGGATCAATGTGCCTACGGTCGGGCTGCCGGTAACGCTGATGTGCTGGATGCCCGGGTGGCGGGCGAGAGCGTCACCGACCTCGTGGCCGTAACCGGTGACGATGTTAATCGCGCCTGCCGGAAAACCCACCTCGGCCGCCAGTTGCGCCACGCGGATCAGTGAAAGGCAGGCGTCTTCGGCCGGCTTGACCACGCAGACATTGCCCGCCGCCAATGCGCCGCCAACGCTGCGGCCGAAAATCTGCATCGGGTAGTTCCACGGGATGATGTGGCCGGTCACGCCGTGTGGCTCGCGCCAGGTCATCACGCTGTAACCGTCCAGGTAGGGCAGGGTTTCGCCGTGCAGCTTGTCGCAGGCGCCGGCGTAAAACTCAAAGTAACGCACCAGCGCGGCGGCGTCGGCTTTGGCCTGTTTGGTCGGTTTGCCGCAATCGCGCTGCTCGATGGCGGCCAGCTCATCGGCGTGTTCTGCGATCTTGCGCGACAGGGCCATCAGCAGGCGCCCGCGTTCTGCCGCGCTGACCTTCTGCCAGACATTGTCAAAGCAGTCGCGGGCGGCCTGGACCGCGTCGGCGATGTCCTGTGCATTGCTGCGCTGGATCTCGTCGAACACTTGTCCATCTGAGGGGTCGATGACGGGGAGGGTCTTGCCGGAAGCCGAGCGTACCGGGGCATTGGCGATGAAATTGAGTTGCATGATGCCATTTTGGCGCAGAAGCTGAGGCAGAGGGTGCCCGGACCCGGCAGGGTAGCCCGTCAGCTATTTTCTGTCGCGGCTTTGCGGCAACTCTTTGATCGCCGCCAGCATTTTCTCGACATGTTTGAAGGGGTTGAGGCTCTGTTAATAGTAGGCCACCGAACCGTTGGACGCGATCACGTAGGAAATGCGGTTGGCATAGTCGGGCCGGGTTTGCATCAAGGCATCAAACGACTTGCTGATGGTCTTGGTTTCGTCCGAGGCGACGGGGAACTTTCCTTGGCAGGCCTGGCTCGAAAACTTGGAAAGGGTGTCGATGTCGTCAGTGGAAACACCAATGACGCTGGCGCCCAGCGCGGTGAACTGTTCGATGGCTTCAGCAAAGGCGTGTGCTTCTATGGAGCATCCTGCCGAGAATGCCGCCGGGAAAAATAAACCACCACGGCCCCTTGGTCGGCGCCGTGGCCAGCGAGAAGGTGAAGGTTTTCCCGGCAAGAGCGGCCGGCGCGCTGAACTTCGGGGCGGCATCGCCAATGTCAAGTGCAGCCTGCGCCGGAATAAATGGCGCAGAAGCGAGCATGATGACACCTGTCAACAGTATTTTTCTTGCCAGCAGCTTCATGGAGATCGCCCAAAATGATGTCCACCATCTTATTGCAACGTAGTTTTTCGCGCCTGCTGTGTCGCGCGCTGCTGTTGGGTGCCACCGCCCTCATCTCGGCCTGCGGTAGCCTGCCTGGGGTCAAGGAGATGCCCGCCACTTACGCTTTCAAGGTGGATCCGTCGGGAGACCTGGCGAAAATCGTCACAGCTTCTACGCCTCCGGGGGAGCATTCCGGGTTTCGCCTGATGCCGCTTGGGGTGTATTCACTCGACACGCGACTGGAGCTGGCCAGGCGTGCAAAGTCCACACTGGATGTTCAGTATTACGTGATTGAAAACGACGGAGCTGGCCGATTGCTGCTTCGCACGCTCAAGGAAGCAGCCCAGCGCGGTGTGCGCGTGCGGCTGCTGGTTGATGATCTCCACACCGCCCGTACCGAACGCTTGTTGCTGGCGCTGGGAGCGACGCCGAATATCGAAGTGCGGCTGTTCAATCCATTTTGCTGCGCGCGCGATCAGCTCGCGGGACGTTTTGTCGCGTCAGCATTTGATTTTCCGCGGCTCAATCACCGCATGCACAACAAGCTGTTCATCGCCGACGGCGTGATGGCCGTGGCCGGCGGTCGCAACATCGCGGATGAGTACTTCGCTCTGAAAGCCGCGCAGAATTTTATTGACATGGATGCGCTGGTCGTTGGTCAGGTCATGAGCGAGCTGACCGCCATTTTTGACGCCTACTGGAACAGCGAAGAGGTGTACCCGGTTGCCTCGATCGTGCAATCCCCTGACGCCCGCGCCCTTATCGCCAGCGATTTTGACGACGCGGTGGACATGGCGGGCCCGCCAACCCGCCTGGATCTGCCCCCGACGGACGTGCTCGGCTACGGTCCCATCGGCGAGGAACTCTCTGCTGGCCGGGTGGGTTTTCTGTGGGGGCGCGCCATGGCAGTCGCCGACCCGCCGCACAAGCTGCGGTCCATGACCGAAGCAGAGGCACTGGCCACCAGCGTCACCATGCGGGTCTGGGGCCAGCTTCTCGCTGCCGAGAGTGAGGTGCTGATGACCTCGCCCTACCTGGTGCCAGGTGAGAAAGGCATGGCTGCTTTCGAGGAGCTGCGCCAGCGTGGCGTGGCGCTTACCTTGCTGACCAACTCGCTCGCTGCGACGGACGAGCCGCTCGTTCATACGGGTTATGTGCGTTACCGCCTGCGACTACTGCAAGCCGGTGTTGACCTGTATGAGTTAAGCCCTGCCCGCACCATACGTAACAAGCGGCCCGGACTGTTTGGCAGCTCGCTCGGTCGGCTGCATGCCAAAACTGCAGTCATCGACAAGCGAATGATGTTCATCGGCTCAGTCAATCTGGATCCACGCTCGGCCACCAAAAACACCGAACTCGGCATCATGGTGGATAGCCCTCAGCTCGCGCGTGAGATGCTGCGCATCATCAACATCAGCAGGCTGGAAAACGCCTACCGGCTCCGGCTGGTCGGCACGGCCCGCACCATCGAATGGCTGACCGTGGACGACGACAAGGAAGTGGTGCTTTCAACAGAGCCCGAGTCGAGCTGGTTTCAGCGCGTTTACAACCGGCTACTGGGGACCTTTGTACCCGAAAGCCTGCTTTGACTGGCTAAGCCCCGACCTGCACGTACTGGTCATTGTTGGTTGCCAGCCAGCTTGCCGATAGTGCGGTGGCCTGCTGGTCGGGGTGAAAATCCGCGCGCAGGTAGGCGCGCCAGGGCTTGAAGGTCTGACGCACCAGCCCGCGCTTGCCAAACAGGAAGCTGGCGGCACTGGTCCAGGTGGACCACTTCCACAGCGTGCCGTCGTGGCTCAGGTTGTTCAGAGTCTGTCGCAGCGTGTCGCTCAGGAAGATGATGGTGATACGGCGGAACCACTTGAGGCGCCAGACTTGGTTGCCGCCCAACGCGGTGTAAACATCGAATGCAGTGTTCTTGTGCTCGGACTCCTCGGCGCTGTGCCATAGCCACATGGTTTGCAGGCGCGGCTCGCAGGGCGCCAGCAGATCCGGGTTGCGCAGCAGCCACTCGGCAAAAATGGCGGTGAAATGTTCGTTGGCGGCGGTGATGGCGAGCGCGTGCAGCGGGTTGGTGCCGGCCAGCAGTTGCATGTTGCGCTCTGCGCGCGGCGCCCAGTCGTTGACCAGGCCCTGCTTGTCCAGGTGGCCGTTGAACAGGCTGTGGATGCGGCGGTGGGTCGCCTCCTGGCCGACAAAACCCTGGACCTCGGCCTTGTACTCGCTCTGCAGCGGCGCGGGCAGGGCCCGGTAGCCGTTACGCACCGCGTCAATAAAGAACTGCTCGCCAACCGGGAAGCTCATGGACAGTGCGTTGAAAAACGCCGTGCGAAAGGCGTCGCCAGCGCACCAATGGCGGGGTAGCGGCGTTTCAAGATCGATCAGCAGGCGGCGCACAACAAGTTCACTCATGGCTTTGTCCGGTGGGGATGCTGGTACGCGTTGGTACCAATCGGGTGACTATAGGAGGGTGTTGTGG